>JAFIFA010000186.1 GCA_020832225.1 Balneolaceae bacterium
AAGGAGCAATCGGCCTCCCAGTCTTCAACGGTGGAAGAATGTACGGGTTCACCAACTGCTCCTCAAGATAAAGTTTACGAAAATGTAAGTTGAAATTAAACGGTATAACTCTCTGCTCACGCCTTACGGCGATTCGCAAAGAGGGGGGACTTCGTGAATAAAAGTCTTCCCCAAAAAATAGGTTCGCTTTGAGCTTTCAGCTTCTTTCTTTCAGCTCTGCACCCGACGCTTTCAGGAGCTTCGCGCGCTGGAAGGTCTTGTTATGAGCTACATGCTTTCAGCTTCCAACTTTGAGCTTTTTCCACCCAGCCCTGAAAGGGCGCTCCAGTGCAGACCGGGGCGATAGCCCCGGGCAAAAGGTGGCACCGCTACCCCGCGCCGAGGAACGGTTTATGAAAAGGAAAGGGATTTATCGAGGCGCAGTGGGGAGGATTTTGAAAATAGAACATACCGTTAATGACGCGAATCCTGAGTCAAAGATCGTGCCTTAAGGACCCCCCTTCGTCCCCCCTTTGAAAGGGGGGAATTTCAAGCCTCAACCAAATAATCAGCAAGCTTCAGGCTTCCGGCTTCACGCTTTCTGCCCCTCAACGATTCAACAGTTCAACTTTTTAACAGACGCTTTCAGGAGCTTCGCGCGCTGGAAGGTCTTGATATGTCTGCCTTTGAGCTTTCAGCTTCATGCTTTGAGCTTCCACTCTACCCCACCGCTTTTACTTTTGAGATCTCCTCATTCAGCTGCTTCTTGTTCAGAACACTTACAGGCATAAGCTTAACAAAGCGGGTCTTCTCTTTTTCCCACTTATCAAGTATTGCCGATGCCCGGTTGCTTCCGGTTTCAGCGTGATACTCTTTTAGCAACTTGTGGAGTTCATCGGCTGACTTATCGTCCATCTTAACCGGTGTGATATACTCATCATTAATCTGATGAACCTCCTCTTCACGCAGATAGAGAACTCCGCCGGTCATCCCGGCGCCTACATTACGGCTCACCGGCCCGAGGATTGCCACTGTGCCGTTCGTCATATATTCGCAGGCATGGAGGCCGGTTCCTTCCACAACGGCCGTAGCTCCGCTATTTCTTACGGCAAATCGATCGCCGGCCTGGCCGTGAACAAACATGGTTCCACCCGTGGCACCATAAAGTGCGCAATTTCCGATGATGGCATTCTCTGATGGCTCGTAGGTTACATTTCCGGGAGGGTTGATAACCATCAGCCCGCCAGACATCGCCTTGCCAACCGAGTCATTCGCTTCTCCTGTAAGCCGACACTCAATTCCCTCCGTCATGAAGACACCAAAACCCTGCCCTGCACTTCCGTTGAAGCGTAGGTTTAGCTCTCCGTCAAATTTGTGCTCACTGATCGATTCCCCTTTCTCATGAATCTCGGCCAATCTCTTGCCGGAAACTTTCTGGGCAATCCTGCCGCTGATGGTTGCCATCACCGCACGTTCTTCGGTGGTAATCTCAAATTCGCCCGAAACAGTGCCTTCACTCTCTATGGCATCAGCGGTGAATTTGACCAGCTCCTGATTGAACAGGCTGATCCCTTCGTGGAATGGATTTCTCTTTTGGTTTCTGATGGCAAACGACTCACCACTGAACCAGGTGAGATCAATCCCACGCTCTTCAACCAGCTCTTCATGTTTTTCGCATACTCTAAGCAGATCGGTGCGGCCAATCACCTCATCAAGAGATTCAGCACCAACTTCAGCCAGGATGCGCCTCACATCTTCAGCCAGTATCTCCATCATTCGAACCACATCCTCCGTCTTGCCACGATACTTCTTCTTAAACTTCGGGTTGTGAGTGGCGATACCTCTCGGGCAGGTATTCTTTTCACATATTCGTGCCATAACGCACCCTTCAGCAATCAGCAGGAGCTTGCCAAAGTCGAACCCTTCAGCGCCCATCATGGCTGCGGCCACAATATCGCTGCCGGCGGAGAGCCCGCCATCGGTTCGAAGTTCCACATACTCACGGAGTCCATGCTCACAAAGGGTTCGGTGAACCTCCAGAAGACCGATCTCCCAGGGAAGGCCGGCGTGCTTCATCGAAGTGATGGTTGCCGCACCGGTTCCGCCATCTCCACCGGAAATATGGATCACATCGGCACCCGCTTTTGCTACACCTGCAGCGATGGTGCCGATATTCTCGCCGGAAACCAGCTTTACGTTCACTTTCATGCCTGGCTTGATCTGTTTAAGCTCATAGATGAGCTGTTTCAGATCCTCAATACTGTAGATATCGTGAAGCGGTGGTGGTGAGATAAGATCGATACCGGGTTCACTGTTTCTGGCAAAAGCGATATCCTCGCTCACCTTCACGCCCATTAGCTGGCCACCCTCTCCCGGCTTGGCCCCCTGCGCAATCTTGATCTGAATTTCATTACCGGCCGCAAGATATTCGGCGTTAACGCCAAAACGCCCGCTGGCCACCTGCTTCACAGAAGCTGATATTCCAAGCGTGTAGAAGTATGGATTTTCACCACCCTCGCCACTATTGCTTCGCCCGCCAATCTCCTTCATGGCAAGGAAGATATCGCGCTGCGACTCTGCACTGATGGCGCCAAAGCTCATCGCTCCCGATCCAAATCGTTTCAGGATCTCAGATCGATCCTCAACACGATCGGCTGGAAGAGGCTCATCCGATTTTCTGAAGGTGAAGAGGTGCCTGAGATTGACTGGCTCGCTCTCTTCAGAGAGTTTCAGGTATTCACCATAGAGCTCAATTTCATCGAGATTGAAGCCACTCGTTTTCACAAGATCGTGTACGATTTTTGAGCGGGTATTCGTCATGGCGTGCTTTTCACCCTTCTTCCCACGATTGTGCTCCCTAAGCTGATAGGTGTGAACGGGTTTGTCATCCGGTGAGAGCTCGTCGGCTTCTGCAGCGCGCTTCAGGATCTGATTCACAAGCTCCGATATGCCAATTCCTCCCATAGGGCTAAAGAGCCCCGGGAAAAATAGATCCTTAATCTCCTTACCAATACCGAGCGATGTAAAGAGCTTTGAGCTCTGGTAGCTTCGCGCTACCGATATCCCCGATTTTGCCATAATCTTAAGAAGGCCGGTATTGAACGCTTTGATCAGGTTCTTTTCGTGCTGATCCGGTGTTAGCCCGGTCTTGTTCAGTTTGCGATGATCTCCATATCTTGCAAAACTGAGAGCGTAATAAGGACATACGGCGGTTGCACCAAATCCGATCAGGGTGGCGAAATGGTGTGTATTCTTCACTTCAGCACTATCCACAACGATCGAGGCGTTGAGGCGCAGTCCCGAATCATTCAGTGCATTGACGAGCGCACGCAGCATCAGCAGTCCGGGTATGGGGAGGCGTTCTGAGTCTGCATTCCGATCGCTGATGATCAGGATGGTAACTCCGCGCTTAACCTGTTCAATAGCCTCATTGGTGATCTTTCGTATGGCAGAGCGGAAACCGACCTCGCCATGTTCGCGATCAAAAAGCATCTCAAATTCCGCGGTTTTGATCCGGGATGGAGAGTCGTTGATCATCCTGAGGGTCTTCATCTGTCCCAGGGAGAGCAGCGGACTCTCCGTTTCAAAGCCCGGAAACAGTGGCAGAAGCTCTTTTGGTGAGAAGATATTGGGACGTTTTCCAAGATAGGTACTCAGATCGGTCACCATCTTCTCACGGATGTAATCGAGAGGCGGATTGGTTACCTGTGCAAAATTCTGGTAGAAATAGTCAAAAAAGGAGCGAGGCTGATCGGAAAAGATCGCCGGACGGGCCGTGTCGCCCATTGAGCCAATTGGCTCCTTCCCTTCACTGATCATCGGAACCAGAAGATCTTCAATCTCTTCTCTCGTGGTGTTGAACCGATGGGGATTAGGAAGTGTGTCAGGTTCATCTGGAGCAGGCTGTTCAATGAGGGGTTCAAGGCGGTGTTCAAAGTCGGCATCAAAGTTCTCCCTGGAAAAGCTGGGGTCTCTGAAGTGAACCTTTCCAATCTGTAGATCCATCTTGATCCCGTTACCCGCCTGGAGGGAGCCTTTTGCGGTAATCAGACGTTGGTCTACATTGAAAGAACCTGCTTCTGAACCTACATAGAGGTGATCGTCGGTAATCATCCAGCGGCAGGGTCGAAAGCCGTTCCTGTCCAGACGTCCACCAATCGACGAACCATCGGAGTAGGAGATGAAGGCGGGACCGTCCCAAGGTTCCATGGCGCGGCTCCAGAATTTATAGAAGCTGTTATCTTCAGTTGCAGGCGGAATCATTATGGCAAGAATATCCTCCACAAATGGAATACTGCTGCGATAATTGAGCGATTCCACCATCTCATTCAGGCTGCCGGAATCGCTGATCTGCTGCCGGGTCAAAAGCTCATCTTCCCGAACGCCCAGATACTTCTCCCTCGAGATCGCCCAAGATCGGTTACCGGTGATGGTATTGATCTCACCATTATGGGCGATAATCCGGAATGGCTGGGTTTTGTCCCAGGATGTGCGCGTATTGGTTGAAAAACGTCTGTGAAAAAGGGCAAAGCGGGTTTTGAATCGGGGATCCTTGAGGTCCAGGTAGAACTCCTTGAGGACGTTCGCTTTTGTCAGAGCCTTATAGACGATCGTTCGGGCTGAAAGCGAAGCGAAAAAGAACTCCTTAACAATACCGTGCGCCTTTTCCCGGGTGCGGGTCATCTGCTTTGCTGTGTAGAGCAGTTTATCAAAGGAGCTATCGGTACGACAGTGATCGGGACGTTCGATAAAGGCGTGCAGAATGTAGGGCATCGACTCATGCGCGTCTCTCCCCAACACGTCCGGGTTGATTGGGACAATTCGGTAGTCGAGTACTTTAAGGCCGTAAAAGTTGAAGGTCTCTTCAAATACTCTGAGCGCCTTTCTTCGTCGGTGACTGCTGTGTGGTGCGAAAATGGTGGCAACGGCCACTTCACCCTGTTTATACCCAAACATCTCAAACGGGATATCGGCCATAATTCCGGCTCCGTCACTGGAAACCATATCGGCTCCGCAGGCTCCCCGATGCTCAACGCAGCTCAGCGCATGCAGAGCCTGTTGTAGATTTTCGTGGGAGAATTGATTCTTTCTGCTGGCGATAAATCCAACACCACAGGCGGATTTCTCAGATAGGGAAGAGTTCATAAGCAGTAAATTGAGATATGAAAAAAAAACGGTCGAGTACAGCGGGGAGGGGACTCCTGTAAAAAAGTGGGCTAAAACCATCTTGCCCACATTAAATGCTGCATTATTAATAATGGCAGGAAAAAAGACATACGCAATTAATTATTTCATGGAAGCGCTTTTATGTTAATTATTTAGGTTATAGATAAAATTCGAAAAAACTATTTAATCAAAAATTGGTCCCAAAAAGCAGGAAAAGCGGATGTTCATAGTACAACTCTTACCTGAAAAGAGAGATCACTTCTTCGGTTACCGGCGATGGTTTGATTGCCGCTGCCTATCAAAATCTGATCATCGTAGGTAGTGATTGAGTATCTGGCCCAGGCAGTAACAGATGAGCTCAGGCTTGCGGTAAACATGGCGTAGATCCGCTGACCTCTGTTTTGCAGCATGGTGTTGGTCATTCTGTAGAGAAAGTCATTTTCGAACTGAAAAACCCTCGCGTTATACCCATCGGTATCAAAGAGAGTGACTCTACCGTCAATTCGAAGGGTTCGTGTGATATGGATCTGAAGATCCTGAAACAGGAGTAAACCTTGTTCCTTTATGTTGTCTGCCGATCTGGAATCGACCTGCTCAATCCTTGTTCGAAAACGAAGGGTGGGCTGCGGTCTAAACTCAGCCTGAAGCCGCATCGATCTGCGATTCTCGGAGCTCATCCGCCTTTCAGCTCTTCCCAGATGATTGGTGAACTCCAGCTCCTGCTCTCTCTGTTTCTGCCTGAACTGCAGTTGAAGATGAAGATTTCGATTCATTGAAATGTCTGCAACAAACCTGTACTCAAAACCGCTGGTGGGGCGGGTGTTTCTGAAACGCGCCGCCGGAAAGGTGAAGTGATCGGCAAAAGCGGTAAGGGTGATTCGGTTTTCAGGGCGGAAACGTATTCCTCCAAAGAAGCCTCGTTCGTTACCGGGCGCACCGGATAACTCTGAGAAGGGATTGCCATGAATGGCGCGGAAATCCGGGGAGAACGACCGCACTGAAAGGGTGAGGTCTGTCTGTGGACCGGCCGAGGCTGAAATACCGGCTATGTAGCCACTACCACCGTTGTCTGTAATGGCAGATTCACCAAAGATAAGTAAACCGGCCACATTGAATAGAAAGTCTGTGGAGTAGCCCGTTTGTGAAAACCCGCTGAAGTTATAGATCTGATCGGGGCGGTTGCCGGAGGTAATGGGTAGATCATACTCCGTATGCAGGGAGGAGAACCCGAGATACCCACCCGGCAGACTAAAACGCACTCTGGCACCGAAGCTTTTTTCGTTAAGCGATCCTTTTCTGCTTAGTTCATTTTGGGTTCTGAATGCTCGGAAGCTTACCGGGAAGGATGCGGATCCGTCATCGTGGATCGTTGCGGTTCGATTCCTGCTTGAGTGGAAAAGAGAGAGCTGAACCCGGTTGCCGGCTGTAAAACCTAATCCCCTGAATGTAGCTCCACTTCTGGATGCGGTGGCCGGAAGAATTCCGCGATCCTGCCTGTTCAGCATAGAGGATGTTTGCGGGTTCTTCCCAAACTGTCCGGCTGTGTTCAGGAGAAGCCCCCGCCCAAACTGAACGTGAAAATCTCCGGCAATCGCTGTCTGTATGCTCCCGGTATTTCTCAGGGCAGCGTGCCACGATTGATGATGTGAGCTGATCGGGGATAGGGGCTCTTCACCGGGTAGTTTTGAACTGTTCATGTTGAGAGAGAGGCGTCTTCCGGTAAATCGAGTGCGCTGATATATTTGCAGGGGATTTCCCAGAAATCCACCTTCCTCTTCGGGTTTTTGATACCCCTCCTGAGTTTCCATTACGCTCTGCACCCGGCTGACATGCTCCGTTCGTGCACCTTCCGCCCAGTAGGAGCGGGTTAGGTAGTGCTCGCGAAAACGCTCTTGCCGGCTGCCTGTGGTTATGAAAAGATGATTCCGAACGAGAAACTCCTCCTCAATACCGTTGATCTCTAACAGATCCGAAATGTGGCGATAGGGACCATTCCGATTCCGATGGCGTACAATGTTTCGCGCAACACCTGGGGTAATTCCGGGAAGGGTCAGGAGTTCGGTTTCACCCGCTCTGTTGATATTTACCGGTGAAAGAATGAGGTCCATATAGCTGTCGGTAAGAAGCTGAAGCTCCTCATCGCTTAGCTCTTCACCTTGAAAAAGGTTGTTCATGATCGTTTCGATATCATCTTCAACAAGCTGTCTCGCATCAGCCGCTGGAGCTGATATAAACCAACAGATCAGAATGAGGAGAGGGAGATATCGGCTGAGCTTGCTCATCGTCTACAATCACTTTAAAGGCCGATTGCTATATCAAAACCGGGGCTCAGGCCGAGTGCGTAGTGTTGCTGAACGGCAACCGCAGTGCGCACCCTGCCGGTGATGTAGCCAATTCCCGCAGACCAGACAGAGGGATTGGTGGCCGAACCCGCGCGGATATGGAACGACTCGGCCAGCTCAAGATCAATGCCGGCACGAACAGAGAGTGGGAAGCGGATATCTTTGACAAGATCGAGGGTGGTGAGCACGGGGCCGGAAAGGTAGCTGAAACCGATGGAGATATCCCTTGGCAACTCCTCATCACTGCGATTGAAGACAGGCTGGTTGAGATTGGTTGCCCGCATACCCACAATCAGATTTTCTGCAGGCTCGAAGGCAACTCCTCCACTAAGTCCAACTGCCCCGGCCGACCCATAGCCGCCACCTTGACGGATATGAACGTAGGTGGCTGATAGTCCCAAATGAACCGACCTGAATTCCACTTTGTATGCGGCTGAGAAACGGCTCTCCCTGAAAAGTTCAAACCCGTAGCTGAAAAGTTCGATCCCGCCGGCACCTCTCAATGCAGGAAGTGTGAGAGATAAGGCACTGTCGGTCAGTTCAGAAAAACCGGCATATCGAAATGCATAAAATGAAAGGAGTCGCTCCTCCGTTGACATCAGGGCAGGGTTCACCGATACGGACCAGCCGGAAGCGGGATTGGCAACGCCGGTCTGCCCCATGGCAAGTGAGGATGCCCCGTAAATGGGTTGTGCCTCTGACCAATCAGGTGCAGTAATGATGATCAGCCAGAGGAGTTTTACAATCAGATAGCGTGGCATGAAGCAGGGTTGCAATTCTGTTTTCATAAGCCGAAAAGAATTTCGTTTATTGACCTTCCATAAGCCTTCTAAGAGGCCTCAAGGAGTTTCCGACTATGAAGAGAAAGCGTCAAATACCGGTGTTCATTCTGGCAGTAATTTGCGGCCTTTCTATTGGCTGGATGAACAATCTCCAGGCACAGGAGCTGAACTGCACCGTGAACATCAACGACCGGCAGATCAGCGGCTCCTCCTACGACTATGTTTCGGAGCTGAAGGGTGAGATTGAGGAGTATCTGAATGGCCGTCGATGGACGGACGACCGGTTTGAGGAGAATGAACGCATTCAGTGCAATATGCAGGTGGTACTGACCAATGTGGACAGTCAGTTCAACTACACGGCAGAAGTGGTTTTTTCAATCCGAAGGCCGATCTACAACACCAATCAGATGTCTGCAACGCTGGTGATCAGCGACTCCAACTGGCGCTTTGACTACCCTCAAAATAAGAATCTGATCTATGATGAGCTTCAGTTCGATGAGCTCACGAGCTTCCTCGATTTCTACGCCTACATCATTCTTGGCATCGACTACGACACCTTTTCAGAGCTGGGCGGCTCAACCTATTTCAACCGGGCACAGAATATCTTTGAATTGGGGCAAAATGCCGGAACGCCCGGATGGGGGAGATCGATTGGGGCGCAGAGGAATCGCTATGGCTTGATCAATGATCTGACCAGCAGCGCCTACAGCGATCTGAGGTCAGCCATCTACCGCTATCACAGGTTGGGGTTGGATCAGTTCACGCTCAACCCGGATCTGGCAAGGGAGGAGGTTTTGGAGGCCCTGTCAAAAATTCGCGATACAAAACGGATGGTGAGCAACAACTACCTTTTCGATCTCTTTTTTGGGACAAAGTACACAGAGATAACGGCGATCTTCAGGGATGCCGAACAGGAGAAAAGAAACAGGGCCTACAATATCCTGAGAGATACAGACCCTGCGCATACAAGTGAGTACGAACGACTACAGAACTGATTTAATCAGCCCTCTTGAGCCTCTCGCTCTTTTCTGGCCGCAATAAAGGAGCGGATGCCGGTGATGATAAAGTAGATCATCAGAATAGCCATTACAGACTGTCCGACTGCAGCGCCAAAACGCTCAGGTGCATCACCGGTAATTGAACCCAGCATCTGCATGAGTCCGCCAAATGAGCCGCCAAGCCCCAGAACGGCAAGCAGCAGGGCAGCGTGCATGGAGTGTTTCCGCATCGACTCACTACGTTTACCGAGTGCGCCGAGGCCGATAAAAGCAAGGCCAAAAAATGAAGGAATCAGAGCTGTTGCGCTGGCCATTCCTGTGAGAAAATAGGAAGCGATACCGAGAGCTATCAGCAGAACGCCGATATTGATAGTTATTTTGGGCACGGTTGGAAAAATTTTGAGTTAGGTTTGTTGATCTATTCGGTTCAATATTCGCTCCACGCGTCTGCGATTAACACCAAGGTCGGAGTAGCCGGTTCTGCTGGCACTTCGAATGTGAAGTATTGAGCCGTCGTCAGTTGAATCGATTGCGATCCGGACGTCGTCTTTGAAACCGAATAGCCGAATACGAAATACGGCTTCTATTTGAAGTGATTGTGAATCTGAAGTGATCTCTTCCGTTCTCATTCCCTCCAACGCACTCTCCGCCTTTTGGAAAAGCTCTTCGGCATCGAATGAGTACGGCACGGATTGAATGATGCAGTTGGGCGATGAGGGGCACTCCTCAAAAGGGTGGTCTCCCGGGGAGTTGGGTAGATCGCTTGATGTGGATCCCTGTAGGAAAAAGAGCGCAAAGAGTGTTGCAGCAGCCATAATGATGTTTGATGAAGAAACTGTTGTTATTCCTGTATCAATGGATAAAAACCTGAGTTCGATTCTAAACCATTGTTTATACTTCAAAAGTCCCCTCCTTTTCAAGGAGGGGATTTAGGGGTGGTTGAAAACTGGAAACATCAAACTTTCTCGTTTTTTAGGTCTAAACAAAATACTCTAACCACCCCCTGCCCCTCCCCGACGTTTCGGGGCAGGCTCTTACGAAGGAGGGGAGCATGTTTTGTTACAATTTAAAATCGAGCTCAGGTTAAAAGGGTGATTAATAAATTATCCTCTTAGCATCCATTGTGGTTATGTCTGTCAAAGAGCCAAGAGAAGGGTCAGTATTGATATCGTCTCTGGGTTTACCGCAGCGACCGCAGAGAAGTCGCAGAGGACGCTGAGGTTAACTCTCACAGA
>JAFIFA010000206.1 GCA_020832225.1 Balneolaceae bacterium
TTCTAATAGAACAAAAAGTTGTGAACCAATTAAACATCCCGCATGGATACTAATCTTGTACCGCGTACGGGATTCGAACCGCGAAAGCACTGCTTTCGCAACTCTGTTTGATTACAATGATTCGTTCTAATAGAACAAAAAGTTGTGAACCAATCAAACATCACGCATGGATACTTATCTTGTACCGCGTACGGGATTCGAACCCGTGTTACCGCCGTGAAAGGGCGGCGTCCTAAACCCCTAGACGAACGCGGCAAAAAATGGGGTAAAATTCAAAATCCTGAAAACTCAATTTTCAGGATTCAGAACTCTGATACTGCATCAATACATAAAAGAGGCGACAGGCGGACTCGAACCGCCGTACGAGGTTTTGCAGACCTCTGCCTAACCACTCGGCCATGTCGCCATCTGTCTTATAATGGTTTGGTTCAGTTTTCAGAACTGTTTCAAACCTGAGTGTACGCCCGTCAGGACTTGAACCTGAAACCTACTGCTTAGAAGGCAGTTGCTCTATCCAGTTGAGCTACGGGCGCTAAACCGGATTATTCGTTTCTTTACTGTCAACTGCCAGTCATTAATTACTATTCGATATGTCGTACTTAAACTGCTGATCGAATAACAATGAACGAATAACCAAAAAATCAGACAACAAAGATAATCTCTATGATGCCCGTCAATATGTCAACACCTGGACTCAAACAGTTTTGTTTTTGTACAGATCTAAAATGAATCTTTCAAAGAAATGTTTTTTGACCTTTTTGGGAGATCCCGAGTATTCGGGAAACCGCAGAGCACTGCTCCGCAGCTAAAATACGTCCCCAAAATCTCATCAAGTCAAAAAAAATATTCCTAAACGTCAGGAATAAATTATTGTCGGGAGATCCCGAGTATTCGGGAAACCGCAGAGCACTGCTCCACAGTTAAAATACGTCTCCAAAATCTCACTAAGTCAAAGAAAATATTCCTAAGCGTCAGGAATAAATTGTTGTCGGGGAGACAGGATTTGAACCTGCGACCCTTCGCTCCCAAAGCGAATGCGCTACCGGACTGCGCTACTCCCCGGTCCCTTTTCAAGTTCGAAAGTGTGTGTGTACAGCTTTCGTTTGATCAGGTTGTCAAAAGAATCCAAAGATAAAGGATTCTATTTCTGAATGCAAAGTTTTCGGCTGAAAATCTTATCCACTCTCTGTATTTTTCTTGCTGAGTTCCTCCATCATTCCGATACCGTATGCTGATAACTGAATGAAAGCAGCGCTTATTGCCAGAAAGGAGGTAGCAAGCTTTTCTCCCTCCATTTGGGAGTGCAACAGAAGCAGTGCGGCATATACCGGATAGAGAAGCAATAGCGAGCCGCCTAATAGAGGGGATATGGTGAGAAGTATGATTCCCGCCGGTATACCAAGAATGAAGAGGGCAGGTAGCAGATGAACGCCCTTCAGTTCATCGGGGTAAAAGCGGCTGATATTGATTCTGGCCCGACCAAAAAAGTGCAGTTGCCTGTAGAACTGTCCAAAGTCTGTTCTCCTTTTGTGGTAAACATAGGCGTCGGGTATAAGGATGGATTTAAACCCTGCTTTTTCAATCCGGATACTGAATTCAATATCCTCACCCATTCTGGTTATTCTATACCCTCCTGTCTTTTCATACACTTCCCTCGATATACCCATATTGAAACTTCGCGGTCTGAATTTTTCCAAACTTCGCTTCCGTCCACGTATACCCCCAGTGGTAAAAGGGGAGGTCATTGCGTAGTTGATTGCACGTTGTACAGGGTTGAAGGAGGCGTGCGCCCGATCAGGTCCTCCCCAGCAGTCTGCACCTGTCCGGCGAAGCTCACGGTTCACAATGGCAAAATAGTGAGCCGGGATCAAACAGTCTGAATCAAAAACGACAAAATAGTCGCCTTTGGCTCTCTCAAAACCATAATTTCTTGAGTAACCCTGGCCGCTATTCTCCTTGTAGAAGTAACGAATGTTTAATAGATCCCTGTATTTGTCGACAATCTTATCGCAGCGATTATCGGACCCATCTTCAATAATGAGAACTTCGAAATCGTTAAAGCTCTGCCTGGTCAGGCTGTTGAGGAGCTCATCTGTTTCTTCGGGTCTGTTAAATACCGGAACAATTACCGAGTAAACCATGTAATAATTCTAAAGGAAATTAATGCTATTTTAGCGCCACAATATAAAACAATTCAGACCGACTTAATGAAGCTTCATCTTATCGCTTTTATCCTTCTCTTTTCAGCAGGTTCAATTTCAGCGCAATCCTTATCGGTTACTGCTGTTCAGGAGCACTCCTCAATATCTCAAAGTCAGTTTCCACTTTTTAATGGTGTTTTGAGTTACTCAAACAACAGTATTTCTGCAGGTTCGGCGGAGTTTTTTCAGCCTGAGACGTGGGGTGTATCACCTAAGGGTACAAAAATAAGCCTGCTGAAGTCTGAAGCGGTGATGAATCTGATTTCAACCGACTATGAGGGTAATCAGCTTTATCAAAAGGAGCTGGAGTTCTTTGAACCGGGCGACGGCACTCTGGGAATTTTTCCATTTGATGATGGCCGTGTGATGACCCGGGATAACGTAGCTAATTTTACCCTTTTTGATGCATCTGGAGAGAGAATCTACTCCATTTCAAACAGCACTCAGAGCCAGGATGGGGAGCGACCCTCAAGGCTCGCTTCAGACAGATACGGGCAAACGGTGGTATTTTATAACCCGGTAATAAATTATGGTGAAACAAGAGGATCCCGCGCGCGAGTGATCTTTGGAGAGGAGGATGATCGGGAATTTTTTCGCGATAACGAGCGTGAAATTGCACAGGCCTACGTAACGAAAAGTGGCTCTTTTATTACACTGCTGACGAAAGGCAGCGGAGATGATCGTGTTCATATTTATGATCGCTTTGGCAATATGCTTACTGAATTTGATATAGATTCTGAGCAGAGAGGTGTTACCCTGCATGAAAAGGGTGAGTTCTTAACTACCTATACCCGTGGCAGGGTACAGGTATACAATATCGTAACCGGAGAAAGGTTGGGCAGTACAAGCTCCCGGAATCCGGTGCTCTACGCCACATACCTTCCTGAAGATGATCTGATCCTCGCATTCGGTGGATCGGAGAACCATGGAAACATATCAGAGCCGATGATGACGGCGGTACATATCGGACAGAGACAGATCGCCCGGGCAGACATAGATGGGGCACTGTCGATGATCGATCCTGCAAGGCTTCACATTGAAAGAAACTCTGCCAATCAGTTCAGGCTCTCAGGCCTTAACAGGGAGCTCAACATATCAGCGCAATTTTGATCCTGATTGGGATTTTAGAAAAGCCTTAAACGAAAAAAGGCCCTTCAAAACGAGGGCCTTTTTTAATTTCACAAGAATATCAGATTGGTTATCAGGCTTTTGCTTCCTGTTCTGATTCTGATTCGCTACCAGAAGATGAGTCACCCTCTTCAGCGGAGTCTTTGGTCTCCTTCTTATCAGGGTCCGGATCAGTCCAGTCGAACTCGAGTCCGTCACGCGATTTGTTCATCTTAATCTTGATGACGGAACCTTCTGCGTGTTCCACTCCAAGAAGCTCTTCAGCGAGTGGATCTTCCACGTACTTCTGAATAGCCCGCTTCAGCGGTCTGGCTCCATACTTTGGATCAAACCCTTTATCGGATATAAAGTCTTTGGCACCTTTTGTGATCTCTAGCTCATAGCCGAGGCTTCGAATTCTCTTGAAGAGCTCTTCACCCAGAATATCGATAATCTTGAAGATGTGCTCTTTTTCCAGCGGGTGGAAGGTGAGAACATCATCAATTCGGTTCAAAAATTCAGGGTTGAATACCTTCTTGAGTGCATCCTGAATGGTTGACTTCATTTTGGCATAGTCAAAGGCATCATCAGTTGATGAGAAGCCGATTCCCTTACCCATATTTCTAATATCGCGTGCTCCGATATTAGAGGTCATGATAATGATAGTGTTTCGGAAGTCTACCTTCCTGCCGAGGCTGTCGGTAAGAATTCCATCGTCAAGCACCTGAAGCAGAATGTTGAATACATCTGGGTGAGCCTTCTCAATTTCATCAAGAAGTACCACGCTATATGGCTTGCGTCGAACCTTCTCCGTGAGGATACCTCCCTCTTCATAGCCAACATAGCCCGGAGGTGCACCAACGAGTCTGGAGACGCTGAACTTCTCCATGTATTCACTCATGTCGATTCGGATAAGAGCTTCCTCTTTGTCAAACAGATATTTAGCAAGAACCTTGGCCATTTCGGTTTTACCAACCCCGGTAGGCCCGAGAAAGATAAATGAACCGATCGGCCTGGCTGGATCTTTAAGTCCGGCTCTGGTACGCTGAATCGCTTTCGTCAGTTTTACGATAGCTTCATCCTGGCCAACGACTTTTTTACCAAGCTCTTCGCGCATTTTGAGAAGCTTCTGCCCCTCTTTCTGGCTGATCTTGTTTACGGGAACGCCACTCATCATGGCTACAACGGAGGCAACATCCTCCTCCTGTACGTCAAATACGATGTGTTCAGACTCTTTTTCCCAATCTTTTTGAGCCTGTTCCAGCTCTTCCATCAACCGCTTTTCGGTATCGCGAAGACGCGCTGCCTCTTCGAAGCGCTGCTTTTTAACCATCGCATTCTTCTCTGCGCTGGTTTTTTCAATTTCATCTTCAAGCTTCAGAATGTGCTCCGGAACGGTGATATTAGACAGATGCACTCGTGCACCTACCTCATCCAGGGCGTCAATCGCCTTGTCTGGAAGGAAATGATCGGTTACGTATCGGTCTGTAAGCTTCACACAGGCAAGAATTGCCTCTTCAGAATACTTTACGCTGTGATGCTTCTCATATTTACCTTTAATCTGGTTCAGAATTTCAATGGTCTCTTCAGCCGTGGTTGGCTCAACCATGATTTTCTGGAAACGTCGCTCCAGGGCTCCGTCCTTTTCAATAAACTGTCTGTATTCGTTCAGTGTGGTTGCACCGATTGCCTGAACTTCGCCACGTGCGAGCGCGGGTTTCAGCATATTGGAGGCATCGAGAGAGCCACTTGCACCACCTGCTCCGACGATGGTGTGAAGCTCATCGATAAATAGAATTACGTTCTCTGTCTTCTCAAGTTCGCTCATGACGGCCTTCATTCGTTCCTCAAACTGGCCGCGGTATTTGGTGCCAGCAACCAGGGCGGCAAGATCGAGAGCAATCACGCGCTTTTCGTAGAGCACCCTGGATACCTTGCGCTCAATAATTCTTGAGGCGAGGCCTTCTGCAATAGCCGTTTTACCTACACCAGGCTCCCCGATCAATACCGGGTTGTTCTTTTTACGGCGGCTCAGCACTTGAGCCACGCGCTCAATCTCCTTTTCGCGGCCGATAATCGGATCAAGTTTACCATCTTCGGCCAGTTGAGTAAGATCGCGGCCAAAATTATCAAGTACGGGTGTTTTCGATTTTTCCATCTTTTTTTCTCGTGAGCTGCCGGAAGGTTTGGATCCTTTCGGTGATTGAGGAATGCTTGCACTTGTCGATCTGGCATCAGCCTGATCGGTGTCCCGGGTATTTCCGGAGATAATCATGTCGAGTTCTTCGCGAACAGCATCGTAAGATATATTGAACTGCTGGAGAATCTGTGCGGCAATATTCTCTTCATCTCTGAGAAGAGAGAGCAGCAGATGTTCTGTTCCGATTGTATCACTCTTGTAGAGTTTTGCTTCGAGATATGTGATGCGCAGAACTTTTTCAGCCTGTTTGGTAAGCGGAATATTTCCGACGGTAACCGTACCTCCGGTGCCGCGAACCGTATCTTCAATAGTTTTTTTAAGTTTAAAAAGGTCGCAGTCCAGATTTTTCAGAATCCGAATGGCTACTCCGTCACCCAACCTGACTATACCAAGTATCAGATGTTCTGTTCCGATGTAGTCGTGGCCCAGGCGCAGGGCTTCCTCTCGGCTGAACTGTATAACGTCTCGGACTTTACTTGAAAAATTACCCTCCATATCGGGACCTGCAAAAGATTTGTCTTATTAGAAATTGCTGAAATTGTTAACGAGTGTTCAGTTGCTTTAGTTCACCATCCCATACGAAAGTAGTATGGTGTATAGCTAAAAGCAAACGTATTGATAGAATTGGAATGGAACAGACCGGAAGCGGTTCGGATCAGAAAAGGGGAGAGCCGCTCATCTCTTCAGGTGGGGCGATTCCCATCATCTTTAGGAGAGTAGGGGCAACATCCCCGAGAATACCATCGCGCATCGATATGTCTTTCCGGTTACTCACCAGGATCGCCGGAACGCGTGCTGTGGTATGTGCCGTATGTGCACTACCATCAGGCTGTACCATACAGTCGGCATTTCCGTGATCGGCAATGATCAACACCTCATATCCATGTTTTTCGGCACGATCAATCACATCCTTAAGATAATGGTCAATTGTTTCAACCGCTTTCACGGTGGCTTCGAAGTCGCCCGTATGGCCAACCATGTCTGGATTGGCGTAATTGAGGATTACCAGATCATGGATTTCATCAGCCAGGGCGGTGTTGAGTTTACCAGTTAGTTCACCGGCACTCATTTCTGGCTGCATATCATAGGTGGCAACTTTTGGGCTCGGAACCAGAATTCGGTCTTCACCACTATATTCCGTCTCCTCACCACCATTGAGAAAGTAGGTTACGTGAGGGTATTTCTCCGTCTCGGCAATGCGAAGTTGTTTTTTGTTAAGCCCTGAAAGGTATTCGCCAAGCGTATTTTTCAGCCGAAGTGGTGGAAAAGCAACATGGGCGAATTCATTGAAGGTCTCGTCATACGCAGTGAAGGTCGCATAGTGCAGATTCAAAGGTTCAGTCTCAAAGGGGATCTCCCCAAATTCGTTGAGAGCCTTTGTGATCTGTCGCGCACGGTCGCCCCGGATATTATAAAAGATAACCACATCATCTTTATGGATACGGCTATCGGTTGCAGTCTCGATCAGGTGTGGCTTGATAAACTCATCGGTGACGTTAGCCTCATAGCTCTTTTGGAAAACTTCAGAGGCTTTACTCACTTTGGTCCCTTTGCCATGGAGAAGCAGGTCGTAGGCAAGTTTTGTTCGCTCCCATCGGTTGTCTCGGTCCATGGCGTAATATCGGCCGATGACTGAGGCAA
Source organism: Balneolaceae bacterium (assembly GCA_020832225.1). GTDB lineage: Bacteria > Bacteroidota > Rhodothermia > Balneolales > Balneolaceae > Rhodohalobacter. The sequence continues at coordinate 7,150 of JAFIFA010000206.1, forward strand.
TGGTTCCTGTGCCGGCTTCAGAAGCTTTTTCTTCAAACTCCTTCAGGTAGCCGGCTCCTCCATTGGGAGAGGTATCCCTTCCGTCTGTGAAGGCGTGAATAAATGTGTTCTCAACTCCCTCACGTTTAGCCATCTCCAGAAGTGCAAAGAGGTGATTGTTGTGGCTATGTACGCCACCATCAGAAAAAAGACCCATAATATGAATCTTTCCTTTGCCTGCTGCTTTTTCAAAGGCCTTTTTAAGAACAGGATTGGTGAAGAAGTCTCCTTCCCGAATCGATTTATTGACCCGGGTGAGCTCTTGCCACACAATTCGTCCGGCACCAATGTTAAGATGGCCTACTTCGGAGTTGCCAAATTGCCCTTCAGGCAGTCCGACATCCTCACCGCTGGCCGAGAGGCTTGAGTGAGGATATTTATTTAGAAGAGAGTCGTAGAATGGTTTGTATGCCCGGTCGATGGCACTTACTTCGGGATTTTTAGCTATACCGAAGCCATCAAGAATGACTAGAAGTGCTCTTTTTCCGGGCTCAGACAAATTTCTCAGAGACTATTTACGTGACGTGTAAGTGCTGCTTTCTTTCTGGCAGCTGTATTCTTATGGAGAATACCCTTAACTGTGAGTTTATCAATGAGGCTGACAGCAGCCTTCAGATTTTGCTCCGCAGTCTCTTTGTCTGTTGAAGAGAGAACTTTTTTGTTGAGCGTTCTCATTTTGGAACGGCGTGTTCGATTGTGCTTTCTGCGCTTTTCATCCTGTCGCAGCCGCTTTATAGCAGATTTATGCTGTGGCATAACAAATTGTTTATTACTGTTAAATACTCTTTATCTTGAACAGACACCAAAATTACGAGATATTGATTCAATTAACAAGAACGGATTGAATCTTAAGTCAGAAAAATTTATTTTAGCTGTTCTCTGATATGATTATAGTCATCGATGGGCCGGCAGGCTCCGGAAAAAGCTCAACAGCCAGGGAGATCGCAGACCGACTCAATATAGGGTTTCTCGATTCAGGTGCTCTTTATAGAACGATCACCTTCCTTTGGTTGAAAGCAGGCAAACCGGAAAAAGCCGGATTCTTTGAAAATTTACCGGAACACGATCTCAAAGTTGAGTATAGAGATCAGATCTTTCATGTTCAAGCCAATGGCGAAGACATTACAAAGGAGATCCGAAAACACGAAGTGGCGTCTAACGTCAGTGAGATAGCATCCCACCCGGAAGCAAGAGCTTTCGTAAACGGTTTTATGAGGAGGCTTGTTGATAACAGCACCTATATTGCCGATGGCAGGGATCTTGGAACAGCCGTGTTTCCGGATGCAGATCTGAAATTCTATATGGATGCCTCTATAAAGGAGCGCGCAAAGCGCCGCTTTGATGAAATGGATGATCCTGATGTAACTCTGCAGGATGTAGAGAAAAATCTGAAATCCAGAGATCAGAAAGACCGCAACCGAAAAGCAGATCCCCTGAAACAGGCGGATGATGCGGTTGTGATCGATACAACCGGTAAAACTTTTGATGAACAGGTTGCTGAGATGATTAGTATCATTGATGAGAAACTAAAATTGAACTAAACCCATAATTAATCCCATTCCGAGAGCCGGGGTGCGGTTAAACCAAAACCTAAATGACTGACGAACAAAAGAAAGATAACGTAAGCGAAGAAGCTGAAACTGCTGTTGCAGAAGTAACGGAAGCAGAAGAGACCAAGAAAGAGGCCGTTGAATCAACAGAAGAGAGTAACGGTGAAACAGCAGATATCCCTGCCTTTACGGGGGAAGTGGATGGAAAAGCATATACTTTTGAAGAGCTCGAAGCTGCTTCAGAAGATTATAGTGATGAAGAGTTTCATGAACTTGAGGGAATGTATGAGAATACCCTCAGTGAAATTGAAGAGAAAGAGATTGTTACAGGTATTGTCGTATCTGTAGATGAAAAGTATGTTATTGTAGACATCGGTTTTAAGTCTGAAGGAATTGTTCCTGCCAACGAATTTTCAAACAAGGTTCTGGAAAACCTCCAGCCCGGCGATGAAGTAGAAGTTTTCCTCGACAGAGTGGAAGATCGTGAAGGTCAGCTTATCCTCTCGCGCAAGAAAGCAGACATCCTGCAGGCGTGGGAAAATATTGAGAAAGCCCACGATACAGGTGAAGTGATCGAAGGTCACATTCAGCGTCGTATTAAAGGTGGTATGGTTGTCGATATCTTTGGAATCGACGCATTCCTTCCGGGTTCACAGATCGATGTACGTCCGGTACGCGACTTCGACGCATATGTAGGCAAGACCATGGAGTTTCAGATTGTGAAGCTTAACATGCAGGCAGAAAACGTTGTTGTATCGCACAGAGCGCTTATCGAAAGCGATTTGGAAGATCAGCGACAGGAAATTCTGGAAACCATCGAAGCCGGACAGGTTCTCGAAGGTATCGTCAAGAACATCACCGACTTCGGTGTCTTTATCGATCTTGGCGGCGTAGACGGACTCCTCCACATCACCGACCTCTCATGGGGACGTGTAGACCATCCGGAAGAGATTGTGAAACTCGACCAGCGTATGAACGTTGCTGTGATCGATTTCGACGAAGATTCCAAGCGTGTATCCCTGGGTCTGAAGCAGCTTCAGCCGCATCCATGGGAAAACATCGATATCAAATTTCCTGAGAACATGCGTGTTCAGGGTCGTGTGGTATCAATTGCTGATTACGGCGCATTTATTGAGCTGGAGAAAGGCGTTGAAGGTCTGATCCACATCTCTGAGATGAGCTGGACACAGCACATCAAGCATCCGTCACAATTGGTTCAGAAAGATGACATCATCGAATGTGTTGTTCTGAACATCAACGAAGAGGAGAAGAAGATCTCCCTCGGTGTGAAGCAGCTTGAGAAAGATCCATGGGAAGACCTTGCAGAGCGTTACCCAATTGGTTCTACCCATAAAGGTATCGTCAGAAATCTCACCAACTTTGGTGTGTTTATCGAACTTGAGCCGGGAATTGACGGACTCGTTCACGTTTCTGACCTGAGCTGGACTGAAAAAGTAGATCACCCGAATGAAGTGGTTGACAAAGGCCAGGAGCTTGAAGTTGTGATTCTTGCTATCGATTTCGATAACAGACGAATCACCCTCGGCCACAAGCAGGTTAAAGACAACCCTTGGGAAGAGTACGCAGAAGAGTATGGACTCGGAGCGAAAGTAACAGGCAAGGTTTCCAAAGTTACCGATAAAGGAATGTTTATCGAGCTGCCTTTGGGCGTAGACGCGTTTCTGCCTGCGAATAAACTAACTGAGCAACCTGAAGACCTCAAAGCTGCTTTTAGCGAAGGAGATGAAGTATCCGGGTTTGTTGCAGAGTTTGATGAGCCAAGTAAAACCTTTGAGCTTTCTCAAATAGAAGGTGACATGAAAGAGGCGAAGTCTTCCAAGAAGCAGCAGAAGAGCTCTTCCAGACCGGGAACAGGCTCCGTTGAGACGGGTACACCAACTCTCGGGGAGATGTCAGGTCTTGCTGATAAGCTCAAAGAGAAAGAGAATGAGGATAAATAACTCTCTCCTCAATTAGTGATTAAAAAAAAAGCTCCCGATCGGGAGCTTTTTTTTTGTGTGAAGTATCTGGTTGAAAAATCCCGGAAGGATTATTTCAATACTACTTATCAATATAGAAGAAGATCATATTTTCGTTGCTATCTGAACTGCTTCTGATATTGGTGTTATTCTCTTTGTTGTACGTATAAGCGATATTGCGAATGGAGTTCAACTCCTTCTTATCATTATACTTGATTCTTAGAGCTTCTCCGCCTGGTTTTAAATTCTGTATCGCCTCCTTCAATTTGGCATATTTCGAATTACTTTTTCTGGAGACACGTATTTTCGATCGTGGTACAAGTTTGACTTTCATATCTTGACTGTACGTTAATGTTAAGGGCAGTAAGCAGCCTGATTGATTAATAGGATTGAGCAATTCCTAAATGTTAATGTTCCATGAATATATTTATGAGATTTGACTATATCAAAATAAATAATTCACAAAAATCTGTATTTTCGTAAAAAAAAATACAATCTCTCTTTTGGCGTGTGAAAACTTTGTGCTTAATAGCGTGTATTAACTAAAAAAAGGCAGCTTATATTATAAACTGCCTTTTTTGGTAATACTAAAATAGATAATCTCTTAAGGAACCTGAACAGTATTAAGTATTTTCTGGACAATATCTTCAGGAGTGATATTTTCAGCTTCAGCTTCAAAAGTCGGGATAATTCGGTGCCTCAATACATCCATTGCGATGGTACGAACATCCTCCGGAGTTACATAAGCACGGTGTTGCATAAAGGCGTTAGCCCTTGCCGCCAGGTTCAGGTTAATAGAGGCTCGTGGTGAAGCACCAAAACTGATTAGATCGTTAAGGTCGGTAAGATTGTACTTTTCAGGATACCGCGTTGCGAAGATGAGATTGACAATGTATTGCTCCACCTTCTCATCCGTGTAGATCTCGTTGATCACTTCTCTTGCCTTTAGAACGGTTTCTGTGTTGGTAACCGGCACAAGCTTTGCCTTGTCCCCGGTTCGGGCCATGCGCCTCATAATCTCAAGCTCCTCCTTTTCAGACGGATACCCAACCTTCAGTTTCAGCATGAATCGGTCTACCTGAGCCTCGGGCAGATTGTATGTACCCTCTTGTTCAACCGGGTTTTGGGTAGCAAGTACAAGGAACGGTGCCTCAAGTGGGAAGGTGGTTTCGCTGATAGTTACCTGCTTCTCCTGCATCGATTCCAGAAGCGCACTCTGAACTTTGGCAGGTGAGCGATTGATCTCATCAGCTAAAACTATATTGGCAAAAATGGGCCCCTTTTTTACAGTAAACTCAGCTTCTTTCTGATTGTAGATCAGCGTTCCGATCAGGTCTGCAGGGAGAAGGTCTGGTGTAAACTGTATCCGCTGAAACTTGGTGTCAATCACTTTTGCCAGGGAGGAGACCGTTAACGTTTTTGCCAATCCGGGAACACCTTCTAAAAGTACGTGTCCGTCTGCAAGCAGGCCGATCAACAGGCGATCGATCATATATCGTTGCCCGACAATCACTTTATTAAGCTCACTGTAAATATCATCGATAAATGCACTGTGTTTCTCTATCTTTTCACCCAGTGCCTTCATATCTACGTCTCTGGTCATATCAATAAATCTGAAACAATTTAAGTTAAACGCCTTCAGTACGGTCTGAACGGCAAGTAATGAACGAATAATATCATTCAGCTGCAACGAAATCCGATGTAAATTATAGTAAGGAATAGTTGAGGGCTGATTTTGGCAGAGTAGCAGAAATCATTCAATATGTACATGCAATTGTTGATGGAAGACCGGTGAAGAGCCGCTTCGTGAACATAAAAGAGTAGCAGTCGATTTATTCTCGGAGTAAAAAACTCATCAGAAAGGAGGAAGAAAGCCAAAAAGCGGATAAAGAGGTGCTACCAAAGGCACTTTATTTAATGAGTAAAAGTACACCCTTTCCCTTGATGCCATTTTTAAATTTGGCTACCTTAAGTGCCGTCTAAATAAAAGCAAAAAATGGAAACATACTTTTTTATTCTGCTCGCTGTACTGGCAATCGGCTCCGCTTTGGGAATGATTTTAACCAGGAGCACGGTTAACAGTGCCCTTTTCCTTGTAATCAATCTGGTTACTCTATCAGGGGTTTATCTCTTACTCCAGGCTCAGTTTCTGGCTCTGATCCAGATATTGGTGTATGCCGGGGCTATTATGGTGCTCTTTCTTTTCGTTATAATGCTCCTTAATGTAGATTTGGAAGAGAGTCTGTTCGAACGTTTTCGAATCAAATACCTGCTGGCATTTCTATTGGGAGCGGTAATTTTTGCCCAGATACTATACAGTCTTGGCGGAGTGGCGGATATGCTGCCCGAGATCTCTTCAGATATGGTTCAGGTTGGAACAGTTGAAGCCCTGGGTGATGTACTCTACACAGACTATCTGTTTGCGTTTGAAATGACGGCCATTCTGCTTACCGCAGCCGTTGTGGGTGCATTGATGATTGCACAGTATAAAGAAAAAAAACCGGGTGACTCTGAATGATAGGAATTGATTGGTA
>JAFIFA010000209.1 GCA_020832225.1 Balneolaceae bacterium
GAGTGGAGGAGTGGGAGAGGGGAAGACCTGAGCATCCGGAGCGAAGGGAAGGATCTGTAAGCGTCTTCCTCGGGTTTCGCGTTTCGGGACGCGGGTTTCGGGTTACGTGTTGCGGGTTCACCCAGAACATAAGTATCACCCGAACCTGCATCTTGCACCATGTGCCATGATGCCTAGAGCCCTGTACCTCGATAGCTGAGCCCTGCAAAATCACCCCAGCGGGGTGAAATATGGGTAGCCCGGGGCAAAAGCCCCGGGAATGATGAGGGCCACAAATTATGCGCCGAAGAGCATTATTTGAAAAGGAATGATTCAATCCGAGGCGCAGGGGGAAAAGCTCATTGAGGGTACCCATCTCTGATCCTGTCGATTTCTCCTCGATGGGTACGGTTCTTCTATACAATTCGCGTCTCGTCGCGTGTGAACGTCATACGGTCTGTTTTCTACCCATGTGAAGTCCCTAACGGGACTTTTCGCTATATGCTCAGCGCATGGCGATGAACCCTGAATCCTGAAACATGGATAGACCAAGGCTAATTACGCTTTTGCCAAAGACTATAATCAACAGACCAGTAACCACGCCCCTTTATCCAAAGAAAGATGCTCCCAATCAACATGGCTAAGTCATTTCGGGATTCGTGGAGCATGCTAAGCAAACCGTAATGTTCTAGCTCTCTGAGGCTAAATCCCCAGAAAACTGTACCAGCAGAATCGGCAGCTTTGTGGTAAAGAGAGCGGTAAGCATAATGCCGATGAGTGGGATCACGGCAACTTTTGTCAAAAACCCAATCAATACCATAAAGCCAAAAACGATCTCCATCCCGCCAACCATATAACCTGTGAATTCAGGAAAGGGGATTCCAATCGACTCAAACAGGCCAGGTCCGCGTAGATCAGCATAGACAAATTTTTTAAATCCCTTCAGAGAGAAATACAATGCCAACAAGAAAACGGATCAGAATGGTGGTTTTTGAGGAGTCGGTCTTTGTGAATTTGTTGATCATATTTCATGGATTCAAGCTACAGATTTTGATTAGAAATTTGGGTAGATGCCAAATCTTAACCGGTATTTAATAAAATGGGTAGTCGAAGTACGTTGCAGTCATGATCGTGATTTCGAAAAGCTGCTCATTCTTTTAAATAGGCCCGCTAAATAGGCCCGCAATTTAAAAAGAAACGGGAGCACAAATTTCATTCTCTAAGTTATTGAATTAACAGACAAAATCGTTCTAACTGAAAGTTTATTCAAACCCTTAACTCAATATTAATCAAATTTATCAACAACCGGTTTGTTCAGGCGATTCATTCTAAAAGCGATCCATAAACCTGAAAATAGAGCAAGTATACCGGTGAGTGTAATTGCAAGATTGATATCGTAGAGATCAGCAATCACTCCGGAGAAAATGGCTCCGATTGCATAACCACCATCACGCCAAAGCCTGAACACACCGATACTTTCTGCCCTGTCTTTGGGATGAGTTAAATCAGCAATGGCAGCCAGAAAGGTGGGATAAACCATCGCTGTACCGGTACCGAGCAGAGCGGCAAATATGATGAAGGTATAGAACTGCTCAAGAAACGGGAATATTAGCAGACTAATACCCTGAACGGCCATTCCGGCCCAGAGCATCTGTTTACGTCCGGTGTAGTCTGATAGTTTACCGGTTGCAATCTGAAGGATTCCCCAAAAAGCGGGATAGACTGCCACGACGATCCCGATTTGCGTCATCGTTAAACCGGCGGTGGCCAGAAAAATTGGAAATGCACCCCACGCCATGCCGTCTTTGAAATTCGTCATCATTCCCGCCTGAGAAACCGACTGCATGTTACGGTCCCGGAAGCTCACCTCCATAAACAGGTTCTTCTTTTTATGCTCGAAGGTTGAATTGTCGGCCTCATATGATACAAAGGGTGCGGTATCGCGTACCCATATAATGGACATCAGGAGTCCTAGAATGGCCAGTAAAATACCCAGATAGAAAGGGTAGGGCCTCAGGCCAATCTCTGTTGCGACCCATCCGGTCAGAAATGCAACGACGGCCACCGCCAGATACCCGGCAAACTCATTCAACCCCATGGCCAGACCACGATCCTTCTCTCCGGCGAGATCAATTTTCATGATTACATTTGCCGACCAAGCCAATCCCTGATTTATTCCAAGCAGCACATTTGCTGCAACAATCCAGTTCCAGTCGGGAGCATACATCAGTATGAAAGGCACCGGCAAACCAAAAAGCCAGCCAACGATTAACATTTTTTTCCGGCCATACTGCTGTGCAAATCTGCCTGCAAAGTAGTTGGAGAGAGCTTTAGTAATTCCGAAAACAACAATGAATGAGAAGATGGCTGAACGGGCAGCGATCCCAAAATCGGTCTCTGCGATCTCCGGCAGGATTGTTCGTTCCAATCCAACCATACCCCCAACAAAAGCGTTAATCAGCACCAGAAGTGAGAATTGTTTCCAGTTACTCTTCAATCCCGGTACGTTACTCTGTTTATTACTCATTACTTATTACGAATACGCTTTTTTGAACCTGTTCTTTTGGTTTCTGCACATTATTAGGCTGATACCCACTTCAATATTGTGCTACGGGGTGTCCCGCTTCCTTCCAATCCGGGAAGCCTGCATCAAGCTTGCTGGCTTGATAACCATGGTCTTGAAGCATCAATACGGCATCGTCCGCCATGGCACAAAAGGGGCCCCTGCAGTAGGCAACAATCTCCTTGTCAGATGGCAGCTCCTTCATTTTTTGAATCAACTCATTTTGAGGAATGGATAGGGCTGTGTTGATGTGCCCGGATTCATACTCCTCTCTTGGTCTGACGTCCAGAATGAGGATATCCTCATTCTCCATTCTTTTCAAAAGCTGAGTAGTTGTCAGTGATTCCAGATTATGGCGTGATTCACGAAAGTCACTCATCAATTTCCCGATCTCGGCATTCTGTGATATTCCCAACTCCCTCATTGCGCTCCAAACCCTGTAAACATTCTGGTTTGCAAGAGAGTAGAAGCGGTACTTACCCTCTTTTCTGGATGTGACAAGCCGGGATGACTTCAGCGTTTGAAGATGTTGAGAGGCATTCGCAACGGACAGGCCGGTATTACTCACAATGTATTCCACAGAACAGGGGCCTTGTGCAAGGAGCTCAATAATTTCGAGTCTGTTGGGATTGCCCATCGCTTTTGAAATCGAGGCCAGTTCGCTGTAGATCTTATCCTTAAAGGTTCTGATATCCATTTTTTCACTGTTTTTAGATTGCTGAATAAAATAGGCAGAAACAGTCAATGATTCAATAAACTAATTGAATGTAATGAATTGAGAACTGCACTTAAGAAAGTATTAGTTGATGTTTTGGATTACGGGTTGCGGGATGCGTGTTACGGTTTCACCCAAAATCCTAAAGTCGTCCGAACCTGCAACCTTTAACTTTCAACAAGACTTGGTAGAGACTCTACAATTACCCGAAAACTCAGGCAACGAACCTGAAACCTGACCCTTGTATCTTGAACCATGAAGCCTGCCACCTGAGCCCCGCAAAATCACCCCAGCGGGGTGAAATATGGGTAGCTCGGGGCCACTAGCCCCGGGAATGATGAGGGCCACAATTTACGCGCCGAAGAGCGACATTTGAAAAGGATTGGATCTATCCGAGGCGCAGTGGGAAAAGCTCATTGAGGATACCCATTTCTGATTCTGCCGATTTCTCCTCGATGGGTACGGTTTCGTGCTGCAGGATGCGTGTTACGGGTTCAACCGGAATCCCAAAGTCGCCCGAACCTGCAACCTTAAACCTCAAACCTGCAACTTGAACCATGCACCCTGAACCTATCCTCAAATTGTAACCGTGAACCGTGTATAGAAATCAAATATCTTACGGGTACGGTCCACATTTTCGGGCTTGAAGATCTCATCTCTGAGACGGAATCGAAACTCGTAGTTCAGGCGCGAGTTTATCGTGAATCGATAGCGCATTTCGGCCATGGTAACGTTGGGAGCAAAGCTGGATGAAATAAGCCAGTGGGGATCGGTCTGCCCATAAAGGATTCCTACCCTGTGACGCTCAAAAAGGTGATTGGCATAGGCTGAGATCTGCCAGGAGATGGCCGATTTGCCAAATGTGAGGCGATCTTCAGCGATCTCAAGTCCCGTATCGGAGGGTGTTGGAGCGACCGGAATGAACCCCAGTTCACCGCCAACGAGGTACTCTTCACCACCGAGTGAAAATGAGGGGCGATACATCCAGCGGGTGGAAAGAGCGATATGATCCCTGAGTTCATCATCCCGATAAAAGTTTTGGGGTGTCAATGAGATACTGAATTCACGCTGAGCCCATCTTCCGTCAACGTTTCGATGTTGCAGGTTGGAAAATAGAGTAAGCCTTGCAGCTGACGATTCATCAAACCGAAGGGGAGAACGTGCGGCGTGAGTGCTGCCTGAGCGACCATTATGACTTCCAATCAGATGGAGCCTCCAGCTATCGGTTGCATCCCATTCAAACCAAACATCATCGGTGTGGGAAATCGACAGATTGGCGCCATAATAGCGATCGGTTCCTTTAGGAATAAACCCCTCCAGTGGAAACCGCGCTTGCAGCCTTCCCGCAGAAACCCTAAGCGTCGGATTGACCTGCAACCGAGCATGATTTGATCAAATGTTACAGTTCCGGGAGGATAGGTTCCGCTACCGCCCGTGTGGTCGTCAAGTCGCAACCGGAACACTCCTTGTGCACTTGATAGTCGCACGGCTGCCCGGCTGTGGAATTCAAGATTGTCTGTAAAATAAACGCTAAAGCCTGTCCTGCTCCTCAGGTTGATTGTATTTTCTGTCTGAATTGAACCGTCTCGATCCGTGGTGTGTACATAGGAGTAGACCGGGCGAAAATCGATAGTGTAGTTAAACCTGTCTGATGGCAGATCGATTGTTTGAAATGCTTCAAGAGATTCTGTTAGAAAAGAAAAGAGAAGTATGGCTGAAGCAAAAGTCCGGATAAATTTCACTTTCATAAATTAGTTGCTAGGATTGCAGGCTGTAACGTGAGGGTTCATAAATATTAAAAAAAAAACCGGTTCTCAAACCTCTCAGGTAGTTATATCTTGTTGCGGATTATATTAAGAAGGCCGGACTTTCCCCACCATAACTTGATGAATTAAATAGTGATCAATAATAGTAAAAAAGGAGATATTGATCGATCGCTTTTATTTCCTCAAGATCTTATCCATCGCTTTTCCCTTTGCCAGCTCATCGATCAACTTATCGAGATAGCGGATCTCCCTCATTACAGGCTCTTCCACATCCTCGACCCGAACCCCGCAAACAACCCCCTTAATGAGAGAGCGGGAACGGTTCATTTGAGGTGCTTCCCGAAAGAAGGACTCAAAATCGGTCTGTTTCTTCAGTTGTTCGTCAAGCTGATCCTGGCTGTATCCGGTAAGCCAACGGATAATTTGATCCACTTCAGTCTTTGTACGCTCTTTTTTTTCTGCCTTGGTAACGTAGTGCGGATAGACAGATGCAAAACTCATGGTATAGATTTTATGCTTGGCCATCATTCTCTCCTTGTTCAAAAGATTATTGGTAAGGCTCCAATCAATTTAAAAAACATGGGACGGTTTTAAAGACAGTAGCTTACGTAAAGCTGATGGGCAGATTCACTTGTTGAAAAGAGATTTATGGGTAGATCAACAACTCAAAAGATACATGAGGCTGAAATCAGGAGTTATAAATTCTCATTACCAGCCGGTCTACGTTCTCCCTGTTTTTACCCCAATCAAAAAGCTGAAACGGTACACTGCATCTGCTGGCTATCGAAATGGTATCTTTATCTGAAAAATCAACGGTGATGATTTCACCCCACGACCAGACACTCCATTTTGCCCTTAAAGTGATCCGGTTTTCAATCTTCTTCACCAGTTTGAAAGGGTGTATAAATAAAGGATTGTCAAACTTTCTTATGATCTTCTCTGTAAAAGGATGGTTGATTCTCTTTCGATATTTAGCCGGTAGCCCAATAGCCATGCTTGATGATGGGTTGTGTTATCTGATAGGTTATTCTCTGCTGATACTGCTCTCATTTAGTTGAAATCTATCAGGCCCCTGAATGAATTCAAAAATATTTTTCAAAATAAATTCGAATAAAGAGTTATTTCTGGTGTATGATTGGTAAAACAGAGTGGTTTGATATTTGAAACATAGAATCGATAATGAACCAATCCAATTCTGTATCTGAGGTTATCATTTTTCATTTGTAGTAATCACAAATATAACCAGTGGTTCATCACTATTATTACTAACGCCGTGGAAAGCCTCACCTTTAACTGTTGTGACAGATCCTTTTTGAATGTAGTAGGATCTCACTTCACTCTGTTTGTTTTCTCTTTCAGAGTAGATGCCGCTGCCGTGAACTACTACATAGACCTCCTGCTCTCTGCGCGTACCGTGCGTGTGTAATCCAACGCTGTCTTCTCTGCCGGGCAATACCATATAGGCCCCAATTCGATTGTTCACAAGCTCACCCTCATTGAACATCTGAAGCAGGTAGACAGTACCGCTGCCTCCATACATCTTCTCTCTTTTGTCATACCGGGCTACCTCCCTGCGATCAGACCCCAGGTGGAAGACGGTGGGGGCAAGAATGGGTTTGAGCAGTTCATCGAGCTTTGATTTCTCTTCGAGGGTCAGCGGTTTTGTTTTCATAAAAGCGTGAAGTTTGAATATGGGTTTGCACCATCAGGATACAAAACTGTTTCAATCCTGTTTTATAGATTCATGGTATCAAATAACCAATTTTTATCCGGCAAAATCTGATACCAATCATCAAACTGCCAAAATTTATATCAGTTTTACATTCTGATCCCGTATTTAGTGACTGTACACTTTAATCAAATACCGCATTATGATATATCGTTCGAACTGTGCACCGAGCATTCTGTTACCCATATTGCTGTTGATTGCTTTTACCTCATGTCAAAATGAGACTGAAACCACCGGTCAGTCGGAAGAGGATCTGCTCACTCAGCCCATTGGGTCTCAGGATTGGCTGACGGGCAACCTGGAGGAGAAACTGGAAACCATAACCAATCACCTTCGCGGCTTCGATATGGCTATGGTTGAAACCGGGTACCGGCACGTGGAGCTTTACTGGGCCGGGCAGGATGAAAACTGGGGGTATGCAGACTATCAGGTAGAGAAGTTGAAACTGGCGATTGAAAGAGGCCTTGAACGTCGACCTGCAAGAGCTGAGTCTGCCCAGCAATATCTTGAACAGGCTCTTCCTGAAATGGAGGATGCGGTAAACGAAAGGGACAAGGAGCTGTTTAACCAGACTTTTGAAGCCTTTACCCGGAGCTGCAACGCCTGCCACCATGCAGAGCAGGTGCCGCATTTTAACGTTCAGATACCAGAGAACAGAATCACCGGTATCAGGATGCCTTAGGGCTTATAATCGTTTGAAATATTGTCACTTAATAGAACCCACGGACAAGCTTTACTCTCTTTGTGAAGTGTTTGATAAATAAGTGTAGAATTCGTCGGGGTGAGTGATGAACAATACAGTATAGCAAGCCAAGCGCTTTCCCTGATAATTTCAGCGAACCTCATACACCATATAACCCCAGTCTGAAACAGTAAACTCACTCGCCTCCTGCAGTTGAATTGAATCCTCAGAGAAGAGATCCTGCCACTCTTCATCACCCACATCATGTGTAAGCGAAAAAGTGACTTCCTGATCTGAAAGATTCAAAGCCACAAACACTTTCTCCCCGTTGTTCTCTCTTACAAACGCAAAGATGTCATTGTCTTGAGAGGTAGAAACCCGTTCAGGAACTCCACCAAACTCTCCATTCCAAAGCGCACTGTTTTCGCGCTTGAGGTGGAGAAGCGTTGTGTATAGCTCCTCATTGGGGTGCGCCTGCCATTCAATTAAGTCTTTTTCAAAAAACTCGAGCCGATGGTCAAGCCCTGCTTCCTGACCGCTGTAGATGAGAGGCATTCCATAAAATGTGCCGGTTAATACTTTAAAAACTTCTGCAGCATCCCCAAAGAGCTCTGATGAAGTGCCGTACCAGGAGTTTTCATCATGGTTTTGGGTAAAATATAGCCGGTAATTTTCTGCAGGATAGTTGCTGATCTGATCCCGGGTGTAACTGTAAAGATCATCTGCGTTTGCGTTACCATCAGCAATATTGATCAGAACACCGTGCCCGAACCCGTAGAGCCCCCATCCGTGCGACATATCGTAACCAAGATCGTACCATTTTGGCCCGTCATCCTCTGCAAGCAAGAAAACATCCGGTTTTATCGCCCGTATTTCGTTGTTTAACCGCTCCTGGAAGTCATCATCAACAAAACTGACGGCATCGACCCGGAAACCATCAACACCATACTCTTCAATCCAGAAGCGTTTGGCTTCCACCATGTACTCAAGCAGCTCTGAGTTAGTGTGGTCGAGCTGAATCACATCCGACCAATCTGTGCCGGGTGGATTGATAAAATTGCCATCGCTATCCGTTTCATAAAATTCCGGGTGCTCTTCAGTGAGGTAGTTATCCCAGGAGGTGTGATTGGGCACCCAATCGAGCAGAACGTACATGCCTCTGGATTGAGCCTCATCAACCAGGTTTGCAAAATCTTCGAGTGTTCCAAATTCAGGATTCACATCCATGAAATCTTTTACCGAATAGTAGCTGCCAAGTGTGCCAAGACGGTTTTCCTCACCGATTGGATGAATGGGCATCAGCCATAAGATTCCAACACCCATTTCATCAAGTCTGTCCAGGTGTTTAGCAAAAGCGGAGAATGTACCTTCCTCGGTATACTGTCTGATGTTCACTTCATACATGGCAAGATTGTAGCTCCAATCGGTGTGACCTCCTCGTTCAACAATTTCGGTCTCATCATCCTCGCCATTCTCTTCGGGATCATCAAAGCTGACGCTCTCGATTCCACAAGAGGGTAGTGAGCCAAGTAACAGCAGCGTCAAAAAAATCAGAAGAGTGCGGGTTGAGGTCATAGAATCAGGGATTAATTTAGGGCTTCCTCAAAAAGTCACACCGGATCGGGCTGCGAAAGCAGAAAGGTTCAGCACAAACAGGGTAGCTGCAATCCAGGTTTGTGATGTATCCTGAAGTTTAGCTTTGATTTGATTCAGAGAGAGTAGCTGTTTGG
>JAFIFA010000213.1 GCA_020832225.1 Balneolaceae bacterium
TTCTAAACTCTTCACTATTCCAATAGCTTTCAAAAGAAGCCTCGAACTTTTGAATAAGTTGTGGAGATTCGATATTTGAAATTCTAACATTCCACTCTAAGCCCTCTGTTTGGGCACTTGCTGATAAATTAGATGAACCTACATATGCAGTACTATAACCTGAATTCCTATGGAACAACCAAGCTTTAGCATGTAAACGAGTTCTTCGCGTGTCATAAGAAACTTTAACTCTTGCGCCCATTTTTTGAAGTTCGTCAATTGCTTCTTTATCACTTGCACCCATATAAACAGTAGTGATTACTCGAACTTCAACTTCACTATCAATACACTTTTTTAGTTACTCCTTAATCAAACGTAGTCCTGACCACTTAATGAAAGAGCATATAAAATCGATTCGATCAGCACTTTGAATTTCTTTCTTTAATTCAGCTCCAATTCTAAACTCATCTCGAGCATTTACGAGTAAAGCAGATTGTGAAAGAGGTCTTCCTGGGTGTTTTAATCCTTTATTCGAATTACCTTTTTCAGTCTTTTTTAAAACAGAAAGAAGTATCTCCTCAGTTGCAAAATCACTCTCATCGAAATCTGAGGATATTTCACCAAGTTTTTTTATGAATGAATTACAAAGCTCGAGTCCTTTTTCAATTCTCTGGTTTTCCTTAATGCTTTCTAGTGTAATGCGTAAAAACTTTTCTAAATAAACTGCTGCATATGAGGAAAACTCAGCAGGATCAACTTGTTGCAATACTTTCTCAAATGATTCATCATTTAGAATTTTTTGCTTCTTTTTTGAGAGGAGTTCATCATACAATCCACTTCGTATATAACCTTTAGACATAAAATTTTCTTTTGATGATTATCAATAATACCCCTTCCCCTCAACCGAATGCCTCACACCACCCCGCGGATCAGCCATATCCCCTTCATACCTCGGGATCACATGGCAGTGAAAATGGAAGACCGTCTGTCCGGCAGAGGCACCGCAGTTCATTCCAATATTGTAGCCGGTTGGAGTGTGTGATTGTTCAATAATGGTTTTTGCTTTGGTAATCAGTTCCGGGAGCTCTTTCTGTTCTTCATCGGTCAGTTCAAAAAAATCAAGCCGGTGCAGTTTCGAAATAATCAGCAGATGTCCGTTGCTCACCGGGTATTTGTCCGGTATGATGAAGAAGTGATTGCTTTGATGAAGCCAGGCACTTTCCGGAATATTGCTGAATACGGACTCTTTCATGGTTTTCAGAGCTCAAATTTTTGAAAGCCACGCTTTTCAATCAGGTAGTCACTTTTATTTTTCAACGCATGGATGGCGTCATTCATATCATTTTCGAGTCCGGTGCCCAGCCCTTCATAGATCTCCTGTTCAAATTGACGTCCATACTTTCTCGCATAAAGCTTCCAGATATCTTTGATTCTTTCAGAACTGCGTTCAATCAAACCTGATGTTGGGATTTTGTCGCTCTTCTTCAGATTTATAGTTGCCTTAACCGGAACCAGGTTCCACAGATTGTTATTCTGCCATAGGCTATATGGCATTGCGTGATCAATATGGTAACGATCAGATAAACGAGCACCTGTCCAGATACAGTTAATGTCTCCGGTATCACAGCTTTTCAATATATTTTTCACCTCCCTCATTTTACGAGGTGTATTAACTGCCTTCGTTAAAACGGTTAACACTTTTTCCTTGGATACCGGCTCTACTCCAACAGCCCGTTTAGAGGCCTGTGCTGTAAACTCCGCCCAACCATCAATAATAGAATCCTGACCAATAATCAGTGCCCCGATCTCATCCATCAACGAATAAAGCTCCGGTAAAATAAAGTATTGACCAGACTCTTTGATGATGCCGTAATAGGAAGGCGTTTTGATCGTCTCCGTTGAGTAATTGACAAGACTGTAATGTTTACCAAACTCATAAAATCCAAGATGCTTCATCGGCATATTCTTAATCGTACTTTGGATTTTTCTGAGCAAAACAATCACATCCCTCTGAATAGATTCCGGCACATCTCCGTGAATAAGATCAAAACGAAATTGCGGGTATCCACCACGATCTTTGTAAAAATGGATCACTTTGTTGAATTCCCTTCGAAATGCAATGGTTGTTCCTCTTCGCAGTTCGGGTGTCTCTCCATTTTTCTGGGGAATAAAACTATCCGAGGCAAAGATTGGGTAGTAATAGAGAACCCAATAGTAGATCAATAATCCGAACGGATAAGATATCCAGCCATTTTCCGCCTTCTCTTTATGAGGGCTCTGATCCATCACACACTGAACCATAGCTCTCAAAAGGGCATACTTGTAAGTAGAGTCCTTACTGTCTTTAGAAAGTATCGCCGTAAGAATCTGGGTATTCAAAGGTCAGTAGTTGTGGATTACATTAATTGATTCCGGCAGATGAATGAACTCATAAAATAGTATTTCGCACCGTAAAAGAAAGATGCCTCGTGAGACTGATCAAAAAAGCAGGTTAAAAAGTGTAAGGTTTTTGGGTAATCCGGTTCATGAAAGAAAGAGCACTAAAAAAGAGAGGGCCCAAAATGAAATCAATCATCAGAAGTATAAACAGTGAAATTCTCGAATTCATCAACAACATCGATTGCGCACCGGATAATCCACGTCCCGTCACGTTTTGGTTTTACTCAGACTCCGAACAAAAAATCTATCGGCTTGCGGCTCACCTAAAAAAGAATAACTACAATATCGTAGCGTGCGACAGATCACATAACGGAGATTTTCTCTGTATTGCAGAACAACAGTTCTCCTTAACGGAAGAAGAGATCAGTCGACTCTGTGTAGATATGCAGATTCTAGCAGAGAAAATGGATATAACTTTCGATGGATGGGAGACGAGAATCGATTTGTAATGAGAAGTGGATCACTTGATTCTTAAAGAGATAGGCCGACCATTTAGTCTTCAATTATTGGTTTGTCCACACTGAAAATTTGCCTCCCCATTCGTAATTCTCCGCATTTTTCCCTATATCATCTATTAGGGACCTTCACAAGAAAGAGAATGTAAAGCTGCGAAAGAATGGTGAAAAGGATCTGCTCAGTGATTACCGGATCGGGATCATTTATCCCGGATCGCGTGGTCTCCAACCAAGATTTTCTGAACAACACGTTTCATGAACCTGACGGACGCCCCTTTGAGAAGGCGAATGATGAGATCATCAGTAAGTTTGAAGAGATAACCGGCATCGAGGAGCGGCGCTACGCATCCGACGATATGCTCGCCTCCGATATGGGTGCAGTTGCCGCATCCAGGGCGCTGGAGAGCGCCGGAACCGATCCCGAGACGCTCGACTATATCATCGTGGCCCACAATTTCGGCGACGTTCGTGCCGACAATCCCCGGGTAGACATGGTTCCCTCACTCGCCTCCAAGGTGAAGTACCATCTGGGAATCCGCAATCCGGATTGCGTTGCCTACGATCTCCCCTTCGGCTGCCCCGGCTGGCTGCAGGGAGTGATTCAGGGCAACTACTACATCCGAAGCGGAGATGCCAAAAAGGTGTTAGTGATCGGGACGGAAACCCTCTCCCGCGTCTGCGATCCGCACGACCGCGACAGTATGATCTACGCCGATGGCGCCGGAGCCACGCTGCTGGAGGCTAAAGAGAGCTCAGAGCCGTGCGGCATCCTCTCCCACGCCGCCCGTACCGATACCGCATCGCAGGCTTTCTACCTCTCCATGGAGCGCTCCTACAGCAAGAACGGCGATGACACTCTCTACCTCAAGATGGAGGGACGCAAACTCTATCAGTACGCCATCACCCACGTGCCCGATCTGGTCAAAAAGAGCATCGAAAAAGCAGAACTCGATCTGCACGACATCCGCAAGGTGCTGATCCATCAGGCCAATGAGAAACTGGACGAGGCCATCCTGCAGCGCCTCTTCAAACTATACGACGCCGGCACCCCTCCCGACGATCTGATGCCGATGACAATCGGTAAACTCGGCAACACCTCCGTAGCCACCGTCCCCACCCTCTACGACCTCATCATCCGAAAGCAGATGAACGGTCACCAAATCGAAAGCGGCGACGTCATCGTCTTTGCCGCCGTAGGCGCCGGGATGAATATCAATTCGGTTGTTTATAAGGCGGAGTGAAGGAGAGCTGAAAGCTCAAAGGTGAAAGCTGAAAGGGGTAGGGTTGAACTGTAGAATTGTTGAACTGTTGAATTGTGGGAAGCCGGAAGCTCAAAGGTGAAAGCTGAAAGGGGGTAAGGTTGAACTGTAGAATTGTTGAACTGTTGAATCGTGGGGAGCCGGAAGGTGGAAGCTGGAAGGCTGAAGCAGGTACGGGTTTAGGTTTGGATAGAACTCCCTCAGCGTTCTCTGCGACTACTCTGCGTCCGCTGCGGTTAAAAACAGGTTCCTTATTGCAAATCTGATCAAAATCTCGATTTCGCGGTTGTCTACTGTCAACTGCCTATTGCTGCGTGCATTTGCTCAGTCCCGAACCATCGGGGTCAATTTTTTCCGATAAGGGATAGGTAAGTATGCAGGGAGTGCCATCAGCACAAGAAAAACCCGCAACTCGAAGCCCGCAACACATATCTCCGCGAATACACCCCTCGTCTTCCTCCGCTATCGCTACGGCATCCACTCCCCTCCAGGGGAGACTATGGAACACATTTAGTTCCGAAGTTCCCCCTCTTTTCGGGGTCGTTCAGCCGCCGTTGAGGCGGGTAGAACGAGCGCGAAGAGAGGGGGACAGGGGGTGAGTACGGTGAGTCGACACGTTTTTCATTTATGTCGATAAATAAACTATATTTCGACATATTCAGCCAACCTATCGAAATCATCGACATGTCGTACAGCCCCGATAAACCGCACAACTACCTGCCGCCGCTTCCTCCGGAGGCCGATATTGAAACGCCTGCCGTCT
>JAFIFA010000015.1 GCA_020832225.1 Balneolaceae bacterium
CAAAGCCGGCGTTTCAGAAGTGGTGGTTTGCAGAGATCGTCTTACGCCGGGGTTGAGAGCTAGAGGATTGGCCGGGTTAGACAGAATGCGGCTCTTGGTTGGTTACCTGTATCCGGCCGTTTACAATAGCGTAGCCGGTCATCCTGAATGGAACGAGCGGAGCGAGTGCAATTAAGGATCTGTTTGGCCCGGGGTTATGATTAAGAAAATTCTCAATCGAAGTCCCTATCCCTTACAGATCCTTCTCTCCGTTCGCTCTGCTCACTCCGATCAGGATGACACGCTTTTCTAATAACAAAGCCGGCGTTTCAGAAGTGGTGGTTTGCAGAGATCGTCTTACGCCGGGGTTGAGAGCTAGAGGATTGGCCGGGTTAGACAGAATGCGGCTCTTGGTTGGTTGCCTATACCCGGCCATAAACAGCAGTTGGATCTTAATGGATCCAGTATCCATTTTAACCTAACCCTTACCTGTTCCTTTAACACCATTTCTCGAACAAATGAGGAGTACTTCAAGTACCCCAAAGCTCTTTAGCTCTCATTCAACCAACGTATTGCCTATCCATCAAAAATGCTCAAAAAGACAAGAGTTTAGTATGGCAAGATTTAGATGCAAACATTTAATTAGATACAGTCTCACCATTAAGTTGAGATGGAGGTGATTAATACCCGTAATCAATCCATTATTTGTGATGGTCTTCATTTCATTTCCCGAACTATATCTCACATTTAGAAGATCGATAATAAGATATCTGCTTCTTTTCACTCTGGTTATGAACCCGGGTGTTGAGGAAGAGCCTGAGTCGTCACCTGCAGTCAGCACATCATTTAAAGTTCTATATACGACCGATTTTCATCCATCCGTATGCAGAGTCGATTACAATGGAGAACCTTCCCAACGGATAAATCAATTTACATTGGAAGGCGAAAATCCAAACACATTTCTCGTGCGTCGTCCGATTGAGCTGCTGATATCTGATAAGGGTATTCTTTACGGAATCTCCAGAAACGATGAATCGGCAGAGGTTGTGAGAATTAATCAAACGGAGGATCTTTATGATCAAATTTAGCGGACTAAAGGTTTGGTATCCTTCTCTGAAATCGAAAAAAGTCGTTATCGAAGATGCGAAGTTTCAGCTTACTCGTGGAGAAATCACAGCTCTGACCGGGCTTAATGGTTCGGGGAAAACAACTCTGATTAGGGCTATACTTGGGTTAAATCCTTTCTCTGAGGGGGAGTTGACAGTTAATGGTGTAGTCCAGGGTTCACTGCTGCTACAAAAGAGATTTCGGGTAGGTTATACTGAAGAGATGAGCTCGGGGGCAGAGGGGTTGACCTGCCGGAAGATGCTTGAGCTAAAAAGAGTGCTTGTTAATTCTGCTAAAGGAGAAGAAGCCGGAAATGCAGAGACCAAGAAATGGGTAGATGCTCTTGAGCTCGGTGAGTGGCTTGATACTCCTGTGAACAAACTATCTAAGGGTACCAGAAAGAGAGCTTATATAGCCGCAGTACTAATTGGCAGGCCGGACGTTCTGATTTTGGATGAACCTTTTGAAGGTCTCGATCAGGAGCAGAGAAAAAGGCTAAAGGCTCTTTTAGATGATTATAAGAGTGATAAGTATCTGCTCATCTCTTCCCATGAAATGCTGGAGCTGGAAACATTTTGTGACAGCTTCTTAAACATAAATGGAAAAAAAATCACGGTCTCAGGTTATGATTTGGTTTACAGGTAAATTAATCTGGACTCACCTCAAAAAGAGCGTGCTGTTCTATATCACCACTTTTCTGGCGCTGTTTTTTCTATATCATCAAACAGTGGGGGTTGAGTTTGTCTATGACGGGGATCTGAAAGTGAGCGGCATATGGATGAGTGGTGAAGCTACTCTAACAGATTACAGCGCACATATCATGATCCATAGTTTGATTTTTTCAATTTTGGGACTTACGCTGTTAGTGCAGGTCACATCTGTCTTATTTGAAAATCATACACTTTCAAGCATTCTTGTGGGGAGACCTGAAAGAGAGAGGGTTTTGTTGCATGGCCTTACACTTTTGGCGGGCATACTTTTTTTGTTCTTACTACTACACTATCTCATATTGGGAACCTACATCTACAACCAAACCGGTTCAACAATCCTGTTTGGTGGGTTGCTTGGCTACTCGATAAATCTGATCCCGGTTTCAATTTTCATTGCGTCATCAATACTCTTCTTTACTGTACTTACTGAAAGTAATTTTTCGGGCATCTCAATAACCATAGGATATCTGATTATAGCTACTGTTGGGCTTGAAATTATGTATAACGTGGCAAACTTTGGGTCATCAGCTGGCGAACTCTTTATGGAGAATAAGCACTATGTATTTCCATTTTTCATACACACTCTGAAAGATTCGCTGGAAATAAGTTTTGGATTGGATACCGCCCAACGAGTAGAATATCACACCCTACTCTTCCCATCCCTCATCTTCCTGACTTCATCAGTCTGGATCTTCAACAGAAAAGTGCTGTAATTGGATGATACAATCTGAAGCTACCCGGACACGAAATGTCGCCCGAACCCTAAACCTTCAACTAGCAACCAGCAACAAAAAAACCGTCTTAAGCCACCGCGTAGATCTCTTCCTCTTTAAAATTGAGCATCTTTTCGAGAATTGGAGCCATCTCTTTTTCATCCATGATGGATGCCCGAAGTTTCTTGCCGTTGCGGATTCCCTTCAGGTATTGGCCGTAGTGCTTTTTCATGATGATGACACCGTAACGCTCACCATGGTGTTCTACAGAGAGCCGGAGTTGATCAGCACACAGTTCGAGACGCTCTTTTACAGTGGGATCCGGCAGTAGCTCGCCGGTTTCAAAGAAGTGTTTGGTCTGCTCAAAAATCCATGGATTTCCAATAGCACCGCGACCAATCATCACACCGTCCACTCCGGTCTCATCGAACATCTTTTTGGCCAGTTCGGGTGATGTCACATCGCCGTTGCCGATTATTGGAATCTCCAGGCCGGGTGTCTCTTTAAGGTGTTTCAGATACTCCCATCGCGCATCACCCTTATATTTCTGAGAGCGGGTGCGTGCGTGAACCGTAAGCGCCTTAACGCCGAGACTTTGCAACATCAGTCCCACTTCACGTATGCGGATGGTGTTGTCATCCCAGCCAAGACGAGTCTTAACCGTGACGGGGGTGTCACCGGCAGCATCAACCACGGTTCCGGCCATTCGCTCCATCATCGCAAGATCTTTGAGGCAGGCAGAACCGGCACCTTTTTTCACAATTTTATAGACCGGGCAGCCAAAATTGATATCGATCAGGTCCGGATTATTGGCTTTGGCCACCTTTGTGGCGCTCTCCATTGCCTCTTCGCGTCCTCCAAAAATCTGGATTCCAAACGGGCGTTCCACCTCTTCAAACGACATTTTATGCATCGCTATATCGGAGTCGCGAATAATCGCTTCTGAGCTGATAAACTCTGTATAGACAATATCAGTACCTTTTTTCTTGCAAATCTGACGGAATGGTGAGTCGGTCACATCCTCCATCGGAGCTAGGAAAAGGGGGTTACTGCCAAGTTCTATTTGATCGATCTTCATAACTGTATTTTTTTGGATAGCCCTCAAAATAAGGCTTTTTATCAACGATCACACAGGCCAATTGGTATCAAATTCAAAAACAAAGCGCTTTCATCTCTTTCTAATCCCCTGTTTCAGATAGCCATTTGGCTGATGATCATGTATATTAGCGCTTGTCAGGATTTTTAATTTTTGAACTTTTAAACGGGAGTAAATACATGGCACTCGCAATTTCAGGCATCGAAGAACTTCTTGGGAAAGATGCGGATTCACTGCTAACTCATACCTGCAAAACAATTTCAAAAGAGAGGATTCACGTTCCATCTCCATCCTATGTAGATGAAGTTTGGTACCACTCCGATCGCAACAACCGTGTTCTGGGTAATCTGCAGTGGATGCTGGAGCATGGAAGACTAGGCGGAACCGGTTACCTATCTATACTGCCCGTTGATCAGGGAATCGAACATAGCGCAGGTGCTTCGTTCGCGAAGAATCCGGACTATTTCGATCCGGAAAAAATTGTTGAACTGGCGATTGAAGGCGGTTGTAATGCCGTAGCATCCACGTTTGGCGTGCTGGCTTCTGTGTCCAGAAAATATGCGCACAAGATTCCGTTTCTGGTAAAGATCAACCACAATGAGCTGCTCACCTTTCCAAACAACTTTGATCAGATCATGTTTGGAACCATCGACAAGGCGTACGACATGGGCGCTGCTGCCGTAGGTGCAACGATCTACTTTGGCTCTGAAGAGTCAAATCGCCAGATCGTAGAAGTGGCCGAGGCATTTGATTATGCACATCAGCTCGGAATGGCAACAGTTTTGTGGTGCTACACCCGAAATTCAGGGTTTAAAGTAAATGGTAAGGATTATCACACCTCTGCAGACCTCACCGGCCAGGCAAACCATTTGGGTGCAACCATTGGTGCCGACATCGTGAAGCAGAAACTTCCAACCAACAATGGTGGTTTCAAGGCTCTTAACTCAGGCGACTCCTCCTACGGAAAGCTGGATGAGCGTATCTATAGTGAGCTCACATCTGATAATCCAATCGATCTCACCCGTTACCAGGTTGCCAATGGCTATATGGGTCGTGCAGGACTAATCAACTCCGGTGGTGCTTCCGGATCGGATGACTTTGCAGATGCCGTTAAAACTGCAGTGATTAACAAGCGTGCAGGCGGTATGGGGCTTATAAGTGGACGGAAAGCGTTCCAGCGGCCGATGAATGAAGGGGTGAAGCTCCTTAACTACATTCAGGACGTCTATCTGAATGACGATATCACGATTGCCTGATAGTCAGATCGATAAATTTGGGCCATGCAGTGTGACCTGTATGGCCCTATTCATTAGGAGAAGAGAGTAAAAAAAGCAGTCATGTATTAGATCAGGGAGAGAGATCTCCCTTAAATGGATGTCTATTGGTTAAGCCTGCAGAACATACAGACCGGAGCGGCCCGCTGATTTCGTTTAAGTATCTGGCGATCTCAATCTCATTGAGTATCGTCAGTATGGCGATCGTGATCTATCTCACCTACACTCCGGATACAATCCACTATCTGGCCCCCAAGCGGCTTCCGGGGATCTTCATCGCGATTGGCGTGATGTTTTTGAAGGTTTGGTTCTTTTCAGCTAAAATCAGAATACTTGCCGATAAGACCATCGGCTGGATGGCCTCTATTCGAATTACTCTCACTTGGGACTTTGCCTCGGCTGTAACCCCCTCAACCATCGGGGGAGCGCCCGTTGCAACCTTTGCTATGATCCGTGAAGGAATACCTCTTGGAAAGTCCTCTGCTATTATCCTATACAGCGTGATGCTGGATCAGTTCTGGTATGCAATGGCGGTCCCGATTCTGTTGATTACGGGCATCTTCCTGCCGGTTCTGCCAGAAGAGATCGGCCTGGTGGGGAATGCCACCATGTTTCTGATCTATACGGGGCTGCTTCTATATGGAGGAGTGCTGGCATATGGTCTGTTGGTGAACCCCGGCGCAATGAAAAAAATTATCAAGTGGGTATTTCGCCTTCCCATTCTTCGGAAGTGGTACGACAAGGTGAGTGTTGAAGCTGATAACCTGGAAAACTACTCCCTTGAGCTTCGGAAAAAACCGATGAGCTTTGTGTTGAAAGCATTCATCTTCTCAACACTGAGCTGGCTCTGCCGTGTTGCCCTGCCGGTTATTGTCGTTCTTAGCCTACTTCCGGCACAGGAAATCCTTCTGATTTTGAGGAGTCTGGCAATGAATCTCGCATTTCTGATAATCCCTACACCGGGAGGATCGGGTGGTGTGGAAGGTCTCTTCGCAATTTTCCTCGGGCCGCTTATCGACAGAACTGCATTTATAGGTCTGGCTGTATTTGTTTGGCGGGTAATTACCTACTATTTCAGTATAGGCATCGGTATCATTGCCATGATGTGGTACGTAAACTACTCTGCAGCAGAGAAACTGGAAGAGATTAATGAAGAGAAAGAAGAACCGGAACTGAGTGGCAAAGAGTAAAATCGTATATGAGTGCAGCGCCTGTGGCCACACGTCAGCCAAATGGCTTGGACTTTGTCCAGCTTGTGGCGAGTGGCACACCTTTGAGGAGCGTGAAGAGGTAAAGAAGAGTGCCAAAAAACATAAGGTTGATGTCTCTTCCAATGGTGAGAGTGCACCGGTCAGGCTCTCTGATGTTACCTACGAAGACCGCGATCGGCGTTCAACCAACATGAGCGAGTTTGACCGGGTTCTGGGTGGTGGATTGATCAAGGGGGCGTTTGTGCTACTGGGCGGAGACCCCGGTATCGGAAAGAGTACGCTGATGCTGCAGGTTGCCAAGCGCTGTCCGGACTGGAAGATTCTCTACGTGGCCGGTGAGGAGTCGGCTTCCCAAATCAAACAGCGGGCAGGTCGAATCCAATTGAAGGGGGATAATCTCTATGTACAGTCGGGAACCGAAATTAGAGATGTAATTGCACAGGCAAGAAAACTGAAGCCGGATCTACTCATCATCGACTCCATACAGACTGTATTTAGCTCCGAGTTGAGCAGCCTGCCGGGCAGCGTTCAGCAGATCAGGGAGTGCTCGGCCATGCTTCAACAGATCGCCAAACGAGAGGAGATCACCACGCTGATGATTGGTCACGTAACCAAAGAGGGTGAAATTGCCGGCCCACGAATTTTAGAGCACATGGTTGATACGGTTCTCCATTTTGAGGGAGATAGCGGACAGCTTCACCGGCTCCTGAGGGGTGTCAAAAATCGTTTTGGACCGGCGCAGGAGGTTGGTGTCTTTGAGATGAGAGAGAGTGGACTGCACGAAGTTGTAAATCCCTCAGATCTGTTTCTTTCAGACAGCCGAAGTGGCGTGAGCGGTAATGCGGTTACATGTGTGATGGAGGGCTCAAGGCCAATACTGCTTGAGGTTCAGGCGCTGGTAACCGCAAGTAATTACAGCAATCCGCAGCGAACAGCTAGCGGATTTGATCAGAAACGGCTGCAACTGCTGATAGCGGTTCTTGAAAAACGAGCAGGACTCGGTTTTGCGGGGCAGGATGTCTATTTAAATGTTGCCGGTGGAATCCGCATTTCAGATACGGCGGCAGATTTGGCCGTATCAGCAGCTCTGGCATCGAGTCTTCGGGATAAACCACTACCGGCCAAAGAACTATATATTGGTGAGATTGGTCTTGGGGGTGAAGTACGCCGGGTTCCATTTATGAACCAACGTCTTCAGGAAGCGGGAAAGATGGGCTTTGAACAAGCTGTTCTGCCATACAGCAAAAGCATGGGTAAACCCGGAATTGGGCTCAGGTCGGCAGATACCGTTTCAAAAGCTATCGGGCGATAGCTTTTGAACGATTAGTAGTTGTCGCGCTGTCTTCTTCGCTCTTCGCGTACACTCTTCTTAAGCGCTTCTCTTCTCTCTTCAGAAGGCTTGGTGTACTGCTGGCGATCTTTGAATTCATTCAATACTCTTGAACGCGTAACCATTTTCTTGAAACGGTTGATTGCGCGATCAATGCTTTCGTTGTCTTTTACGTTTACTCCGATCATAATCAGTCTTGGTTTTGAAAAAGTTGATAGACTTCAAATATAAAAAGAGTTTTTCAAAAATCACAGGTTCCTTTTGTGAATAAGTTCCCCTCAGATCTAGCCGCAGGGCCTGTTGTGGTAAATTCATCTGAAATAAATAATGGGGTGATATTTTCCTGTTCTCAAACCATCATCAAGCAGGACACACAGGTCATGAAAAGCCGGTTCAAAACAGAGAATGATTCCCTCAAAAAAGTAGAAGAGAGCGCTGAGAAATTTCTCAGGCAGTACTACCATGAAAGGAATCTGGAGGGGGTTGAGGAGCGTCTGGCAGAGGTACTTCGGGAACTGAAGAGGAGTGGCACCTACACGCACACACAGGATGAGCTCACATTCGGCAGCCGATTGGCGTGGCGTAATAGCAACCGCTGTATTGGCAGGCTCTTCTACGAAACCCTGGAGGTTTTCGATTGTCGCCATCTCGAGGATGAAGGCGCTGTGGAACAGGCGTTGAGAAGGCACATGGGTTATGCCACGAACGGGGGGCGAATACGATCGGCAATAACGATCTTCAGACCTGAGGTTCCGGGTGAAGAGCCGATCCGTATCTGGAATCCAAAACTGATTCGATACGCGGGCTATCGGGATGGGATTGAAGGGGAAGTGGTTGGAGACCCGGAAGAGGCTGATTTTACCAGGGCTTGTGAAGAGTTGGGTTGGAGCGGTGATGGTACGTCCTTTGATATTCTGCCGGTGGTTTTTCAGATAGGTGAGAGATCACCCCATCTGTTTCACTGGAGTCCTGAGGAGGCACTGGAGGTGGAGATAAGACACCCTGAACTGGATTGGTTCAGCGAGCTGGGCCTTCGATGGTATGCGGTTCCGGTAATAGCAGATATGGTTCTGGAGATCGGCGGAATCCGATACCCGGCAGCTCCTTTCAATGGCTGGTTCATGGATACGGAGATTGGAGCACGTAATTTTGGTGACAGGGAACGCTACAATATGCTCCCCACAATTGCTGAGAAGATGGGGCTGGACAGACGGTCAAAGCTCAATATGTGGCAAGATCGTGCGATGGTGGAACTGAACAGTGCTGTCCTCCACTCTTTCAGGGAGGATGGCGTGCGTATTACGGATCATCACACCGCATCCCGGCAGTTCATGGCCTTCAACAGAAAAGAGAGGGAGTCAGGTCGTGAAGTGATGGCCGACTGGGCGTGGATTGTGCCGCCTCTCTCAGCCTCCTCGATGGAGGTGTTTCACCAGAGTTGGGAGAATGAGGTGAAATCACCCAACTTTTACTATAACGATCCTGTTTGGGCAGAAAAAAAATATGACCGAAAGAGCCGATGCCCATTTCATATTAGCAGTCACTCTTGATATTTGGCGGAAGTGTCAAAATTACACTTCGGCAAATTCCTCTCTCAGCTTTGTTAATATTGCCTTCAGTGTAGTCTTATTAACAGGTTTTGAGAGGAAGTCGATGTAGCTGGTGTTTTTTGCCCGTTCAAAGTTGTAGCTGTCCGTGTTTCCGGATATATAGATAACAGGTATCGATGAGACTTCCTGAATTGCTTTGGTCGCCTCAATTCCGTCAATATCATCCTGTAGGAAGATATCCATGGTTATAAAGTCCGGATTAAACTCCTTTGCAAGCCGAATTGCACTCTCACCGGTCTTTGCTTTTCCCACTACTTTGAACCCGAGTTCCGTCATCATTTTTTCAAGCAAAATGGATTGAATCAGCTCGTCCTCGACAATAAGTACTCTTTTATTAGCCATAACTGTACCCGATTTAACTTAATTATTACTTGCCCAAATTAGGGTCGTCTTTGTGCGGTTATCGCCATGACGTTCACTCTTGCAACGGGAATTTCTCATTTCCAGAGCGTCTGTTCCCGTATAGTCAATCCTTCCTGTGATACCCTGAATGAGGTTTCGGGATTCCGCACACAGTTCGTTATCGGTATTGGTTGGGTCAAATTAAGTTCGGGATATGATCTATTATATCTAAAATCTGAGCTCAATCATAATAACCAGATTTTAAGCAACCGGTTGAGCCTTCCCGTATCGACCGGTTTGGAGATATAATCGGTTGCCCCTGCACGAAGGCATGCCTCTCTATCGCCGCTCATCGCCTTTGCGGTTACTGCAAAAATTGGCAGGTGACGGAAGCCGGAACTCTTTCTGATCTCCTTTATAGCATCCAGCCCGTTCATTACCGGCATCATTACATCCATCAGGACGGCCTCAATCTCAACATCTCCATTGGTAATCAGATCGACAGCTACTTTGCCGTTTTTTGCACCAATTACATTGATTCCGGTCGATTCAAGAACGGAACGCAGTGAGAAAAAGCTCTGCTTATCGTCGTCAGCCAATAGTACATCTCTCCCTTTTAGCGATGCTTCCAGTCCAATTTGTTGATCAGCAGAGCTTTTTTTCATGTATCTGCAGATCTGCTTTATCAGTTTTTGATAACTGCCAACATTCTTGTAGATAACGTCCTGAGCAAGTTCCAGAATTTCAGCTTCTCTGTTTTTATCGAAAGCCCGACCGGTGTAGATAATTACCGGCAAGTCTGAGAACTCCTCTTTCTGTCTCAAGGATTTTACCAGGTCAGCCCCGGTAGCATCGGGAAGAGTCATATCCAGGACCATGCAGTCTATCTTTTGGCTATTAAGAATTCCAATTGCTTCTGCTGCACTGGTGGCGGTAAGGCATCGGTCGACCCTGGTTTGGGCAAGCTCCCGGAGAGCCTGGTTATGAGAATCATTGTCATCAACAAGCAGAAGGGTGCCACTTCTTAAACGGATCTCCTTTGCGGCTTTCCGGATAAACTCACCGGCAAGATGGATATCGTTTCGGGCATTAAGCAGAGTGTATTGGTCGCTACCCAAATCGTTCAACGGGTGCATATAGTCGCTTACAAGTGCAGTAAAAATACTTTCTGAATCCAATCGGTTTCGAATCGCTTTCAGGGCCGACCAACCGCTGAGACCGGTTGAGTGGTCCTCCGTAAGTAATGCTGAAAGATTCCCTGCCGTAAGATATTCAATCAGTTCCTGTGAGGTTCCTGCTCTAACCGGCTCAAGTTGAAGGGAAGCGGCAATCTCCTCCATGGCGGCTGCGAAGTCGTCATCTTCGGCGGAAATTATAATCAATGGCCTGTCGGCTGTAGTCTCTTCAACCTGGGGTACGCCAAACCGAAGGTTTGCTGCAGCCCTTTTCCCGGCCGGGATCTCCGGTTCCATTGAAGCAGATCTGTCTGGCCGGACTTTTCTGCTCTCTGCAACAGGTATATTATGACTTTTCAGAGAAGGGGAACTGTCTGTTGGAATAAAGACTGTAAAGGTGCTGCCAATTCCCTCTTCGCTTTGCAACGTTATCTCCCCACCTAAAATATTGGAGAGCTCCCTGCTGATGGTTAGTCCAAGTCCGGTTCCGCCATACTGTCGCTGAGTGGATCCGTCTGCCTGACGAAAACTTTCAAAAATCAGCTCTCTCTTCTCTTCCGGTATTCCAACCCCGGTATCCTTTACCCGTATGGCTGCGTAATCCTCACCGGAAAGTGATGCTGCTTTGAGTTCTCTCCGATTTGGTCTATAGAGATAGATCTCAACTTTTCCTTTTTCAGTAAATTTAAACGCATTGGAAAGCAGGTTTTTCAGGATCTGTTCGATACGGAGCTTATCAGAGAGGAGCCTTGTAGGCGCACTGTTTTTCTTCTTTAAGATCAGCTCAAGTCCCTTCTCGTCGGCAATTGGTTTAAACAAACCTTTCAGATCGCGAAATAGGTGGTTCAGGTCAACCGGTTCAAGAGTAAACTCCATCTCACCGGCCTCGATTTTTGAGAGATCGAGCACCTCGTTGATGAGCTCTAGAAGTCCGTTTCCGGAGTTGTGGATCACATTGATATATTCTACCTGTTCTGTGGTGAGGTTTTCCCGCCCCTTTTCAGTCAGCAGTTTGCTCAGAAGAATGATGGAGTTAAGTGGTGTTCGAAGTTCATGGCTCATGTTGGCCAGAAACTCTGATTTGTAACGGCTGCTCAGGGCATGCTCTTCAGCCCGCTCTTTCTGAATTCGTATCTGTCTGGCATCCTTTTCACGGTCGGTTTGATCAAAACCAATTGCGGTATAGTATTGCTCATCATCCTGTTCAATTAGCTGCAGATGGATCTTGATTGGATATTTGCTTCCATCTTTTCGCTCATGTTCAGTTTCATAGACAATCTTTTCACGATGCCCGCTCTTCAACGGGGACGCCATCTCATTAAATTCCTGCTGACTCAATCCGGGTTTGATGTCTGTGGTTCTCTTTTCCAACATTTCATCCTGAGTAAAGCCCAGATTCTGCAGAGCTGCGGAGTTGATATAACTGAACCGCAGAGTTGTTGCGTCAAACAGATAGATCTCATTCAGACTCTCCTGTATTACAGCCTGCAGCTTGTTTCTCTCTTTGATCGCTTCCCGGCGCATTGTGCGCTCCTCAGCTTCCTTGAGCTCACGCTCCACAGCAGGAACCAGACGCTGAAGGTTATCCTTCATCAGATAGTCGTTGGCACCGGATTTCATCGCTTTAACAGCCAGCTCTTCACCGATATTGCCGGAGATCAAAATGAAAGGGATATCCTGATTATACTCTTTGGCAATTTTAAGTGCGGAGAGGCCATCAAAATCGGGCATCGAGTAGTCACAGATAATCAGATCCCACTCCCGACTCCATAGAGCCGTTCGCATCTCATCTGCCGTTTCTACATGCAGAAAGTCTGTTTCGTATCCGCCCTTGCGCAGCCGAAGCAGTATCAGGTCAATGTCATCTTTTGAATCATCCGCAATGAGGAGGCGGATTATCTTACTGTCATCCATGAATTATAGTGCCGGCTAAAGCCTGTTTAATACCCCTTTCTCCATAATTTAAACAGATTTGGGAGAATGCCAATTCAAATACTCAATTTGGCGGAATCTTCTATAAGATGCGTATGTGAAGATAGCTGTGCGACAAAGGTGATGTTCATTAATCAAGAGGTGATGAGCTCCACTCTGGATTGGTACTTGAGCGGTTATCATAGCGATTGGAATAATGTGAACACTGATATTTAAAAACCTCTCGCGTTTGCCGATAAGCGAATGAACGGGAGTTGAGTG
>JAFIFA010000027.1 GCA_020832225.1 Balneolaceae bacterium
TACTATGCTCAGAACCCGAATCAGCTCGAAAACCTGCGAACCAGTATCCGCGAAAACAAAGTTTTTGATAAGTTAGCAGACGTTGTTACAATCAATGAACTCTCCAAAGACGAAATGCGTAAGAAGAGAGAAGAACAGAAAGAACAGAACGAAGAGTAACACATAAGCTTTCTAAGAAGATGCAGAAACAACCCCTATTCGAAATGCCGGAAATGAGCGATATTACACGAATTGAGAACAATCTCGTCCCTATGGTGGTAGAGACCACCAACCGTGGAGAACGAGCATACGATATCTACTCGCGACTACTTAAGGATCGTATTATCATCCTGGGTACGCCGGTGAATGATGCGGTTGCCAGCTCCATTGTGGCACAGCTTCTTTTTCTGGAATCGCAAGACCCCGAAAAAGATATCAACCTCTACATCAATAGTCCCGGAGGAGTCGTCTCTTCAGGTATGGCAATCTACGACACCATGCAGTATGTGAAGTGTGACGTAGCAACCACTTGTGTGGGTATGGCTGCATCAATGGGTGCGGTTCTTCTTACGGCCGGTGCTAAGGGTAAGCGTAATGCGCTTCCGCACGCCCGTGTCATGATTCACCAGCCCCTTGGTGGTGTTCAGGGACAGGCAAGCGATATCGAGATTGAAGCTCAGGAGATTCTCCGGCTCAAAAAGGAACTGAGCGGAATTCTTGCCGAGCACTCCGGACAAACACTCGAGCAGATCATGAAAGATTCTGACCGAAATAAGTGGATGACCGCTGACGAAGCAAATGAGTACGGCCTTATTGACCGCGTAATGCGTCGTGAAGATAACAACAAGTCGAAGTAATCGGGTGCCGAGCTAAAGCAGAATCTACCCAGCTATAATTTTTTGGAAGCATGAGTAAAAAGAAAGAAAACGATCTGGTCCACTGCTCTTTTTGTGGACGGTCCAGCCAGGAGGTAAACTCCATGGTAGCGGGACCTGAGGTTTTCATTTGCAATCACTGCGTGGAAGACGCCTCCAGTATCATCGAGAGCGACCTTGCTGCGCTCTCTAAGCGTCGCGACAAGCAGTATAAGCCCATGCTCAAGCCCCTTGAGATTAAGGCAAAGCTGGATGAATATGTGATCGGTCAGGATGATGCCAAAAAAGCACTCTCCGTAGCGGTCTACAACCACTATAAGCGAATTTCATCCGGTGGCGAATTCAATATCGACGACACCAAGATTGAAAAGAGCAACATCTGTATGCTCGGCCCAACCGGATCAGGTAAAACTCTACTGGCGCGAACCCTGGCCAATGTGATCGATGTCCCGATCACAATTGCCGATGCAACGGTATTGACGGAAGCCGGCTACGTGGGTGAAGATGTTGAGAGTATTCTCAGTAATCTGCTCCAAGCCGCTGACTATGACGTTGAGCGTGCAAAGCGCGGAATCGTCTATATTGATGAAATCGATAAAGTATCGCGCAAGAGTGACAATCCCTCCATAACCCGTGATGTTTCGGGTGAAGGGGTTCAGCAGGCTCTGCTTAAGATTCTGGAAGGGACCACAGCCAATATCCCGCCAAAAGGCGGACGTAAGCACCCCGAGCAGAGCTTCATTCAGCTCGATACATCTGATATTCTATTTATCTGCGGCGGTGCGTTCAGCGGTCTTGAAGAGATTATCTCAAAGCGACTCTCCACCTCCTCCATGGGCTTTCAGTCCGACAAGCAGGTGAAGTTTGATAAAGACGATCCGGCCATCTTTACGCTGGTAGAACCTGAAGATCTGCAAGGGTTTGGTTTGATTCCCGAACTGATCGGGCGATTGCCAATTATCTGCGGACTCGAAGAGCTATCCGACGATGCCATGATCGAGATTCTGCTCAAGCCCAAAAACGCCATCACCAAGCAGTACAAGAAACTCTTCCAGATGGAAGATGTTGAGCTCGTGTTTGAAGACGATGCCCTGCAGGCCGTGGTGGAGCGGGCAAGAGAGCGAAAAACCGGAGCCCGTGGACTCAGATCCATTCTTGAAGATGCCATGCTCGACATCATGTTTACACTTCCCTCCATGAAGAATGTGAAGCGGTGTGTGATTACGCGTGAGACGGTTGAGAAGAAGGCACCACCTCTGTATGAGAAGCATAAGGCTTCTGCTTAGCAATATCTTTTTGCGGGCGCAGTTAGTGAAGAAGGTGCCTTTTTGGGATATTAAACCGGCCAACCTTTAGCTTGATCCAGCCTGTTATGCAAAGACTTCTTCCATCCAACCGGATAAAAATTATTCTGGTGGTGCTACTCGTGCTTCTTGCCGGTGCATCATTCGTCTATAATCAGTTTCTGCTGAACAGAATTATGGCTCAGGAGAGAGCCAGTATTGAGCTCTGGGCAAAAGCCTTCGAGTTTATCAATCAGCCTATCCACGATCAGAGAAGCAGGAACCTCATTACAGTTGCTAACGAGCTGCAGGGATACAATGAGGTTCCGGACAGTCTCTCCAGGATGATCCTTGAGGCGGAGTCTGCCGAGTCACAAACTAATTTTGTATTCAATGAGATCATCCAGCCCGATCTTTTTCAGATTCCGGTGGTCTTGGTGGACGCCTCCGGTTTCATTGTGCACTACCGGAATATTCACGACGATGAGGATATCGACCAGATGCAGCTTGTGGAGAGGTATGGTGCCTACAACGAGCCAATTCCGATTCGGTTTGGTGAGGAGCCAAATATGCAGACTCAGAGCGCTTACTATGGTGAGAGCCCAACGCTCAGCTACCTTCGCTACTTCCCCTACGTACAGTTCGGTATTCTGGCTCTGTTGATCGGTGTGGGGTATACAACCTATCGCAGCATCACCAGATCAGAGCAGTCGAACCTATGGGTTGGAATGGCCAAAGAGGCGGCTCATCAGCTCGGTACGCCGCTCTCAAGTATGTATGGCTGGCTTCAGCTTCTGAAAGACAGAAATCAGAATGATGAGGAGATGCTAACCATCGTCTATGAGGTGGAGAATGATGTGACCCGACTCAAGGGTATCGCTGAACGGTTCAACAAGATTGGCTCAATGCCTGAGCTGAAGAGGATCTCTCTTGAGCCGATTATTGATGATGTCTTGGCCTATATGGAGCGCCGCCTGCCTCAGGTTGGCAAACATGTGGAGATACGAAAGTCGATTCAGACAAAGGCCAAAATTGAGCTCAACCCCGAGCTTTTTCAGTGGGCGATAGAGAATCTGATCAAGAACGCCATGGATGCGATGAAGGGAACGCGCGGCGATGCCTACGTAGCCGTTACGGTCACACAGGATGAAAATCAGATCCGGATCGATGTAGAAGATAGCGGTTCAGGTATCGACAGGAAAAACCTGAATGAGATCTTTAAGCCGGGCTACAGTACCAAAAAGAGAGGGTGGGGCCTTGGGTTAAGTCTTACGAAGAGAATTATCGAGGAGTATCACAAAGGGAAGATCTTCGTGTTGAGGTCTGAAGTGAACAAGGGAACTACTATTCGCATACTTCTGCCTGCTTAATGAAAGAGTGAGCGCACCGGGTTGGAAATGCTCAGATACAAAAAAGGCCGGTGCGTTATGCCGGCCAGTTCAATTCGATCTTCCAATTTAGAGATAAGAGCTATCAGTCGTGTGTGTACCCTCTTTTAGAGGCATAGTCCGTAAGCTGAGCTTTCAGCAGGTTTCTGCCCCTGTGAAGCCTTGAACGAATAGTTCCGATCGGTACATCAAGCATGTTGGCGATCTCTTCGTAGGTGAAGTCCTCCACGTCGCAAAGTAGTACTACGATCCGAAAGTCTTCCGGAATTTCATCCAGCGCTTTTGTGATATCATCATCAATCAGCTCCCGAAACATTTTGTCTTCCAGGTCGGAAGATTCGGTGCGTTCGGCCCGGATCGATTCATAGAAAGAGGCTACCTCATCATAATCAACTTCCTGAGGCTTTTTAGACTTCTTACGGTAATTGTTGATATAGGAATTTTTAAGGATCCGAAATAGCCATGCTTTGGCATTCGTACCTTTCTCATAACTGCTAAAAAACCGAAAGGCTTTAACAATTGTATCCTGCACCAGATCTTCCGCATCGTTGGGGTCTGATGTTAAGCGCAGTCCGAAATTATAAAGAGCATCCAAGTGAGGAATAATCTCTTCATTAAAGTCTTCCTGCTTGCGAACTTCTTGTTTGGTGAGTTCTGTCATCCCGCTGTCTCAGAACGTTAAAGGTGCAAATAATCAAACGCGTGATTCATTAAAATTCTACATTTCAATGATTATATAATCACGATCGTTCGCTTGGACTCGAATTTAATACCAACAGGTAAAAGAGTCCAATTGATAGAATTGATCGAACCCGTAAATATTACCTAAGTCAATAGATAGTAGAAAGTTCTACATGGTTGTTACCACGATCAAATCGTACGTTGCGTGTGTCCACGCGGCCATCCCAAATCCTCTTACAACATAAATAACATTTAGCGCTAAGCCAAACAGGAAGCGGAACAGAAAGGAGCTGAGAGTGAATGTATCAGCAAAATCACCTACGTAATGTACATAGCTAAATATAAGTGCCGCAATGACTGCTGAGACTACATAAGCGGTATTTTTGGCCCTAAAAATTTTTGAAAAAAAGTAAATTAAAAGGGAGACGAGGATCACTCTGAAGAAGAGTTCTTCGTAGAGTCCGGCCCCAAGAGAGAGGGCAATGAGCTGAAGCCGGCTTAATCCGGCCAAACCGGAATCTGCCGCTATGTTCAGGAATGAGCCGAGAAATAGTCCGATGCTCATGCTGATCAGTATTGCATAGACAACAGACTCACCCAGCATATAGCCAAAATACCTGCCTTTCACGTTCTTTAGTTGGTGCCTCTTTCTGAATACGATTATCGCTCCAATAGCCGCTGCTGCATAGAGTGTGGCTGATACAGGGTTGAGTCCAAAAAATGAGAAGAACGACTTCATCCAGACATCAACAGAGATCCTGACCAGGTAACTGGTGTCGGGTTGTGAGATAAGAATCAGCAGTTCGTAGAGCAGCAGAAGGGGCAGGCAAAAAAGGTAGCTGTAGAGTATACCGTTCGTCTGATTGAAGTAACCGGATAATTTCGCCAAAGGAGACGGATGAGTTTGAAGGTGGCCTGTCAGTTATCCTGAAAGATGGTTACCCGGGCATCCTCAACGGAGCTGAAGCCGAGCATCTCAAACGCTTTGTGAGAGAGTTTGAGTCCATCACCGGAGTGTCTGTCATTGATCCTTACGTAGATGCCCTTCCCATTGTTTCTGTTCTCAATATAGATCACGTTACCCAGCGTCATATTTGCATGTGCTGCCGTTAGCTGATCCGGATTGTAGAGCTCTCCACTGGTTGTGGGGTTTGCTGCTTCGCTCTCCCTGTAGTGAAAGACCTGAACGCTGCCAAGATCTTCCATGGCTGCGCCTCTGCGATAGGGGTTGTCGAAAGAGCGTGTGGGTGGAAGGAGTACAGTAAGCCTCTGGCCGGGGCGGATATTGTCAAAGTCGGCTGCCGGATTCAATGAAAGCAGTTCGCGCTGGCTCATCTGAAACTTCTCCAGAATAGATTCACCATTCTCTCCGGACTCAACTCGGTACTGAATAAAGCGACCCTGTGGGGTGGAGTCTTCGGCCTCTTCGGCAATAGATGGTGCAGAGGAGGTGGCTTCAACTACAGTTAACTGTTGGCCAACGCGTAGCATATCACCATCCAGATTGTTGAGTGTGCGAAGATCACTTACGGTCATACCATGCTCACGGGCGATGCTGGTAAGGTTGTCTCCGCTTCTTACGGTATAGTAGGTGTTGCCGGTTGGAACTTCGGAAAGCCTTACAATGGACTCCCGCTCTTCCTCCTGAGCCAGCTCTTCAGAATCGGGTAGTTCAACTTCATCTACTGGCAGATCCGGTATCTCTTCCTCCTGAGGTTCATCGGGCTGGTAGATGATCAATTCGCGGCCAACATCAAGGTTGGTTCCTGCGAGGTCGTTCCACTGCTGAAGCTCCGCAATGGTAACGTTGTACCTCCGCGATATGGCAAAAAGTGTTTCACCGACGCCAACGGTGTGGGTAACCTGATCATCAGAGCGAGGTGGTGCGATGCGAATTCTCTGACCTGTTGAGAGGTTGTCACTGTCGAGGTCGTTCCATCGGCGAAGATCGCCAACAGTGATCTCGAAATCACGTGAAATACTAAAGAGAGTTTCTCCGGATTGAACCGTGTGATACTCTTCACTGCTCTGCGCATTGATTTCGGCCGGTAGCAGAAGAGGTGTTATACCAATAAAAAGTATAAGCAGCAAGGCCGGGAGGCCTGTTTTAAGTCTGATTTTCATGGTTCAGATCAATCATTACCGATTCGAGGGCGTCTATTAGTTCCAGCCGTGTTCGCTGATCCCCCTGTTTTTCCGCAAGCTCAATCCCTGTTCTGTAGAGATTGGAGGCATCATGCAAACGGCTCGTATGCTCGTATAGTTTACCCAGATGATAGTAAACGCCCAAATAGTCAGGATCTTGTTTTAATACCGATTCAAACAGCACCCTGGCTTTTGATACCTCATCCATTTTCAGGAGTTCCAATGCCAGTGCAAATTTGGTAAAGGAGTCTTCCGGGTTTTTCTGAAGAGACGCTGCAAGACGCTTAATCTTATTTCTCTGATCGGTGTCGCTCATTTTCCAGGACTGTTTAAATGTGCGCGGATCTCATCCATGGAGTCTCCGCCAAATTTTTCGAGTATGGCGTTTGCCAATACAGGCGCAATAACGCTCTCGGCCACCAAAACGGCTCGTGGAAGAGCGCAAACTTCGGAGCGTTCATAGCGGGTGTCCTGCTCC
The DNA here is from genome assembly GCA_020832225.1 of Balneolaceae bacterium. Classification (GTDB taxonomy): domain Bacteria; phylum Bacteroidota; class Rhodothermia; order Balneolales; family Balneolaceae; genus Rhodohalobacter. The sequence continues at coordinate 6,830 of JAFIFA010000027.1, forward strand.
TCCTTGCTCTCCACGTCTGCAGTCTTCAGCGGTTTGATCATGGTGGGGATCGGCTTCATTACGCCGCGTAAAATCACCGGCATGCCGGTGCTCATTCCACCCTCAATACCGCCGGCGCGGTTTGTTTTGCGAATAAATTTCTCATCATAGGCGATCTCATCGTGTACATTATGGCCGCGGCGTCCGCCCGCCTCAAAGCCAAGTCCGATCTCAACGCCTTTCATCGCCTGTGTGCTCACAATGGCCTGAGCAAGCTTTCCATCCAGCTTACGGTCCCAGTGAACGTAGCTGCCCAAGCCTGCCGGGAGTCCCGTTACGATGATCTCATAGATTCCGCCAAGAGAGGTTCCCTCTTTGCGACGATGTTTGATCTCCTCCCTCATCTGGTGGCTCAGTTCATCATCGAGGCATCGAACGTCCGATTCGTCCGCATTGAGGTAGATCGACTCTGCGCCTTTTTCAACAAGCTCGTGCGTGATCTCGCGAACATCCTCCCAGCTGTTGTAGCCAATGGCACCGATCCTCACTACGTGACCACCAATCTCAATGCCGAGCTCCTTCAGGAATAGTCTGGCAACGCTGCAGCATGCAACCCTCATGGCGGTTTCTCGGGCACTGGAGCGTTCAATTACGGGACGTATGTCATCAAACTTGTATTTCTGCAGGCCTACAAGATCGGCATGCCCCGGTCTTGGAAGAGTGATTCTCTCAACATCTCCGCGCTCGCCATCTTTGGCCATCACTTTGGGCCAGTTGCTCTTGTCTTTTTCAAACGCACGGTTCACCATAGAGAGAGCAATTGGGGCGCCAGTGGTCTTACTAA
>JAFIFA010000050.1 GCA_020832225.1 Balneolaceae bacterium
CCCTCTTTAGTTGTGCCGGCGCTGATCACCATACCGATGATGGTATTGAGTTCATCAACTGTGCCGTATGCTTCAATCCGGCTGCTGCTTTTGTCGATGGATGCCCCGCCAAAAAGTGATGTGGTGCCTTTGTCGCCTTTCTTTGTATAAATCTTCATATCTGTCTTTTTATCTGAAGGTAAGAACCCTTTGGGTGATTATCACACGCTCGGTTATTGCACCACATGATAAGAGTCTTCAAGCACTTCTGCCTCTGCAAATAGATGTTTCTCCTTATTGATTGCTGCGCTGAATCGTTTGTTCTCTTTAGACGGTATCCCGAAGGTGAGGCTTACCCTCTCTTTGTAGTCCGATTCGAGCTCAATAAGGGTAAAGTCATTCTTGAATTTTTCTATAATACTTTGGTTAGTGTACTCGTAGACAATGCGATAAGTATTTATAGATAAAATCTTTTTAAGTAATGCGTTTTCGATTGCGAGGGTAGCAGATTGACCGTATGCTTCTATCATACCCGCTTTTCCCAGTTTGGTACCACCGTAGTAACGAACGGAGATAACGATAGCGTTCATGAGCTCTGCAGAACGCATGGCGTTGAGGATCGGCATACCCGCTGTCCCTCTCGGTTCACCATCATCCTGATCAAATTCCTGCGGTTCGGAGGGGTTAATTCGGAATGCATAGCAGTGATGTGTAGCGGTTTTATGCTCATTTCTGACTTTTTCGAGCGCCAGCTCAGCCTCTTTCCTTGAATTGGCAGGTGCTAAATACCCCAGGAACTTAGACCCTTTAACCCTGTAATCGCTCTTATAGGTAGCCGTAACGGTATGCAAGATGAACGTTTATATTAGTGATTGATATCGATACAATTTAGAACATTTCTGAATTAGTGTGTAGCGGGTTTGCGAAGCGCTTCTACCTTGCCTTTTAAAACAAAAGGGGCGACTTTTCAGAGATAAAAATCGAAACTGTAAGTTCTCAATTAATGTTGTCATTCCGAATCTTATAAGATTAAGATTCTGATAACAGACTGAACAAATATAAAAATCTACAGCATGCCAAATTTATTACAAGCTGCAACCTCACAGGTTGGCCGAAAAATCTTGACCGGGCTCACCGGCATTTTTCTCGTCTTGTTTATCATATTTCACCTTGGCGGTAATCTGGCCATTTTCGGAGAGGCCGATGCCATGAATCGCTACTCATTGATGCTTCACGATTTTGGTCCGCTTCTTTGGCTGGCCCGAATTGGTCTGCTCGTGGTCTTTGTGATTCACGCCTGGATCGGTATCTCAATCTGGTTTCGCAAGCGAAAAGCACGGCCGCAAAAATATGAAGTATACAGCAGCAAAGGCGGACCGAGTAAACAGAGCCTCAGCTCCAGAAGCATGGCTTTCACCGGTGTTGTTCTCCTTGTTTTCGTCGTATTCCACATCAACACCTTCGCTTTGGGTGATATGGATACGGTCTTGATTGATGGACGGGAGGCAGCTGATGTTAAGTCACTTGTGATAGACACCTTTCAAAGCCCCGTTTACGCCTTCAGCTACGCATTTGTAATGCTGTTGCTGGGAACTCACCTGGGTCATGGCGTATGGAGTGCTTTCACTTCACTCGGACTTACAGGTAAAAAAGCATCGGCTATGATGTACACCATAGGAGGAATTATGGCGATCGTTCTGGCGATCGGATTTCTATTTATTCCGCTCTACATCTACTTCGGCGGGGGCTGTGAAGCAGCGCTGATACAGTGTGCATAACCATTTTTCAAATCGATTAAGTACAGAAAATCATGAAATTAGATCCAAAAACACCATCAGGACCTCTCGAAGAGAAATGGAACCGTCACCTGAAGGACATCAAACTGGTTTCGCCAAACAACAAGCGGAAGCATAAGGTGATCGTTGTGGGCACCGGTTTGGCCGGTGCTTCTGCGGCCGCCAGCCTTGCAGAACTTGGCTACAACGTGCAGACATTTTGTATTCAGGATTCAGCTCGTCGTGCACACAGTATTGCTGCACAGGGCGGAATCAACGCTGCCAAAAACTATCAGAATGATGGCGACAGCGTCTGGAGACTCTTTTACGACACCATTAAAGGTGGCGACTATCGCAGCCGTGAATCAAATGTCTACCGTCTTGCAGAGAACTCAAACCATATTATTGATCAGGCTGTAGCGCAGGGTGTGCCGTTTGGCCGTGAATATGGCGGACTACTCGACAACCGTTCATTCGGTGGGGCACAGGTATCAAGAACATTCTATTCCCGTGGACAAACCGGTCAGCAGCTGCTTCTCGGAGCCTATCAGGCGATGATGAAGATGGTTCATGCCGGAAAAATTGAGAGCTTTACTCGCCATGAAATGCTCGACCTCGTGGTTGTGAATGGCAAAGCTCGCGGTATTATTACCCGCGATCTGGTGAGTGGTACCATCAACAAATATGAGGCCGATGCAGTTGTTCTCTGCACCGGTGGTTACGGAAACGTATTCTATCTCTCCACAAATGCGAAGAACTCCAACGTTACAGCAGCGTGGAGATGTCATAAGCGAGGGGCGGCATTTGCCAATCCATGCTACGTGCAGATCCACCCAACCTGTATTCCGGTATCGGGCGACTATCAATCCAAGCTTACGCTGATGAGTGAGAGCCTCCGGAATGACGGACGTGTATGGGTTCCACGCGATAAGGACGACAAGCGCCACCCGAATGAGATTCCCGAAGAGGAGCGTTACTACTACCTCGAAGAGCGCTATCCAAGTTTCGGTAACCTGGTGCCTCGTGATGTGGCATCACGTAACGCAAAAATGGTTACCGACGAAGGACTTGGTGTAGGTGAGACCGGTCTCGCCGTGTATCTCGATTTCCGCGACGCGATTAACCGTGATGGTGAAGATACGATCCGCGCCAGATATGGCAACCTTTTTGATATGTATACGAATATCACGGACGAAAATCCTTACAAGCAGCCGATGAGAATCTTCCCGGCGGTTCACTACACAATGGGTGGTCTATGGGTAGACTACAACCTGATGAGCAACATCCCGGGACTGTTTGTTGCCGGCGAGGCGAACTTCTCTGATCACGGTGCCAACCGTCTCGGCGCAAGTGCGCTGATGCAGGGACTCTCTGATGGCTACTTCATCATACCTTACACTGTAGGAAACTATATTGCGGAAGAAGAGCTGCCGAAAGTATCAGTAGATGACGAAGCGTTTGCAGCTGCCGCTAAGGATTCTCAGGATCAGCTCGATCGACTTCTGAGTGTGAAGGGGAATAAGACCGTCATTGAATTCCACAGGGAGCTTGGAAAGATTATGTGGGATAAGGTCGGAATTTCCAGAAGCAAGGAGGGACTTGAGAGTGCTATCGAAGAGATCCGAGCCCTGCGGGAGGATTTCTGGCAGAATGTCCGTGTACCGGGCGAAGCCAGCTACTACAATAAGTATCTTGAGTTTGCCGCCCGAGTGGCCGACTTCTTCGAACTGGCCGAGCTAATGGCTATCGATGCGCTCGATCGCGATGAGTCGTGCGGATGCCACCTGCGGGATGAGTATCAGACGGAAGAGGGCGAAGCGCTCCGGAACGATGAAGAGTACTCTTATGTGTCTGCCTGGGAATTCCTGGGTGTAAACGGCAAACTGGAAACCAAACTCCATAAGGAAGATCTCAATTTTGAGTTTGTGGAACTGAAACAAAGAAGTTACAAATAACAGGATTTGATATGAGTACAATGACCATAAACCTGAAAGTCTGGCGACAAAAAAACCAGAACGCGCAGGGTAGTTTTCAGGACTACACGCTCAGTGATGTAAGTGAACACATGTCGTTTCTCGAGATGCTGGATGTTCTGAACGAACAGCTGATCAAAGAGGATAAAGATCCTGTTGAGTTTGACTACGATTGCAGGGAAGGAATCTGCGGTTCCTGCAACATGGTGATCAACGGACGGGCCCACGGGCCTAAGCGCCTCACCGCCGCATGTCAGCTCCACATGAGAAACTACAGCGATGGTGACACTATTGTGATTGAGCCACCCAGAGCTGCCGCTTTTCCGGTGATCAAGGATCTGGTAGTTGACCGTTCAGCGTTCGACCGTATAATCGAAGCGGGTGGATATGTATCCGTGAAAACCGGAGCCGCTCCAGAGGCGAATCTGATACCGGTTGAGCAGCATACTTCAAACGTAGCGTTTGACTATGCTACCTGCATTGGTTGCGGTGCCTGTGTGGCTGCCTGCCCCAACTCATCAGCATCTCTCTTTACCGGTGCTAAACTGGCACATCTGAACAGTCTGCCTCAGGGACAGCCTGAGCGTAAGCTCAGAACGCTTGCGATGGTTGAGCAGATGGAAAAAGAAGGGTTTGGAGACTGCTCCAACTATGCAGAGTGCGAAGCGGTCTGCCCGGTAGGAATCAGCATTGCCGCTATTGCGGAGATGAGAAAGGACTACGTTAAGGCCTCCTTCTCCTAATTGTCTGTAATTGGAACTTTAAAGGCGTTTCGGAGTGATTCGGGGCGCCTTTTTTTTGTGAAAATATTTTGAGAATCTGTATCCCCCTCACCCGGATTACGTATAAGAGGTATCATCTCATCATGGATGTATAAACCAATATTAGCATGAAGGAACCACCTTGAAAAAACGACTGCTATCTCTTCTAACGTTGATCTTTTCTTTCGTCTCTTTTCAAAATCTTGATGCCCGACAGTTGCACGCAACTCTCGATTTCAGTTTGGGTGCCCCCCAGGGTGCATTCAGTAATGAAATAGAGAGACTTGGTGCGGGGCTCAATATTTCAGGTGGGTATCAGTTCCGTGAATCTCCTTTTATGATTGGCCTTGATCTTGGGTTTTCAAACTTCGGTTCCGATTCAAGAGACGAACCGCTCAGCACTACCATTCCCAATCTGAGAGTGCAGGTTGAGAACAGCTACAATCTGGCAATCGGAAATTTATTTTTGAGGTTTGTCGCTCCGGAAATGGCGGTAAAACCTTACCTGGATGCATTGGTCGGGTTCAACTATTTCTATACAGAAACCACCATCAGGGAGAGAGGTTTTGGATCAGCTGAACCCGTTCTACGCGATACCAATTTTGAGGATATTGCCCTCAATTACGGGTTTGGTTCGGGTGTGATGATCAACGTATACAGGCGGGGCAACCGTGATGAGGGAAACAACGCGCATAATGTGAATTCAGCCTATGTGAATATCGGCGCAAGATATCTTTTTGGCAATGAAGCCGAATACCTGAAAAAAGGGTCTATAACAAGAGAGAACGGCGAGGTTTCCTTTGATGTACAGAGATCAAAAACGGATTTGCTTTACTTCAAGCTGGGGGTTGGTATCGCTTTTTAGAGTAAGGATGAGCAAAATCATTAATCAAACAGGAAACTTACTCTGAAAAAAGATAGGTTTGAGTGGAGTGGTTTCACTTGAAGAACTCTAAGTGAGCTCGCAGTACTCAAATCTACAACTTTATCATATATGCCATCTGTCGAAGATGCCCGCGGGGTCTTAAAAAAATATTGGGGGTACGACCAGTTCCGAACAGGACAGGAAGAAGCGATCCGTTCTGTTCTGGAGGGAAAAGATACCCTGGTGCTCTTTCCAACCGGTGGGGGAAAATCGGTCTGTTACCAGGTTCCGGCCATGGTTCTGGATGGGCTTACGGTAGTGATCTCTCCTCTGATTGCGCTGATGCAGGATCAGGTTGAGCAGCTGAACCGGATGGGTATACGAGCAACATTTCTGAATAGTACCATTCCTGGATATGAAGTTGAGCAACGCCTGTTTAATGCCAGAAACGGCATGTACAAGCTGCTATATGTGGCTCCGGAGCGATTGGCTACAGATCTCTGGAAGCGTGAACAGAACAGTCTCAACATCAGCATGATTGCCGTGGATGAGGCGCATTGCATCTCGGAATGGGGACATGATTTTCGCCCCGGCTATCGTAACATACGTAAAGAGCTGGAAGGACTTGGTGGTGATGTAAAATGGATTGCACTCACCGCTACGGCCACACCGGAGGTGAAAGAGGATCTTCTGAAGGCACTGGAATTTGAGTCTCCCAAAGTAGTGGCAAGCGGTTTTGGTCGCCCCAATCTGAACTGGTGGGTCAGTGATACAGGAAAGAAGAGAGACCTCCTCTTAAGGGCTGTAAAACGTGGCGTTCAAAAAGGGAGCGGAATTGTCTACGCATCAACCCGGCGCGATTGCGAGGAGCTGGCATCCCTGCTCAGTATGCAGGGGATAGAGAGCCGTCCCTACCATGCTGGAGTAAAGAGTGTGGGCAGGGAGAAGATTCAGAACGAATGGATTCGCGGTGATTTTCCGGTGGTAGTTGCTACAAATGCATTTGGAATGGGAATCGATAAACCGGACTGCCGCTTTGTGATTCATTACTCCATACCTTTCACGCTGGAGGCCTACTACCAGGAGGCTGGAAGGGCAGGCCGCGACGGAGAGGAGAGTTACCCCATTCTGATCTACAAGAAGAGCGATGGAGCTACACTGAAGTCAAGAATTTTAAGAACCTATCCGGAGTTAGAGGTACTCAAAAAAGTCTACAATGCGCTTTGTGACGAGCTGGGCCTTGCAGTGGGCAGTGAACATGAACGGATGGAGGCGGTCAATTTTGAAGCGATCGGAAAGCGATCGGGGTATACGCTGTCCACCATTCGCCCGGCGCTGAATGTACTGAACCGCATTGGGATCGTTGAACTTACAGAACTTTATCACCCACAGACCGGCATTCAGTTTACCGTCGACAGGGATCATCTACGTGAGGTGATCATGAAAGCGGATGGTAAAAAAGCGGATTTTTTGGATAGCCTCTTCCGGATTTTTGGTCCGCCCGCTTTTCAGGATCACCACTATATCGACACGCCTTATCTGTTGGAGAAACTGAACGTCAATGAAAATCAGCTTACCAAAGCGCTCACGGTCTTTCAGGATCACGACCAGCTTCTTCGTTTTGTTCAGGTAGGCGAACGGCCACTTGTACGGCTAACCGATCCCAGAATGGCCACTCTGCATATCAACCCGAAGGAAGCGTATCACTACAAAGAGATTCTTCTGAACAAGCTGGATTATATGTTACGCTATGCAGAGACAGAGAGCTGCCGTGAACTCTTCCTGAGAAACTATTTTGGTGATAAAACAACCGATATTTGTGGCAAGTGTGACAACTGCTTAAAAAGTACCGCTAAGAATGATGAACCTGTAGAGCAGAGAGAAATAGATAAGGTACTTCAAATTGTTGATGAGGAGAGTTTGTCTGTGGGTGAGATTAGGGAAGCTACAGAATGGAGCAACAAGCGTTTAAAGGGTGTTTTGACATACATGGAGAGAGAGGGGTTTATCTGTTCAGACCCAAAACGGAACGGGTACTATTTCAAATCTTAGCCGGTTTTATCAGTCCGGTTTCTGATCGTTACACTACAATCTCATCTATTGAATTTGATGACTGATGCTCAGGTAAAATTTAAAGTTCTGTCGAAGAATGACGGAAATTCCTGATTGTGGTCTTATAAGGGTAGAGAATGGAATGTAGTAAGGGATTACCCGATTTTTTGATGCGGAAAATACCTATGTAGTTTGAAGGGTATATACCATATAATAGGCATAGAGAGATATATGGGTAAAGAGTAGAGGGATCATATAAAAAAGAGGGAATCATGATCGATGAGAAGGAATTGGACAATTTTCGCATGCTGGATTCAGTTCTTCATGCTGTTCTGATCACTGATCCAACCGGAAAGGTGGTTTACCTCAATCATGCTGCGTCTCACCTGTTGGGAATAGAACCAGACTCTCAACCTGGTATCTGCTACACGTCAATTTTTTGCAATCAGGTACCCACTCCTGAAATCCTTTTTAGGGATGAAACTGATATCAAGCCATTTGAAAGCGTTTGGACATTTCAGGACGAAAAAGGTGCAAACCAATTGGTGGATGTGCGTGTCACCAAAATGAAGCCGGTTTATACTCCGCAAAATCTCTTCATGATTACACTGGTTGAAAAATCAGACTATCAAATCCCGGAAGAGCAGCCCGGTAAAAACCTGATACTCTACCAATCAATTATTGACTCCGGGAGTGATGCAATTGTAACAGTCAATAAAGAGGGAGAGATCATAACAGCGAATCAGTCAATCTTTCCAATGTTTGGCTATCAAGTTGAAGAGGTTATTGGGTGTAATGTTAAAATGCTGCTGCCTCTTCCATTTACAGCTGAAACAAGTGGATTTCCCGATTTTGAGTCCGATTCCGAAAGCAAACGCTCATCACACATTGATGGTGAAATACAGGGCATCCGAAAAGATGGCTCCTTGTTCCCAATTGAGCTGACCGTAAACGAGATCGATTGGGAGGGAGATAGACTTTATGTGGGTGTCATACGGGATCAATCCCGAAGAAGAGAGCTGCAGCGAATATTTCTGGAGTCAGGGATTGAGGAAAGGAGGAAAATAGGACGTGAACTTCATGATGGTCTCGGGCAGATGCTCACCGGTATCAGAATGCTGTCTGAAAACCTGGCGCGTAAACTTGCAGCCAACGCCCTGCCCGGTTCGGAAGAGGTAAAAGAGCTTGCCCGAATGGTGAGCGAAGCCGACGAGTGTGCCAGAACCCTTGCCAGAGGTATGATTTATGTGGATGTGGAGAAGAGAGGATTGAGCGTCGCTCTTCAGAATCTCTGCGATCAAACAGAACGCACTTCCGGGGTGAAGTGCAGGTTTTTGGAAGGGTGTAATACCGAATTCGAAAATCATACGATGGCTCTTCATATCTATCGAATTGTACAGGAGTCGGTATCCAATGCACTGAAACATGGCAAACCGAATGAGATCAAGGTTAGGTTATCAAAGAACCTGTTCCACACCTCTGTGACAATCGATGATGATGGTACAGGCATTCCGGAGGACTTTAACATTGAGGAAGAGCCGGGAATGGGGCTGAAAATAATGAAGTTCCGGGCCGGAATAATGGGAGGACTGTTAGAGGTTACCAGAACCGAGGATCAGCTCACAAGAGTACGTTGTATTGTGCCAAATGAGGTCGGGCAATCTTCAGAAGTTGCCGGCGAATCACCAAAAATCAAGAGATATCAGGAATATGAGCAATCCTTTTAAAAAAAGATTCATGATTGTGGACGATCATCCGATGATGCGCAGAGGGTTGACCTCGGTACTGGAGTCGGAGTCGGGATATGAAGTTACAACTCAGCTAGAAAGAGCCGAGGAGGTAATGGATGCACTCACGGAAAACGAATATGATCTTATGATCATCGATATATCTCTGCCCGGAATGAATGGCATTGAGCTGGTGAAAAATGTCGCTTTTCAGAAACCGGATCAAAAAATGATGATTATTTCAAGACATGAAGAGTCTCTCTATGCAGAACGAGCGCTTCGAGCCGGAGCCAAGGGGTATGTGATGAAGTTCGAGAGTAGTGAAGTACTTCTGAAGGCAGTGAAGAAAGTACTGAATGGAGGAATCTATGTAAGTGAAGAGGTAAGTGAAAAACTGCTGATGAGCGCTATGTCGGGGAAGAAAGCGCTGCTCGACTCACCGGTTGAAATATTAAGCGACAGAGAACTGGAGGTTTTTGAGCTGATTGGCAGAGGTAAAAGCAGCAGTGAGATTGCTGAGCAGCTCCACCTTGTCGTTAAAACGATTGAGACATACCGATCCAGAATAAAGGAGAAGCTGGATTTTAAAAATTCTACGGAACTCGTTTTTCATGCTGTGAAATGGGTTGAAAGTGAACATAAAAAAGATCACCCATTCTGATTATTCATAACTGTGTCGGCCGTTTTTTGTAGGGAAAATCCTGATAATTACCGTGTCTCACTGACTACAGAGGAACTCTCTGCCATCCTTCATAAACAGAGTTCCGCTCTTCGTTAATTGCTATCAGAAACAGTTCTTACTGTAAAATGTTAGTGCATTTTTACAACCCATATTAATATCGAAGAGGTAAACATAATGAAACTAACAAGAGTAAAAGATCAACCAAGTACTATTGACGTACTGCGCAGAGAGATGGATCACTTTTTTGATGATCTGGTTCCATACTCTTGGAGTAAAGAGAATGGTGGAAAAGCAATAAGCACATGGAATCCCAGCACAGATATCACTGAAGATGATAATGAGTATATCATTAAGCTCGATATTCCGGGAATGGAGAAAAAAGATATCAGTGTAAACTTTCATGATGGCAGGGTAACAATAACCGGTGAAAGAAAACTGGAAGAGAAAGAGGAGAAAAAGGACTTTATACGTCGGGAACGCTTTTACGGTAGTTTCTATCGCTCTTTTACCCTGCCTGAAAAGGTGAAAGAAGAGAAAATCGAAGCTAGTTTTAAAGAGGGAGTGCTGAAGCTATCACTGCCTAAGGCTGAGGTTGTTAAACCCAAATCAATTACGGTCAAGTAGTCTGTATCATTAAACCTCGATCTGCCCAAGATCGGGGTTTCTATTTTCTAAAGTTGGCTGCGGTGTTAAAAGGTTTCTCGTTATTACCCTCCCAATTCGTTCGGGAAAAAACTTTAAAAATCAGGAAAGTGATGAAAACTCAAAAGAATAGTTTTGTATTACGTTTCAGCGACATCAGAATCTCCGATGTGCCGCGCGTAGGTGGCAAGAACGCCTCCCTTGGTGAAATGATCAGGCACTTAAGCGCCAAAGGAGTCACCATTCCGGATGGATTTGCAACCACATCAGAGGCGTATCGATATTTTCTCAAAGCCAATGGTCTGGAGAAACCGATTCAAAAGATTCTGGATGAGTACCATCAGGAAGCAATTACACTGGACGAAGCCGGACGTTCAATTCGTCACCTTTTCATGAAAAGTACGTTTCCCACCTCTCTTGCCGAGAGTATTTTAAACGCCTACAATGAGTTGAATGAGGAGTTTGGGAAAAAGCGAAAAAACGGTTCAAAAGGATGTCCCATCGATGTTGCGGTGCGTAGTAGCGCAACTGCAGAGGATCTGCCGGGGGCAAGCTTTGCGGGACAGCAAGAGACCTATTTGAATATATCCGGTGCAGAAAAGCTAATGATTGCCTGTAAGAACTGTTATGCTTCCCTTTTTACCAACAGGGCGATCGTCTACCGCGAAAAAATGGGATTTGACCACATGAAGGTGTCTTTATCCATCGGTGTTCAAAAAATGGTGAAGGCAGATAAAAGTTGCTCTGGTGTGATGTTTACCGTCGACACGGAAACCGGCTTCCCTAACGCAATCGTAATCAACGGCTCCTGGGGTTTGGGAGAGAATGTAGTAAAAGGCGTTGTAAATCCGGATCAGTTCACCATCTTTAAACCCGCACTCGTAAAGAAGGAACACAAACCGGTTATAGAAAAAGTTCTTGGCTCCAAAGAGATCAAAATGATCTACGCATCTTATGAGGGGAGCAGTACACAGAATGTGCCCACTACACTCGAAGAGAGACAAACTTTTGTACTGAGCGATGTTGAAATCCTGAAGCTTGCCCGATGGGGAGTGATAATTGAAAATCACTACGACAGGGCAATGGATATTGAATGGGTGAAGGATGATTCCACAGGCCAACTGTTCATAGTTCAGGCCAGGCCTGAAACCATTCACTCTTCGGAAGAGAATAATTTACTTAAAACCTATTCGCTCTCTGATGGCTCACCCGAACTTCTCTTGAAGGGAGTGAGTATTGGTAATACTATTTCAGCAGGAAAGGTAAAGGTTGTCCACGATACGACAGACCTCACCGGAATAGGTCCGGAGACAATACTGGTTACTGAAATGACCGAACCGGATTGGGTGCCTGCTCTTCGTAAAGCAGCCGGAATTGTAACCGATTACGGAGGGCGAACCTGCCATGCCGCGATTGTGAGCCGTGAACTTGGTATTCCCGCTGTGGTGGGAACCGGGACGGCTACCAAAGAGCTAAACGACGGAGATGAGATCACCATATCCAGTGCCGAAGGCGATGTAGGGAAAATTTACAGAAGCATTCTGAAGTTTGAAGTTTCTGAATTCGTGCTGGATGAGATGCCGGAGACCAAAACAGAGCTAATGCTAAACCTGGCCACGCCCGAATCGGCATTCAAATGGTGGAAGCTGCCGGTGAAAGGAGTTGGTTTGGCACGAATGGAGTTTATTATCAGCAATCACATCAGGGTGCATCCGATGGCGTTGGTGCATCCGGAACGGATCGATAATGAGGAAGAGATTCGGAAAATAAGAAAGCTTGCGGCCGGATATAGCGACTTAAAACAATTTTTTATTGACAAACTGGCAACAGGAATAGCTAAAATTACCGCCTCCCACTATCCCAATCCGGTGATTGTTCGTACCAGTGATTTTAAAAGCAACGAATATGCAGGTTTGATTGGGGGAAGCAAGTTTGAACCGCATGAGGAGAATCCGATGCTCGGCTGGCGTGGTGCCTCACGTTATTACGACCCCAGATACCGTGAAGGATTTGAGCTCGAGTGCAAGGCATTGAAAAAAGTGAGGGAGCAATTTGGACTGGACAACCTGGTGGTAATGATTCCATTTTGCCGAACTGTTGTGGAAGCAGAGCGGGTGATTGAGATCTTGTCTGAATTTGGACTTCGAAGAGGAGAGAAGGGGTTGCAGATCTACATGATGTGTGAGATACCGTCAAATGTGATATTGATCAAAGAGTTTGCCCGCCATTTTGATGGGTTCTCAATCGGTTCAAACGACCTCACTCAGCTTATTCTTGGCGTAGACCGTGATTCAGGTGATATGGCCTACCTGTTTGATGAAAACGATGCCGCAATTAAAATTGCCATCCGCGACGTCATCAAAAAAGCGCATGAAGCCGGGAAAAAAGTTGGTTTTTGTGGCCAGGCACCAAGCGATAACCCCGAATACGCTAAATTTTTGATCGAATGCGGTATCGACTCCATATCGGTTGTTCCGGACACAGTGATTGATGTACTTCAGAAAATCGCCTCTACAGAGAAAGAAATTGCTGATACAAAGAGGCTTCATTCACTGGTGAAGGTGTAGTTTTTGGGGGATAAAAAAAACCGGTCTATCATATTGATCCATGATAGCCGGTTTGTCTTCTCTCTTAATTGGGTCGAAGCCTACAGTTTCCTTTCGTTCGTATTACCTGATATCAAGTTTTGAGAGTGTGTTCTCAGCTCTGCATAATACAGTGCACCCCTAACTGCGGCTTCGATATACTATTGACCCCTGTATAGATACAAGGTGCAATTCGAAAAATTTAGAACCGGAGCACAATCTTCAGACTCTTTGTAGAAAGAAATTTGAAGAGAGTCAGCGGCAGTTTTTCCTGACTTGTTCAAAGTTATACCTTGATACAACTTTAAATTGTGCTCTTAATCTTTTCCCGTTCATTAAAACCTTTAGATAATGATAAATAGAGAATTGAAAAAAGAATGTAAGTAATTGGCTGAAAAGGGTGTAGGGAAAACACGGTATTTGGGTTTAATTGAATTAGGTCACAATCAGACCAATAATTCACCGTGCTAGGATTGATTAAAGAACGGGTTTTAAATGAGCTTAAGGGAGAGACTACACCTCTGTAAGAAAAACGACTACACCGAATGTCAGGCCCATCGGTTAGATTGCAAAATCATCAATTAGATGAGGTTTGATCTTTTTGAACGATCAAAATATCTCTCTCAGCAACAATTAGAAGAGAAGCAATACGGTTTGGCTCCAAAACAAGAGGTGGTAATCGATGTCTGAAAACCCTGACGTTTCATTTGATACCGGAATGTTGAGACAAAGTGCTGCCAGTCTGGCTGAGCTACATGCATCTATCGGACAAGGGGACAAAATTGAGCAGATAGAGCCCATTCTGTTCAGGTCACGCGATGAACTTGTGCATGCCTATCGGATATTGACAGGAATGGCGAAATCGGACAGGGAGATATCCCCGGGTGGTGAATGGCTGATCGACAACTTCTATATCATTCAGGAGCAGATTGTTCAGACAGAGATCGACTTCCCCAAAGAGTATCAGGTATCAATCCCAATTTGTGCTTCGGGTGATTATGAGGGCCTTCCCAGAGTCTAT
>JAFIFA010000055.1 GCA_020832225.1 Balneolaceae bacterium
AAACAGCTACTCTCTCTGAATCAAATCAAAGCTAAACTTCAGGATACATCACAAACCTGGATTGCAGCTACCCTGTTTGTGCTGAACCTTTCTGCTTTCGCAGCCCGATCCGGTGTGACTTTTTGAGGAAGCCCTAATTAAGCATATGTCTGGGATAAAAAACAGATCCTATCCTTCGTCAAACGTCATGAAATCATTACATTTCGAAAAAGCTGACAACCTCACATTTAAACAGAGATAAGATGAAAAAACTGGATGATTCGGTACGCCAAAAAGTGAACAAGTGGCTCGAGGGCAATATTGACCGGAAAACCAAAGAAGAGATCAGGTCAATGTTGGACAATGGCCGGCATGAAGAGCTGACCGACGCCTTCTATAAAGATCTTGAGTTTGGTACCGGTGGGCTGAGGGGAATTATGGGTGCCGGCACAAACCGGATCAACAAATATACACTTGGAATGGCTACCCAGGGACTTGCCAACTACCTGAAAACACAGTTTCCGGATGAGGAGATTCGTGTTGCCATTGCACACGATAATCGCAATAACGCAGTACCTTTCGCTAACATCGTGGCAGATGTATTCTCTGGAAATGGGATTAAGGTTTTCTTTTTTGACGGACTGCGACCAACACCGGAGCTCTCCTTTGCCATCAGGGAGCTGAAGTGCCATAGCGGCGTAATGCTGACCGCTTCACACAATCCGAAGGAGTACAGCGGTTATAAAGCCTACTGGGGTGATGGAGGCCAGGTGCTTCCCCCGCACGATAGGAATATAATCGCCGAAGTGCAGAAGATTGAATCGGTTGATCAGGTTCAATTTAAGAGAGATAACGATTTGGTTGAGATCATTGGTGAGGATATGGATGAAAAGTTTATTGAAGCGGTTGCCGCTACTGCGGTAAACAGCGATGCCATCCGTGCAGAGCACGATCTCAACATCGTATTCTCGCCGATTCACGGAACGGCAGTAGATATTGTGCCAAGGGCACTTCACAAGCTTGGGTTTACCAACGTCAATCTTGTGAAGGAGCAGTGTACCATTGATGGAAATTTCCCAACGGTTGTCTATCCAAACCCGGAAGAGAGGGAGGCGCTTACGATGGCGCTTAAACAGGCAGAGGAGAGCGGTGCCGATCTGGTGATGGCTACCGATCCCGATGCGGATCGGGTGGGTATTGCCGTCCGTAATGAGAAGGGCGAGTTTGAACTGCTGAATGGAAATCAGACTGCCGTTCTGCTATTCCACTACCTTCTGAACGCATGGGAGAGCGCGAAGAAACTGACCGGAAACGAGTATATCGTCAAAACGATTGTTACCACCTTTCTGATCGACAAAATTGCGGAATCGAAGAAGGTGGAGTGCTATAATGTTCTTACCGGATTTAAATATATCGGTCAGCTGATGACCCGATATATGGGCGAGAAGAGGTTCATAGCCGGTGGTGAGGAGAGTTATGGATACCTGGTGGGTGATCACGTACGGGATAAGGATGCGGTTGTCTCATGCACCATGATCGCGGAGATGGCGGCGTACTATAAATCAAAGAATAAGTCACTCTTTGATGCTCTGTTGGATATCTACAGCGAGTATGGCATATACAAAGAGGAGCTGATCTCTCTGACCAAAAAAGGGAAAACAGGAGCAGAGGAGATCAAAGAGATCATGACCAACCTGAGAAACGAACCGCCGCTCATTCGTGGTAAAAAGAGGGTGCTGAAAGTTCGTGACTACCTGGCACTGACTGAAACGGATGTAGATGAGCAGCGCGTAAACAGCATTGACTTTCCGGCTTCAAACGTACTTCAGTTCTATACGGAAGGTGACTACATCGTATCGGCCAGACCGTCTGGAACCGAGCCCAAAATTAAATTCTACATCAGCGTGAATGGAAAACTGAGCTCTCCCGCCGATTATAGAAAGGCAGAGAAGGCGATGGCCGAAGAGATCGAACTGATCAAAAAAGATCTGGAGTTCTGATTTCGAGCTTTAGCTTTTTATGATTGTGATAACGAGGGTGCAGGCTAAGGCTTGCGCCCTTTTTTTGTGAGAATAAAGAGTGAACCGATTGAAGCGAAGAAAACCAGCAGGTAGTGAATCAGGTGGCCATATGATGAGAAAAAAGTCTGTCTGTCTGTGGTGAATATGGTAAAACGGAACGCATCGTCTGTGCCGAAAGTAGTGGCATACTGTACCTTTCCATCGGGTGAAATGATCCCGGAGATGCCGTTATTGGCAGCCCGAACAACCCACATTCGCTGTTCAATAGCGCGTAGTCTTGCATAGGCAAAATGCTGTTTATGCCCGCTGCTCTCACCCCACCACCCATCATTTGTGATGATCGCCATAAAGCCCTGTCCCTGATTGGCCAATCGGTTGGTCCACTCAGGAAAGACGGAGTCGTAACAGATCAATAGAGGTATGGTGGCAATTTCCGTTTCAAATGGTATCGGTTCTGATCCACGTCCATAACCCGAAATGGCGCCCCAATCGGTAAAACTGAATATATCAAGGGTTTGCCAAGCAGAAGCATAGGGAATTCGTTCATAGAAGGGAACCAGCTTCGATTTTCGGTAGACGCTTCGAACTCCGCTCTCTCCATCAAGGTGAATGGCTGAGTTGTAGATGTTGAACGGGCGGTCGTCCATGTCTCTGCGGTGGACGGCCGGTATTCTGTCGCTATCATCATAGTAATCGATATATCCGGAGCCGGTAATCAGTTCGCTGTTCCACTCCCTCAGCGAGTCCCGGATCTCTGTAAAAACCGGATGATCGGCTTTCAGTCCCATGTCCAGCGCGTTTTCGGGCCAAAATATCAGAGAGGTTTGGGGTGTTATGATCTCTGCAGTTCGTCTCAGCAGATCCCGGGAAAGCTCCTCAATTGTTTCATAGCCGCCATGCTGCAGCTCAGAATCGATGTCGGGTTGAACAACCGCAACTTCAATCGCATCCCCTCGATCCATTTGAGATGTGATGGTTGCCAATACAGAGAACAGAGGGAATGAGAAGAAGATGAGGGTTGCAGACCATAGCAGTGGCCTGACCGGATCGAGTATAAACCGATAGAGCAGGGCTGAGGTGAAGACGACCCAAAATGAGATGCCCAGAATTCCGGTAACCGATACGTACTGTGTGGCACCTGTCAGGTTTGCCCAACCGTTTCCGAGAGTGAGCCAGGGGTAGGCAACTTCCCAATGGTGGTGGAACAGTTCAAACGTGCACCAGACAGCTGCAATCGTAAATGCGGAGAGAACTGGATTGACATCTGCCCGGTTCAGGGATCGGATCAACAAAAACGGCAGCAGCATAAAGAGTGCATTGGCCAGATTGACGGTGAACCCGCCAAGAAGCGACGCCATCAAAAGCCAGTGAGCCACTGCGAAGTTCCAGATCAGCAGTGCCGGCAGGAGATTCAAGACGGTTTCGCGGAGATTAACTGCCATTGAGCAGAGCCGAAAAAGCATCAGAAATGCGGGAATCTGAAGAATTGCGGCATCAATGGGGGGATAGGAGGCGCCGAGCAAAATGCCGGCAACTATCGAAAGTGCCAAAGGCTGATCCCACAAACGGAAACGCGCTCTATCTCTGTTCATATTCCTGGTGATTCCCGAACGGATTGAAACCTACTCACTGTAGCTGTTTCCTGCCACAACCACAACCACTTCACCCTTGATCGCCTTCCGCTCTTTCCATCTCGGGAGAAGGTTGCCAAGCTGACCGCGATCTACCTCTTCAAACTTCTTGGTGAGTTCACGGGCCACGCAAACCCAGCGATCATCTCCGGCAAATTCATGAAGCTTCTCGAGAAATCGAACCAGCTTGTGGGGACTCACATAAACCACACAGGTGATGTCTGAATCTGAGATGGCCTGAATGCGGGTCTGTCGTCCCTTCTTTGGAGGGAGGAAGCCTTCATAGAGGTAGCGGTCGCAGGGGAGTCCACTCGCCGCCACGGCTGTAGTTGCGGCATCAGGTCCTGGAATGGCAGTAACCGTGAATCCTTTCTGATGAGCTGCTCGCGTGGCCAGAAAACCGGGATCGGAAATGCCGGGCATCCCCGCATCGCTGATGAGAGCAATACTCTGGCCGGCCTCAAGCAGACTGATCAGATAGTCAACCTTATGGTGTTCATTGTGTTGATGAAACGAAAAAGTTGGTTTTTTGATTTCATAGTGCTTTAGTAGTACACCGGAAGTCCGTGTATCTTCACAAGCGATCTGATCTACGGATTGAAGTACCTCAACCGCCCGCGGTGAAAAGTCGGAGAGATTACCGATAGGGGTGGCTACTAGGTAGAGAGTGGACAAAGCGACAAAATTACATTAAAAATTGAGTTCAAAGATAACAGCAAAACTTGTAGTTTGCTCGGGCTCTTTAAAACAACGAATCAAAATAAAAGACATCAATATGGATTTTAAGCCATCTGGAATTAATCACATGACGATCCGGGTAAACGAAATAGAACGTGCCGAAGAGTTTTACGGGGAGATTCTAGGATTTAAACTTGTCCGAAAGATGGGCCAGAGTATGGCTGTCTACAAAATTGGCAAAGAGGATACGCTCGTGATTGTTGAAGCTGAAACAAGCTACGATCCCAATTCACGCGATTTCCGCGTTGACCATATCGGTTTCTATCTGGATTCTCCGGAGCAGGTTGATGAGATGGCAGAATATCTGCGGGAAAAAGAGGTTACCATATTGAGTGGGCCGGCAAACCGGAAGAAGGGCAGGTTTGTATTTGCATCCGATCCCGACGGAAATATGATCGAATTCTTTTTCGAAGGTGAATAAACTGCCTCAATCCCTGCCGAACTGTTAGTGTTCGGTTTTGTGGCATGCTATTTGCTCATTCCGTTTAAAAATCGATATTTTTACGAGATTGAATTTAAACCGGTATAAAACAGAGTATCAGCTATAATGAGCAAAAAGCAGGAACAGGACGAGCTGCTGAACGAAGAAGAAATGTCAGCAGATCAGAAAGAAGCAGCCGAAGAGTCAGGATCTGACCATACAGACGACCTTTTACTGGAGCAGCAGCAACGAATCAATGAACTTGAGGAGGAGCTGAATAAAGTGAAAGAGACCATGCTCCGCAAGACGGCAGACATTGAAAATCAGAGAAAACGACTTCGAAGAGATCGTGATCAGGCATTTGTAACCGCAAAAGAGCGCGCGATCGATGCATTCCTGCCCGTCAATGATGATCTGCTACGAACCATTCAGGCTCTGGAAAACTCCGATGTTGACAGCTCCATACTGGATGGAATCCGTATGGTTGCAAATAAATTTGAAAACGTACTGAACAGCTACGGAGTAGAAAGGATTGATGAAACAGGTGTTCCTTTTGATGTAGACCTACATGACGCCATGATGCGGCAAAAACCGGGAGACGACTCCGTTGAGAGTGGAACCGTGATGCAGGTAATTGAGAACGGCTACAAAATGGGTGATAAAACCCTGAGACACGCGAAAGTAATTGTAAGCGAGTAAGAAAGGATTTAGATGTCAAAACGAGATTACTACGACATATTAGGTGTAGATAAAAACGCATCGGAAGCGGAGCTTAAGAAGGCGTACCGAAAACTTGCGATGAAGTATCATCCCGATCGAAACAAGGGTGATGCCAATGCCGAGAAGATGTTCAAAGAGGCTTCTGAGGCTTACGATGTGCTCCGAGACTCCCAGAAGCGCCAGCGTTATGATCAGTTTGGCCATGCCGGTGTAAATGGCGGAGGTGGCGGATTTGGCGGTGCATCCGACTTTGGAAACGCTGACTTCGAGGATATCTTCAGCCGCTTCAGTGATATCTTTGGTGGCGACATCTTTGGCGGCGATGCGTTTGGGGGCGGGCGATCTCAAAGCCGCAGAAGACGCGGAACGGGAAGACCCGGATCCGACATGAAGCTAAAGGTTTCTCTCACGCTCGAGGAGATTGCAGAAGGAACAGAGAAGACTCTTAAGGTTAAGAAGCAGATCAAGTGTGATGAGTGCAGCGGAACGGGTGCCGAAACGGAGTCTGATTACGAGACTTGCGGAACCTGCAACGGTGTTGGTGAAGTGCGTCAGGTTTCGCGAACCATGTTTGGCCAGTTTGTAAATGTACAGCCATGCCCCACGTGTGCGGGAGAAGGCCGCATCATTAGAAACAAATGTTCTTCCTGTGGTGGTGAAGGTCGTAAGAAGAGCGACGAGAAGATCAAAGTCAACATCCCTTCCGGTGTGGCGAAAGGGAACTATATCACGCTTCGCAGACAGGGTAACGCCGGAATACGAGGTGGCGAACCCGGAGATTTGATTGTACTCATCGAAGAGGAGAAGCATGAACATTTTGAAAGAGATGGCAATGATATCTATTACGATCTCCATCTCAGTATCCCGGATGCAATTCTGGGCACCGAAGTAAAAGTGCCTACACTGAAAGGGAAAGCGAAGGTTAAGGTGGAGCCCGGAACACAACCCGGAAAACTACTCCGAATGAAGGAGAGGGGAATCAAAGGGCTCAATAATACCGGTACCGGCGATCAGTTTATCCGGGTGAATATCTACATCCCCCGCGATCTCACCCCTGAAGAGCGCTACCACGTTGAAGCGCTAAAAGGGGAGAAGCATTTTGATCCATCCGACGCAGAGGAGCGCGAAAAGAGCTTCTTTGCCAAAATTAAGGATGTATTCGGCTGAGAAGGGTCCGTAAGTACATTTTAGAGGAGAACTTTGAAAGGGTGACACAGTCTGTCACCCTTTTCTTTTATATTGATTCTGCACTATACCAAGAAGCAGCGTTTGTCCGGCTGCTGCTATATTTTGAACGACGAAATAAGAAAGACAGGTTTTATGGGATTTACTGAATTCATCATCATTTTGGCAGCCTTTGCAATTGGATTTGGCATCGCGTTTTTTTTGAGCAGATCGGGTCGAGCCGTTCTCGAAGAGCGAATAGTTCTACTGAACGAGCAGGCTGAACGTGCTTCAGAAAGAGAGAAAGAGCTGGAAGAGAAACACTCAAAACGTGCAGAAGAACTATCTGAGAGAGCCAATCGCGCAGAGAGGGAGCTTACCAATGCTCAGGCCGATCTAAGGCATCTCAAGGAGAGGCTGGCAGAACAGAAGGCAGAGTTGGAAGAGCTTAACAGCCGGTTTCGGGATGAGTTCAAGAGCCTCGCTAACGATATCCTTGAGGAGAAGAGTAAAAAATTCACCGAACAGAACCGCGAAAAGCTCGACACGTTGCTGAAACCGTTGGGTGAGAAGATCTCCGAGTTTCAGAAAAGGGTGGAAGAGACGCATAAAGAGGATATCAAAGGGCGAAGTGCACTTAGTCAGCATTTAAGCATGCTGCAGGAGCTAAATCAAAAAATGAGCGAAGAGGCGAATAACCTGACCAAAGCGCTCAAGGGAGATACCAAGAAACAGGGGAATTGGGGTGAGGTGATTCTGGAGCGGATTCTTGAAAAATCCGGACTCAAAAAGGGTTTCGAATATGAAATCCAGCAGAGCATTAAGAGTGATAATGGACGCAGCCTCCAGCCCGATGTTGTGGTCTATCTGCCGGATGAAAAGAGGCTCGTTATCGACTCCAAAGTCTCACTGAATGCCTATGAGGAGTACTCATCTGCAGATTCACAGGAGGATCAGCAGAAGGCTATCCGCAAACATGTGGCATCGATCAGAGGCCATGTCAAAAACCTGAGCAGCAAGGATTATGCAAAGCTTCACAACGAGAAAAGCCCCGATTTTGTGCTGATGTTCATCCCGATTGAACCGGCATTTGGTGTGGCAATGATGCATGATACCGAACTCTACAATGAGGCGTTCGATATGAATATCATCATCGTAAGCCCGACTACTCTGTTGGCAACCCTGGCAACTATCGAAAATGTCTGGAAGCAGGAGTATCAGAATAAGAATGCGATGGAGATTGCTTCAAGGGGTGGTGCCCTTTACGATAAATTTACACTCTTTGTAGAGAGTATGGTCGATATAGGAAACCGTATTGATCAGACTCAGAAGAGTTATGATGAGGCGATGACGCGCCTTTCGACCGGCGCAGGAAATCTTGTTCGACAAACTGAAATGCTGAAAGAGCTTGGAGCCAAGACATCCAAAAAGATCCCTCAGAATTTGATTGATCGTTCGGGATCAGGTGATATGGAATCGGGTGAGAAGGATCAGGGTGAATAGTTTAGCGGCTTTACTATAGAAGCTAAATCATATCCGTTATGGTTGGACACGGCACTATACCAAATGTCATTCCAAAGCCACGAAACCACGTGGTGCCCATCAATTTCTGATACATAGAAATCAGTATGGGTAATACAGTTTTTCACAGCCTCAGCACTTCTTTTAATCGATTTGTGGTCTTCGAGATTATCTAACTTGAAAGAGAAGATGTAGATTGTTTCATCAATATCCGGTTGATGATATGCGAGCAGAGGGGTGTCTAAGCCGTTATAGAAATCTGCGATAACCAGGCCGGCAAATTCAGCACCATCCAGTTCTGGAACAGTCATATCGATTCCGTGATGCTCAGAAATATAGGCTTCAGCCTCCGAGACAGAAGATGTTGAATAATGAGGGTCTATCATCTGACCACCGGCATTTGTAAAATGCAGTGCAGCATAGTTCTCAACCAGATCAGTAGCACGTAAATCCTGTATTGTGGTGCGATCAAGTAGTTCTATGGTAATGAGTGTGATGATAAGAATTACAGCCGCAGCAGATAGATATCTTAGAATTGGCCCGCTCAGTCCGGTCTTCCTGGCTGACTGTTGGTCACTGCCACTTAGGCGTACCGGCTCATCAACGGATTGATCTTTGTAAGTTCCAAGATCTCCGCTGTTCACCATCTCCAGGATCTTTTCACGAAGATGTTCAGGAGCATTTTTGCGGGGATACTTGCGGGCAAGAATGCGTTTTATCTGAACGGCATCACGATACTCTTGCCTTACCAGCTCATCGGTTTCGATATAGGCCAGAAACGCGATAGTCTCCTCCTCAGAGGCCTCGTTGTCAACCACGGCCGGGAGTAGTTCTATAGCCTTTTCACGCGTTAGCCTCTTCATCTGGAGATAATTATATGCACTATTAGTACGATCCGGAAACTGGATTATTTCGCCCAGACACCGGTTGCCGAAATATTAAACAATGACACATTTTGTATCATTCAGAGGGGGTAGAATTAATTTGCGCTCTTTTAGGTAGGCAAAGGTCACTGATTATTATGAATAAATGTTGTTGAATAATATCCAGGGATGTTTTTTTTCAGGGCTTGCAACAAATTCCATCTCTTTTCTGAGAGTGGGGTGCTCAATGATCATTTTGTGGGCGTGAAGGGCTACATTAGAGGAATTGCTGCTTCCATATTTTTGGTCGCCAAAAATAGGAGTTCCCTTTCCGGCGAGCTGCACCCGAATTTGATGTGCCCTGCCGGTAATCAGCTTAATAGATAGCAGCGTGAGATTATCGCTGAAGCCGATCCGCTGATAGGTGAGTATACTCTCTTTGGCGCCGGGAGTGCCCGGCTTTACAATCTTTGTAAGGTTCTTTTGGCTATCCTTAAGAAGATGATCCTGCAGGAATCCATTTTCCGGCAGTGAGCCCTCCACAACCGCCAGATAGTACTTATTGACTGTACGTTTTCGGATCTGTTCGCTCAGCCTAGAAGCACCTTTCGAGGTTTTTGCCAGAATCATTACTCCGCTTACCGGTCTGTCGAGACGGTGGACGAGCCCGAGAAATGCCTTGCCGGATTTGTTGTATCGTTGAACCAGATACTCCTTGCAAAGAGTGAGGATATCGGGATTTCCGGTATGATCTTCCTGGGCCAAAACGCCAGCCGGTTTGTTCACGACCAGCAGATGATTGTCTTCAAAAAGTATCCCTATATCGGGATCAGTACCTGTAAACTCCATGAAATGGTAATGGTCTTGGGTTCATTTTTCACTAAATATAACCCTTTTAAAGCCGCCACGGGTTTTCTAATTTTGTGGGAAGAATTTCTTTTATGGCAATAACGATTGAAGAAAAAGTAGCTCATCTGCCCCAGAGCCCCGGTGTCTATCAGTTTAAAGACAGCAGGGGTAATTATCTCTATGTTGGCAAGGCAAAGCGTTTGAGGAACCGGGTACGCTCCTATTTTCAGGACTCCAGAAATCACGATGGGAGAATCAGGGTGATGGTCTCCAAAATTGAGGATCTGGAGGTGATTGTAACGGATTCGGAGGCGGAAGCCCTGATTCTGGAGAACAATCTGATCAAAAAGCATCAGCCGCGATACAACATCATGTACCGCGATGATAAATCGTACCCCTACATCTGCATCACCGCCAAAGAGCGAAAGCCGCGAGTCTATCCCACCCGTACGGTGATTCGGGACGGGAGCAAATATTTTGGACCCTACGATCATGTAGGGCACATGAGGAGAATGCTGGAGACGATCCGAAAGACATTCGGACTCTGTACCTGTGCTGTTTCACCCAAAACAATCGACAAGTCGAGAGGCGCTCCAAAATGGCACTCCTGCTTTGATGACTATCTGCAGAACTGCTCGGGCGACTGGGATGCCGATGAGTACAATTCTGTGATCGATAAGGTTGAGAGGATGCTTTCAGGTAGAACCGAAGACCTTATTCGGGAGGTGAAGGAGGAGATGGAGATCGCCTCTTCGGCGATGGAGTTTGAACAGGCAGCCCGGTTGAGAGACAGCATGCAGTCGTTGATCAAGTATAGCCAGAAGATGAAAATGGTTGCCGGGAAGAAGGTGCACCGTGATGTCTTTGCTGTTGGATATGATGAGGAGATAGGAGAGGCGTGTGGCGTTCTGCTTAAAATTCGGGAAGGAAAGTTGATAGGGAAATTTCACCGGTTTCTTAGAAATGTTGAGGATACTCCTTTTGAGGTGATGGTGCAGTCGTTTGTGGAGGATTACTACACCGGGCAACTGGTGGGAACCCTTCCTGATGAAGTTTACCTCAGTCACCCAATGGAAGATGATGAGCCGCTTACGCAATATCTGTGGGAGGAGCGCGGTAAAAAAGTGCCGGTTCATGTACCCCAGATAGGAGAGAAGAAGCACCTGATCGAGATGGCCCTGACCAATGCCCGCCTCAACCTTAGTGAACGAAAGCTGGAGAAAGAGAAGGCAGAGAAGTCCAGGATCCCTCAGGCTGTTAAAGATTTGAAAGAGTATCTGAAGCTGAGCAGACTACCCAGACGAATAGAGTGTTTCGACAACTCAAACACACAGGGTACCGATCCGGTTGCCTCAATGGTCTGTTTTGTAGATGCAAAACCAAGAAAGAGTGAATACAAACGGTTTAAGATTAAAACTGTGACAGGTGCCGACGACTATGCCTCTATGAAGGAGATCGTGATACGGCGATACTCGAGAGTAAAGAGAGAGAAGTTACAGCCACCGGATCTGATTCTGATCGATGGCGGAAAGGGGCAGCTCAACGCTGCACTCGATGGCCTACGTGAAATTGGATTTGAGGGTGAGTGTGATGTGGCTGGATTGGCGAAAAGACTGGAGGAGGTGTTCCTGCCCGGACAGGTTGGCCCGGTAATGATACCCAAGTCATCCTCTTCGCTCAAGCTGCTGCAGAGAGCCCGGGATGAGGCACATCGGTTTGCCATCACATATCACCGAAAAAAACGCTCAGAGCGAACGCTTAAGACAGAGCTGACGGATATAAAGGGTATTGGGGAGAAGAGGGCTGCAGAGCTGCTAAGGGAGATGGGTTCGGTGTCAAGAATAAAGGAGGCCTCACTTGAAACCCTGCAGGAGATTGCGGGAAGTTCAGCAGGAAAAAAAGTTTATGACTATTTCAGAGATTGAGAAACTTTTAGCATGAAAATGTGATAGAAAGTTGTAAATCATCGCAGTAACATGATTATGAAGCTACGGAAACAGATACATTCCTGAAATTTCGTCAGAAAAACAGAATTGGCACTGTTTCTGTAGGTATCCATCCAAAGACTGATGTATTACGTATGAATGGATAACAGAGTAAATCTGTTTTGTAGTATAGCGTGCATCACATAACTTACCCACTGCCATGAAACTGAGAAACGCAGACCACATACCGGCCAACTACGAAAAGATGAAGGACAAGGAACTTGTAGCTCTTTTTCGTAAGAAGAATGATCAGGTGGCCTTCCGGGAGTTGATGAACCGTCATCAGGCCAAAGTCTATTCCTATATTTTCAGCATGATTCAGAACCGTGAAGTCGCCAATGATATCTTTCAGGAGACGTTCACAAAGGTTGTCACCAAAATGGATGACACCTACAATGAGCAGGGTAAATGGATCGCCTGGGTGATGCGAATTGCACATAATGCAACAATTGATCACATCAGAAAACAAAAACGATTTGTTGACGTTAGCTCATCGTATGACAAGGAATCAAAGTCGGATTTTTACGACAGATTACCGGATGAAGATGCTCTCAGCCAGCACGAAGAACTTGAATTGAGCGAATCGACATCCAGCCTTCTCAGACATATTTCAAATCTTCCTGAAGAGCAGCGTACTGTAGTTATGCTCCGTCACTACTACGAAATGCCCTTTAAGGAGATTGCCGAGCTAACAGATGTATCAATAAATACAGCCCTTGGTCGCATGAGATATGCTCTGATTAATCTGCGTAAGATGTTCGATGAGGAACGTGAGAAGGAATCGAATAACGTATGAAAAAGAAAGACATCAACAGTGTAGCATATCTTTTCAATGAAATGGACCCCTCTGAAGAAGTAGAATTCAACAGAGAGCTTGAAGAGAATGAAAATCTGTTAATCGAGGTGGAATCCCTCAAGGCCGTTCAGGCAAAACTGGGAGAACTTCCTGATATTTCAGCACCTCAACATGTACTTGATGCAGTTTACAGAGAGGCTGAAAAATCGGGAGTGAAATCTCCCGGGTTTTTTAAATCGTACTACTACGCTGCAGCAGCGATGGTAATTGTTGGTCTGACGGCCGGTAGTTTCATGATGGATAACTCATCAGATAACTCCGCCGACAGTGTTGATCAAGCCGTAACCGGATTTTCACAATTCTCCCCAAGCCTCGATGCTGCAGGAAATCCGGGTAGCAGTAATTCAGAGAGAACCGCCAAAATCACTCCATGGGTTGATAACAACGAAGTGTACGATTTGGCGAGAACCAGCGCGTGGAGTCTGCATCCATGGATTCAGTGATCCGCGACAGCTACAATCGACTTACACCGGTCACAAATCCAACTCAGTCTAATCCATATAACCGGCAGTTGCAGCTTACCGGAAGCCGTCCATAATCCCTCCATAAGTATATCTGCAGGTAATTGATATTCAGAATGTTAAGGGAATCAATAGGGTAATTTTCCACGCCCGTATGTGAATAACTTTGTTTGGTAAGGTACAGGTTGAGGGTTATATTCAATTAAAAATATCATATAAACAGTACCTGCATAAGCATGGGTAAAATTCTTTCCATCGCCAATCAGAAAGGCGGAGTGGGTAAAACGACGTCGGCTATCAACCTGGCAGCCAGCCTTGCGGCCATCGAACACCCCACACTGATCATTGACATCGACCCTCAAAGCAACTCTACGAGCGGCCTGGGAATCGAACCGAAAACTGTAACCAGTTCGGTGTATGAAGTTATGGTTGGCGGTATCGACGTCAATGACGCCGTTCGTGAAACGGAACTCCCATACCTGGATCTAATCCCGTCTCATATCAATCTCGTGGGAGCTGAAATTGAGATGGTGGACCGAAATGAGCGGGAGAGAATTCTGGCAAAAGCGATTGAACCGCTTCGAGAGAAGTATGACTTTATAGTGATAGACTGCCCGCCATCGCTGGGACTGCTTACAATTAATGCACTTACAGCCTCAAACTCCGTGCTTATACCTGTTCAGTGCGAATATTTTGCACTTGAAGGATTGGGACAGCTGCTCAATACCATTAAGATTGTAAGACAGCACTTAAACCCCGATCTGGACATTGAAGGAGTGCTGCTAACGATGTACGAT
>JAFIFA010000223.1 GCA_020832225.1 Balneolaceae bacterium
AGTCAACCGCTTGGGTCCATTCAATATGTAGTTGGTCGGGTGGATACTTAATAAAGGTTTCGATAATTGTAGATATCTGAAGCAATCTGGTTTAATGGGGTATTTTCCTCATTTAATTCAAAAATTCTACGCTGATTTTGATCAATAAGACTAATTGCTTCAGATCTACTTAATCCATATTCACCAACGAGAATATTTACAAGCCTATCTTTTAAGACAAATGAATCTCGCATTCCTTTTATCCACCAAATTGCAATACCAGCAACAATTAATAAGATTATTGTAGTCATATATTAATGGTAATAGTTTGAATAAATAATAATTGGGATAGCCGCTAAAATGATAAATAGGACATAATATTCATTTCTTAAACTGTTTAAGGGCTTATTTCCTTGAAAAATGGCAAAAATTTGAAACAACGGCAGAAAAACAATTTTCTGAAGTAAAGCCACAACGATTCCCCAAAATATATCTCCATACAATAGGTATACAGTTATTGGAAATATAGCATACATAGCCAATCTCGCAAGTAGAAAAAATGTTTCATTAACGATTCTATGCCATTCAGCAGCTGGTACAAAATTCATATTTGCTGGAATTTTAAAACTGATCATTTGTTCGGCCTTAAAATGGAAGTATGCAGTGATTGTCGCTAACGCTAAGAATTCAATCATAATAATATTACTTTTGAATATTGGTGGTAGTCAGTTTTTAATTATTCATATTTGCCAAATTTCTCATAATATTTAAGGGAATAATCACCGGGCAAAACACTCAACTCTTTTAATTTTCTTCGCTCATTTTTGTCAGGTTTGGTATGTGTTTTTTTAAGCTGGTTTACATATTCATCTGGAAAGCCATTTTATTTTGCCCCTTCGATTACTAATTGTATATACCATTCGTAAGGTTTTTTACTGGTATGATATTTCTTGTCAGTAGATATATAAGATTTAATATGATGATTGAAATTTGTTGTAATTGAGAGCTTATTCATTGAAATCAAATCGTAACCATGGCCCAAACCTTCAGCCTTATCTAATTCTGGTTTATCATTCCAGCTAATTCGATGAATTACTCCCCATAAAAAATCATCTTTATTGTCTGTTTTCGTAATGTTTGCTTTCCCAGAATCATCTCGTGATAATTTATTGAAGATCAATTTAAATCCGGGAATGCATAATTTGTCAACGACTTCAACTGAAGGGCATCGATTGACAATTCTGCTATAAAGCATATTTGAACCATAAGAGAATACGTAAAATGATTTTTGTTGTTTGGCTTCATGTTCAATTATAGAGTCAATATGCTTTTTTAGTTCAACTACCTTTTCGAAATCAAGAAAGATATCTCTTGAATATTCGTAGCCTGAAGATTCATAACCAAACTTTATTCGTAATAATCGCTCTATCGAACCCATTTTATCGAAACTTACATAAGCACCGTTATCATCTTTTTCATCAAAATGAGATGATTGAGGACCCCGCTCAAATTTTAAAGAAGTTTCATTTTCAATTGACTTGTTTGCAATTCTATCCATGAATTCGTTTTTGGCAATTTAGTAATTTAGAAACATAACGGTTTGGCGGCTAAACGGCGAGGCGATCAACTCTCCAAAGCCACAAACCGCAAACTCGTCCGTTTGAGCCGCTTTGTTAGGTAAACTTTATGGAGCAGTTGCGATTTTATCAATTCCAGTAAGAATCTCTACATCAAGAGATCGATAATCCCATCTTGGACGGCGATACTTTTCAGCTAAAATTGAATCAATAACTTCTTTTAACTCTTCCTTGTCTGAAACATTTAATAGTGGTTTTATCTCATTAAAAAATTTGGTGGATTGGGCTCTTGTAAAAAGCTCAAAGGATGTATAAAAAGTCTCTGCGGCATACAAATTAGTAATTGGATACCAGTATCTATCACCTCTACAAGATCTCAGATACATTATAAAATCTGTTTCCATTAATTTGTTAAAAGAAATACCACTTCCTTCTGATCTAGACTTCAATAAATCCGAATGTATAGAAATTCGATTCGTGTCAATTCTCCTTTTGCGATATTCTTCAAGTGACTTTAGGTACCTCCTGAAAATGGGATACTTTAAAAGATCTGATTTACCATAATTTATGTTTTGATAGTAATATTGATTGCTTAAGAGATAATTAGCAAAATTGAAGGCTTGTTGGAATAAAAAGCAAGCATTGGCGTATAAAAATAATTCGTGAATGATAAATCTGAAATTGTCAAAATCCCACTCTCTGTAAGACTGCATCCGTTCTGGTCTTTCTGTAAAAGGTAACAGTCTTTCAAAGAATCTATGCGTGAGAGTAAACGCTTCATTTTCATTCTTTTTATACTGACCGAGAATTAAGAAGAGTTGGATTAGTTCATTTCTAATTGGTAAAAAGTCTTCAATACTTTTAAGAACTAATTCATCAATTTCATTTTCGGATGGGTCAATTCTTAAAACTTCAAAATTAGAAACTATTGTATCATAGACATCTTGAAGTGCTCCTGACCAATTTGATTTTCCTTCTGTAATTGAATTTTTAGCTCTTCTTAGTTTGCTACTAACACCAAAGTCTAAATGAGAATCTTCATCCAGAAATGCAGGTCTTTTCCCAATATTAGGTTTTACATGTAATGGCTTATCAAATATCCATCTTAGTAATTGGTCAAAATTAGATGAGTATAAGTTTTCTTCACTTAGATCAATATAGACTCTAGATTTGAAGAAGGTTGGCAAGTAAGCATTTCCATCCTCATCTCGCTCCTTTACTACCGCTACGTACTTATCCTGATCCTTTTTTTTATATAGTTCAGGAGTAATAATTTGAGCTTCTGTTCCAACCCCACCTTCTCTACTATCAGCTTTTAGTGCATATTCCTTATCACAAACTAATATTACCTTATTAATTTTGGGGTCAGAAACCATTTTTTCCATGAATGCATTGGCATCATGTCCTTCTTTCAAATCCCATTTATCCAAAATTACATCGATGCCATTTTCTCTCAATTCTGTAGCTAAATTGATTACCCATTCTTCATGAGTTTCATTAGTCCAACTGTATGAGATAAAAATTTTTGGAGCAGATTCTGACATTTATGATAGTTTGAGTTAATTAAAGTTCGTTCACCTAACGGTCTGGCATTTCTGCTGCGTGGCGACCAGGCAAGAAAATAAGCAACAAACGTTTACACGTCAGCAGGAAATGCTTGTTATAGAGCGGATTTGGATTGAGTTTTATGATAATGTTTTGAATTTACCCGAAGGAGTCGATTTCGGAGCACTTCACTGGCACCCAAGCACGAACTTTGAAAGAGGCACAAACCTTCAATTAACCACTGAAGCGGCACTTTTGGGTAGTTAGTGCTTTGGGTAGGATTTCTTATTTCCATTGCCACTTGTCCTGATTTGGTAATTTAACCATATCATCATTTATGTCACGCCAACCACAGTAATTGTTTTGAAAAAGAAGTTTGTGTCTTCCTGTTGTCAGTTCAAACCCAGCATTTCTTCCTTGCTGAATAACGACGTCTGGCTCAGTGATTTCTGGCAAATTAAATCCAGCTATCTTTATAGATTGTAGTTTGTCGCCAATAAATCCACTTAACTCATCATCTTTTTTAAGGTCATTAAGTATGTGTTCACAAAATTCAAGTTCATAGTCTTCTTCTATTTGTCCGTCACTTGTCATTCGTATATCAACTGACGAACCGTCATTAGTAGCTGAAATAATGAGTTTTTCGGACTGATTGTCTAGCGTATAGATAATTGCATAGGGAGTATAAAATTGATAGTCAGCCTCAGAGTCGAGTCTCTGAATGTTTATAATCTTTTTCTCTATTATATGGTCAAATGTGATCATTCTGTTTAAGCTTACCCATAAATTAGTTGTACAGGCAATAAACATGTTCTTTACATACCAATATATAGGTATAGGCTCACCACTATTGCTCTTTATTGATAGTTAAGATTTTTGCTGGTATTCCCGCCCTATACCTAATCATTATACGACAAATCATTTAGCTGCTTCTCCTGCTTGCGCATCGCAGAAATAGGCAACAACCGCCACATCAGTCGTGAAAAAGCGTTCACCGCCGGACTCTTCGCATGTGCCAACTTTCCAAACAACCACGAAATCCGCACAATTTCCATCACTTTCTTTTCGCGACGTTTTTGATAATCGGCAAAAATTTCACCGGGATTGATGGTCCCGCTTGCAGGAGCAGCATCGAAAGCTTTTTTGAGGCACTTGGCCAGACACCACGCATCCTCAATAGCCTGACAAGCACCCTGCGCAAGGTTCGGGGTAGTCGCGTGTATCGAATCACCCACAAAAACGACATTTCCTTTATGCCAATCACGGGTAAACCCGCCCAAATCCGCCAAATCGTTCCGAATGATGTTTTCGGTATTGCGAATAAGTTCGCCGGCAAATTCGTCGAAATCGGCAAATTTGTGAAGCAGCTCCTGTTTGATCGTGTCGGGATTGTCTCTTCCCCCGGGCTCACCACGATCGAGTGCCAGCCAGAAGGATCGGTTACTATCGATTGAAATACACAAAAAACGCCTTCCACGGTCCCAGATTTCAATAAATTTTTCGGTCAGATCACCCGGCAACCGTTGCGTTGTAATACCCCTCCAAATTACATGGTTTGAGAAACGGATTCCGATTTCCGGGAAAAGTTGCCTCCGAATAGCCGAATTGATTCCATCAGCTACAATCAATAAATCGCAGACCGATGTGGATCCATCATCAAAATAAATCTTTACCTGTCTTGCACCGGTCTTATCGTTGGTCGAGTCTTCAATTTTAAAGGCTTTCTTGTTGAGGTGGACTTTTTC
>JAFIFA010000059.1 GCA_020832225.1 Balneolaceae bacterium
TGCCACCACGGCCGTATCCCTGCTGTCTTCGGATTAAGTGCTGTTGGATATCCTCTTCGGTAAGCCTGAGCCCTGCCGGGGTGCCCTCTACAATTCCTGTTAATTCGGGTCCATGAGATTCGCCGGCGGTAAAGTATCGAAACATAAAGTGTTAGTTTTCAGAGATGAAATTTCGTTGTGAATAAGATAAAGGATAAATTTGCTATCTGCTTTTTTTATTGGGGATTCAGAATCCTCTCTTATTTTCAGCATCAGCGGCAAATTTGAAGAGGGAACGGAAAGCCCTGCGGCTTCGATTCTGTGATCGGGTCGACGGGCCGGATGTTAAAAGCTGCTGCATTGACGCTATGATTATCATCAAATGAACGCATTAAAAGAACTAGGAAATTACAGCTCGCTGCTTTACCAGGCTCTTCGTTCATCAACGGAGTTCAGTACATACAGAAAGAATCTGTTTCAGGAGCTGGTTAAGGTAGGGTACGACTCTGTGCCAATTATCGTTCTGGTAGGGATTTTTACCGGATCGGTAATGACGCTCCAGTCGGCCTATCAGCTGGAGTCTGCATTTATTCCGCTCTCAACAATCGGAGCGATTGTATCTGAATCGATCCTGATTGAGCTGGCTGCGGTGATTTCCAGTCTAGTGCTTGCAGGTAAGGTTGGGGCCAGGGTTGCAACCGAACTGGGAACCATGCGTGTGAGTGAACAGATAGATGCACTGGAGTCGATGGGTTTCAACTCCGTCTCGTTTCTGGTGGTTCCAAGAGTATTGGCGGGAATTCTGATGTTCCCGGTTCTCTATATTGTTGCAGCGATATTCGGTATTGGGGGTGGTATTGCGGCCGGCTATTTTTCCGGAACCGTCCCGCCATCCGATTTCCTTCAGGGAGCCAGGATGTACTTTTATCCCTGGAATGTAGTTTTTGGGTTTGTGAAGATGTTCGTATTCGGATTTATTATAACATCCGTCTCCTGTTACAAAGGCTACTACGCCCGAGGGGGAGCGGAGGGAGTGGGTAAAAGTACAACCAATGCCACAGTATTGAGCTGTATCTTTGTACTGCTCGCCGACTTTGTATTAGCAGCACTACTACTATGATCGAGATTCAGACACTTACCAAAAGCTTCGGAGACCTGCTGGTCTGGGAGGATGTCACCTTTCGCATTGATGATGGAGAGACGGTGGCGATTATTGGTCGCTCCGGCTGCGGGAAGTCCGTGCTTCTGAAGCATATCAATGCCCTTTTAAAGCCCGATTCCGGGCGGGTCATCATTGATGGAAAGGATATTCACGCACTCGACTATGTTGATCAGCGGAGGCTGAGACAGAAGTTTGGAATTCTCTTTCAGGGATCTGCGCTTTTCGATTCTATCAACACATTTGAAAATGTAGCATTTCCGCTCCGCTATTTTACGGATAAAAGCGAGGAGGAGATCACAGAAACGGTGATGCGATCTCTTAGCTACGTTAATCTGGAAGAGGCTGCCGGGAAAGAGACCTCTGAATTATCGGGCGGTATGAGGAAGCGGGTTGGGCTTGCAAGGGCGATCGTTCTTCAGCCCTCCTACATCATGTATGATGAACCAACATCGGGACTCGATCCGCAAACCGCCGATGAGATCAACGAACTGATTATCGGGATGTCTGAAACCCTCGATATCACCTCTATTGTAATCACACACGATATGCACAGCGTGCTTGAGGTTGCCGATAAGGTTGCCTTTCTGGATCAGCAGAAGCTGAGCTGGTTTGGCACCGTTGAGGATATGAGAAAGTCTGATCACCGGGAACTACAGGCGTTTATCACAGCCAGCGAATATCAAATTAAACTATAGGCCGATACCATGAAAATGAGCAATGAAGTTAAAGTTGGAATCACCGTTCTGCTGGCATTTATAGTGGCAGTGGTAGGATTTCGTTTTATGCGCGACGTGCCAATTCTCCGGCAAACAATGGAGATCTCAACACATTTTGAGCGGGGAGATGGTATCAGTCAGGGGAGTATCGTGAACGTTCGCGGGGTCAAGGTTGGCTCTGTAAGCACTGTGCGCCTCACCGATGATGGCCGTGTTCGTGTGACGATGCGCCTCGACGGCCGAACATCTGTTCCTGAGAACAGCGTGGCTCAGCTAACCTCACTTGGCATTGTGGAGGGGAAATCGATTGTACTGCAGCTTGGCGATTCGGATGAGATGGTTGAGCACGGCGGGGAAATTGAAGGCGTCTATGTAGAGTCTATGACGGAGCTGCTGGGCAACCGGGGTGAGGAGATTGCCGATGATGTTTCAGCCTCACTATCGGAACTGAATCTCTTTCTGAAGCAGCTGAATCAGACGTTTGATGACGACGTATCAGCTCAGATGGGCCAGGCCTTTGGTAACGCTGAGCAGGTAACGCGTCAACTTTCCGAAATCCTCGATCAGAAAAAAGGTGAGATCGAACAGGCGATTTCAGCCGGAAGCAGCATGCTCAGTCAGCTCGATACACTCGCTACAGACAATCGTCCAAAGGTGGATAACATCATGGACTCCCTGGAGAGCAATATTGAGGAGCTGGCACGAGTTAGAGAGGAGATGGAGCGGGCCACGGCCAGCCTCAACAGCATCCTTGAAAAAATTGATGGGGGTGAGGGCACGCTCGGTAAACTGGTTAATGATTCGGAGATGTATGACAATCTCAATGAGTTGACGATCGAGATGAACAACCTGGTTCGTGGAATTAATGAGAACCCGGGCCGTTATCTTCGACACATGAGCATTATTGAAATTTTCTGAAAAATCAATTGGAGAGACGTGCGTTATCTACCGGGCAGTGAATTGCTAGTCGCATAATGTTGTCGTATCTTTTCAGGCTCAGAAAAAATATTCAGAATTAATTTTAAACAGTAGTTGCAGAGGTTTTTCTCATGGGTGTAATGGAAAAAATGAGAAACAGTACGGCATCCATTCTATGGATCCTGATTTTCTCGTTCGGAGTTTTATGGGTATTGGCTGATGTTGACTTTTTTGCCGGAATCACGCAGGGACCAACCAATCTTGGCGTTGTAAATGGCAATGAGATCACAATGGATGAATACAACCAGCGTGTGAGCTTCTATACCGAACAGTTCAATCAGCAGACCGGGTCCAACATGACCCCTGAACTTCGTGCCACGTACGAAAATCAGGCCTGGGAAGATCTGGTTGCCGCACGTCTGATCGAAGACAAGATGAACCAGATGGGTATCTCGGTAACAGACCGTGAACTGATCGAGATGGTTACCGGCGACAATCCGGACCCATTCATTCGTCAGCAGTTTGCCCGTGAGGATGGAACCATCGACCGTGTTGCACTACAGGCAGCTATCGACGCACCTGAAAACAGCGAAGTCTGGATTATGATTGAGCAGCAACTGCGCGAGAATCGTCGTCAGCAGAAGATGAATAACTTCATCTCTTCAGGCCTTCGCGTGAGCAGCCTCGATATCAAAAATGAATTTATCAGAAACAACTCTTTCGCAGATATCCGCTATGTCCGATTTCCATATAGCGAAGTATCTGACGATGAGATCAGCATTTCGGAAGAAGAGCTCCGTCGCTACTATGAAGCGAATCCGGATCAGTTCCGCAGAAGTGAATCGTATCGCTTCCGATACGTAAGCTGGGATAAAACCCCAACATCCCGTGACACAACACAGACCATTCAGGATGTTGAAGATCTCCGCGGCGCTTTTGCTGATGCCGTGAACGACTCCCTGTTCCTCGACCGCTATCAGTCTGAAGTGCGCTACCGTGGCGGCTTCCACAGAATCAGTGATCTGGAAGAGGCATATCAGCGAGTAGCCGACATGGAAGAGGGTGAGGTTTCAGAAGTATTTAAGGTAGATGGTGATCCTCACGTGATCAAGCTCATTGAGCGTCGCAATGATGAGGTTCGCTTTGGTGTTCTCTCCTACAGAGTTGTTGCAGACCCTGTTGGTACAATTGACCGTCTCGCAGAGCAGGCAGAAGAGTTTCAGTTTTACGCTTCTTCCGAAGGTTTTGAAAGTGAGGCAGATCGAAGAGATCTTGAGGTGAGAGAGGCAACAGCTACCAAAGGAAACCCCCAGATCTCCGGACTTGGGCAGTCTCAGAAAACATTACGCGTTCTGGAAGATCTCAGAAGAAACAGAGTTTCTGATCCGGTTGAACTGGATGAGAAGTTTATCGTTGTTCAGATGATCGAACGCACCCCGGAAGGAACCCGTCCATTCAGCGAGGTTCGCAGCCAAGTGGAGAGCGCTGTTCGAAATCAGAAGCGTATTGAGATGACCATGCAGCGTGCACAAGAGGTTCTCTCCGGCAATGGTGATATTGACGCCCTAGCAGAAAGAGCCGGAAAAGAGGTGCGCCTCGCAGAAGGAATTCGAAAAGGCGGATCCAGCATTCCGGGAGCAGGACGAGAGCTGAGAGTGATCGGTTCTATCTTCAACAAAACTCCGGGCGAGCATTCCGGAGCGATTCGAGGCGAAAACGCCGTTTTTGTGATGATCGTTGATGATCTTGATATCGCAGACGCTTCCGAAATGACTACCGCTCAGCGAAGCGAAATTCGAAACAGGCTTGAGCAGCAGAAATTCTCTGCATTCAATCAGGTCTTTGTTGATCGTCTCAAAGAGGGTGCCAGCATCCGCGATAACCGGGATCGTATGCTCCGGTAACAGGTTATGGCCTGAAACAACATTTTCAAAGGGCAGGAGATATTCTCTTGCCCTTTTTTTGTTTTAAATTGTCTGACTCCTGAAATCTCCCATCAGATCTTTGTACCCTTTACAGTATGAAACACACCAAACAGGATAAAATATGGATGCAGCGGGCGCTCAGCCTGGCGGCAAAGGGTCTTGGTTACGTCTCGCCAAATCCAATGGTAGGGTGTGTTATCATCTCTGGAGATGGGGATTTGATTGGCGAAGGGTTTCATGAACGACACGGCCAGGCACACGCAGAGGTAAATGCTGTAAGGGCTGTAGAGGATCACTCCAGGCTAAAGGGGGCAACCGTTTATGTTACCCTGGAGCCCTGTTCTCATCATGGCAAAACACCACCCTGCGCCGATATGCTGGCACGCCTGCCGCTTAACCGGGTTGTGGTGGCGATGAAAGACCCTTTTCCTGAGGTAGATGGAAAGGGAATTGAGCAGCTTCGAAGTGCGGGTATAAGTGTGGATGTGGGATTGCTCAAAAAAGAGGCGGAGAAACTAAACGAGAAGTGGCTTCACGCCCTTGAGCTGGGCCGGCCTTTTATTACGCTAAAAATTGCCCAGACGGCAGATGGCTATGTGGCTGCACCCAATGGCGACTCAAAGTGGATATCCTGCAAAGAGTCGAGAACACTGGTGCACCGGTGGCGAAGCCAAGATGATGCTGTGATGGTTGGCAGAAATACGGCACTTCACGACAATCCATCCCTTACGGTTCGGCTGGTCGAAGGAAGGCAACCGGTTCGCGTGGTTCTGGATGGCCCCTTTGAACTGCCGCGCAATCTTAATCTATTTACTGATCAGTTTGAAGAGAAGACGATCGTGATTACCCACAACCGGGAAAAATCGGAGGCTGAGGCAGATCCGATGCTGAAGATGTTCCAGAGTAACTACTTTCGGGGCGAAATTATCCATGTTGATCAGACCGAGGGCCACGTTCGCCTGAGGGAGGCAGCCAGAAAGTTATGCGACAAAGGAATTCACTCCCTGCTGGTAGAGGGAGGCCAGCACCTATCATCCGCGCTCTTGAGAGCCGGAATTGTAGACCGCCTTCAGCTGTTTATCGCTCCGAAGCTGTTGGGTGGAGGTACCAGATCGATCATGAACCTCAATGTGAACCGAATGGAGGATATCGTCCCATTCAGCTCTTTTGAGTGGCAGCAGGTGGGGCCTGACATGCTTCTCACAGCAGATCTTTGATCTAAAAACTACATAACAAGAAACCAACCTGATTAGATATGTTTACCGGAATTGTAGCAGAAGTGGGCACCGTTGCCGAGATGAAACCGATTGAGGGGGGCAGAGAGATCACCATCAATTGCTCATTTGCAGGAGATACCCATATTGATGAGAGCATTGCAGTAAATGGGGTTTGTCTCACCGTAGTGGATTTTAATGACGAACAATTTCGAATTCAGGCCGTGGATGAAACGCTTCGAAAAACATCGATTGGAGATCTGAAAGAAGGGTCGGTAGTTAACCTTGAGCGGTCTCTTACACTGGAAAAGGGAATTGAGGGGCACATTGTGCAGGGCCATGTAGATACTACCGGAACCATCTCGGAGATCAGTCAAGACGGTGCAGATCTGTTGGTAACGGTGGAGTATCCGGAGGAGCACAAGGATTTGATTGTTGGGCGTGGAAGTATAGCTATTGATGGAATCAGCCTGACGGTAGCGAGAGAGGAGGAAAACCGATTTACAGTAGCGATTATCCCCTACACGTGGGATCACACCAATCTCCGGGATAAGAAAGCGGGAGATTCCGTAAACCTTGAGTTCGATATCTTCGGCAAATACATTGTCCGATACCTCAAAAACCGCGAAGGGAAGTAGCCGATCAGAATCTTGGCTGCCGTCCGGTAGGCGATGAGCTTCTCTCAAGGTTGTTGAGTCCGGGCAGTTTCTGGAAGAGGCTCTGCAGCTGTGAGCTGGAGAGTGAAAGCCGGAAGAAGTAGTACTGAAAATCGCCGAATGGGTTGAACTGGAATGAGAGATTCCAGCAGATCATATCTCGCTGCAGACTGAACTGAGCGGGTGTCAGGTCTCCTTCGATAAAATCATACCCCAGCCGGGTGCTCACTCTCCATTTAGGCGTCAGATTGAAACGGATGTTGTTTGCATTGAGGACGGCACTTCTGTTAGCCTCCTGGCCAAAACGGTATGTCCACCGATAGCTGAAATCGAGCCCAAGACTCCAGGGTGAATCACTGCGCTG
Organism: Balneolaceae bacterium; assembly: GCA_020832225.1. GTDB lineage: Bacteria > Bacteroidota > Rhodothermia > Balneolales > Balneolaceae > Rhodohalobacter. Next base: position 6,935 of record JAFIFA010000059.1, read on the forward strand.
AACCGGTTGTGTATTGAAACGGGTATCTATCGGACTGAAAAATCCCTGGTCGAGCGGATCGTAGGGCCTGTATGCAGGTGTAGTTACTCTGGGACCACTCCTCCCGCCGCTGATCGTGGTTGAGACACTCAGGTTGTAGTTGATCGGCTGCAGGATCTTGTTGCTGTCGTTCCAGATAAAGGTGTCGATCTCCTGACCATTCTCATTCCGGGCGTAGAATGAGTAGTTAGCGCTCGCCTGGAAGCGTACACCGTCTACAACTCGTGATGAGAGCTGTACGCTGAGTCGGCCAAAGTTGAGGCTGTCTGCGGCAAAATTGTAGCTTGAGCTGAAGGAGAGGTTGTCGATCAGCCTCAGGTTTTCCGACTGTACCTCTCCGGTAGAGTCTCGTCTAACCCGCTTGGTCTCAAAAATGTTGTTAACGCTAAACGACATGGTACGTTGCTCGCCCGCAGAGGGGCCGCCAACAATCCCCCGTTCGAAGATGGAATACCTCTGGGTATCGCCCTGCTCATTGGTTTGAACCTCCCTGTAGTAGCCCCAGAAATCATCGGAGAAGTCGGGACTGTAGCTGAAGCTGATATTGGGCCTCACGGTGTGGCGGAACCCTTCAAAGTTACCAATTTGCGCCTGAGATATTCCGTAGAAGGTGGTCGAGAAGTTGAGGCTTGTTGAGAAATCACGTGCGGTAGCAAAACCCGGCTGATTGATAGTCTCCACCGAATTGGTCTCTTCATCGAACTCTCTTCGGATTGTGGAGGGATACCAATACTCTGTGTAGTTGATGTTGGCACTTACATTCAGAAACTGGCTTGGTACAAGCTGACCTGCCGTTACGGTGGCTCGCTGCTCAAGTCCATATTGCATGTGTCGGTCGTCATTGGTAGCCTCGCGATATAGTGATGGACTAAAGAGTGCCTGGAGCCAGTTTACATCTGCTGAGTCGGCATCAACCGGCTGAAATTCGAAACGGGAGCGGAAATTGTTACGGTAGTTGACGGAGATTCGTTCGTACCACCGTTCATCACTCAGTCCGGGACGGTCCCGCTGAAAGGGTGAAAATTGCCTGAGGGAGAAGCTGGCCTCAGGTCCCTGAAGGGTTGTACGGTTGGTGGTAAACTGCTGATTCAGGTTCGATGTAACACTGAAGTTGTAGACGCCTTCCGGATGGTTATAGCGATAAGAGAGACGTGAAGTGGTGCTGGTTTGTGCCCGCTGATCGGGGTCAAAAGAGTTTCGCTGAAAGTAGTTGGCGGTCTGCAAGTTGATGTTTGCGGTAAGATTCGCAAATGGTGAGAGCTGCTGATCGTGCGTAACGGAGACACGCCGGCTGGTTACCTCCTGAAAGCCGGGATCTGTCGGCTCCAGGCCGCGTTCATAGCTATACCCAAGCGTAACCGACCCGTTAAAGCTTCCCGTTTTTCGATATTGAAATCTGGATTCATTGAAAACCGTACCGGAGGTAAAAATGTCGAACGAAGTTTGCGCCGTAAAGTAGTCGTTGAAGTATTGAAACCATCCGAAGTTTTGAAGTCCGATTCCTCTCGTGTCAGTGTTTTGGTATGCATAGGTCGGTTCAAGAAGGCCGGAGCGACGGCTTTCGAAGCCGGCAGGAACATAGCCAAATGGAAAGATGAGGGGGTATGGAATGTCGAGAATGTAGAGCCGGGCGTTGTTGAAGAAGATCTCCTCCTCATCCACCACCTTCATCCTTTCGGCGCGGATGTAGTAGTACATATGGTCGGGCGGACATGTAGAGTAGATGCCATCTTCGATGAAGACCTCATTTCTGGATACGTTTTTAACCTGGGTGCCGATTAAATGTCCCTCATCAATTTCAATTTCTGCAACTTCAAATTTTCCTCGCTCCGTTTTGTAGTTAAAGAGAATCCTGGTGCTTCGAAGGTCACGTTGATTCTGCCTGAGAACCGGATAGGAGAGGGTGTCTGCCGGATTGGGACTCTTCGCCTCTACCTGACTCATGTTGAGGTCGAGCTCAATCATACCGGCGCTAAGTTCACCGCTGGTGTGTTTAACATTTCCGGAGCCGTACAGGAACGCTTTTCGCTGATCCCTGAAGTTGAATGTGAGTGAATCCCGGGCCTGGAAATTGACGGCGTCGGGTGCCGACTGGCGATCGGCCGATCGTGTTTGCGGCCGCTGAGAGGTTTCGCCAGCACCGCTGATCTCAGGTGGTGTTTGAGGTGGCGGTGGCAGCGTGTCGGGGTCAACGGCTTGGGGGAGTTCAGGTATGGTGTCGTTAACTGCAGTCTGAAGGGTGTCAGACTGCGCCTGATTTTGGGCAGAACTTGTCCGCACCTCGCTAAATAGGATGAGAATCATGAGGGTTGTTACAACCCGCAATCCGGATTTTGTGAGGTACTTCTGCATTCAGGGTTCAGTTCAGGACAGCTCTTCAAACGCCAGACTGGCTGCTCCCAGAAGTGCTGCATCATTCCCGAGTGTTTCAGATTTAATTTCAAAACCATCACGAAAAGGCGGCATCAGATATTTGTATGCGGTTTCATATGCGGGATCGAGCAAGAATTTACCCGCTTTTGCCACGCCACCGCTTACAATTATCTTTTTTATGTCCAATATGTGGATGTAGTTGACCAGTGCATATCCGAGTTTCTCGCCGGATTGTCTCAATATGTCGATCGCCAGTTCATTTCCGTCCTTGGCCGCTTTATAGAGATCAACCGGTTCAAGCTTATCAAAGTCGTTCCGAAATTTTTCGTAAAGCGGATTGTCGGTGTTTTGGCGGATTGTATCGGCAGCAAACCGACTCAGAAAACGCTGGCCAAGGTATGCTTCAACACCACCCCGTGTATTGCTGTTGGATAACGGGCCGTGGTAGTTAATAATTACATGCCCAAGTTCCCCGGCCATTCCGGTGGTTCCGCGGTAGATTTTATTATTGAAGATAATGCCGCCTCCAACACCGGTTCCAAGCGTTACCAAAATAAAGCTATCCTCATCTTTTCCTACACCAAAACGGGCTGAACCGAGTGCTGCAAGGTTGGCATCATTTTCGATCACACAGTTGAGGCCGGTGCGGCTCTTTACCTTATGGGCAACATTTTCGACTTTCCATCCCGGTAGGTTTGGCGGGTTTTTAACGGTTTGTCGGTCCAGCCCAACCATACCGGGCAGGCCCATACCAATTCCAACAGGCTTTGCGTCACTATCTTCAAGTAGCTCACTAACTGCAATGGCGATGCGGTCAAAGACGTGCTCTTTACCGACATCTGCGTGGGTGGGAATGGAGAGGGTGTTGATAAACCCTTTTTTTCTGTCAACAAGGGCAGCTTTGATGTTGGTACCGCCAAGGTCGATGCCGATAGAGATCATGTGATCCGGATTTGGTTAAAAATAGCACACGAAAATAGTGAAAATCAGCCAAATCCTGAACGGAAAGCGGGCTATTCTTCCGATTTAATCCTGTAGACGGTTTCCCCCGGCTTTCTCATGCCGTACTCCTCTCTTGCAATTTTTTCCAAAAGGTCGGGATTGCTCTCAAGATGTTCGATTTTTTCCCGAAGATCTTCAGTCTGTTTGTGCAGTTCCTCGGTTTTATCGGTGAGTTCACCCTTTCTCAGCTCAAGCTGTACCCGGGTTGTGAGGCTATAGGTGTCGATAAAAAGAAACCAGACTGCAAAAAATCCAACCAGAGTGGCGATCAATACAGATCGTCTCCATCGAAGCGGGTTTAGATGTTCTTTTATTATCATTCTGCAGAGATCAATTTTTTGGAAATTAATTGAATTATCGGCTATTCACAAACCTTTTAAAGGGAAGACGTTGCAGATTAGAGGTATGGGCAAAAAAATAACCCCTGCCGGGTATCAGCCGACAAAGGTTAATCAAGAGAGAGTCAATAAAAAAAGGGGAACTCATTAGGGTAAATGAGTCGTGAATCGGGTGGGGCTCGCACCCACGACCCGCGGCTTAAAAGGCCGCTGCTCTACCAGCTGAGCTACCGATTCAATAATTATTTCAAGACTCCAAAGATAAGGGTTGTTCGATCTGAAAATCAAACAATCTTCGGAAGTTTTTTCGAATTATTCGGTAACGTCAGTCATTTCAATTCGTTTTAACGGTGGTCTGTCTTTCTAAGCTTAAGTTCTTACATTCAGATCAACATGCAGCAAAGTAATACCGTTCAACTAAAAACTGCAAACGGGTTTAGATTATGTCGACAATTTTTACAAAAATTATCCGCGGGGAGATACCCTGTCATAAAATTGCAGAGAGTGAAACGCACATCGCATTCCTCGATATCAACCCAATCGCTGAAGGTCATATCCTGGTAGTTCCAAAGCAGGAGACCGACTATATTTTTGATCTTCCGGACAACCTTCTCGGTGATACAATGGTCTTTGCCAAGAAGGTTGCTGCTGCCATCGATAAGTCGCTGAAGCCGATCCGGACCGGAATTATTGTGGAGGGGCTTGAAGTTCCTCATGCGCACATCCATTTGGTGCCTATATATCGTGAAGGTCAGGATGTATCTCTTCGCAACAAGGCTAATGTTTCTGATGAGAGAATGAAGGAGATCGCCAAGATCGTCTCGAAAGAGGTGAAGCAATGAGAATTCTTGTGCTGAATGGCCCTAACCTCAATCTTCTGGGGCAGAGAGATCAGAAAACCTATGGTGCTGAGACGCTTCAGGATGTTGAGAAGAGAGTAAGCGAGGAGTTTCCGGATGTAAATTTTCGCTTTATACAGAGCAATCATGAGGGGGGGCTGATCGACGCCCTGCATGAGGCGCGGGATGGGGCTGCTGATGCGGTTGTAGCCAACTGGGGCGGATATACCCACTCTTCGGTAGCGATTCGCGATGCACTGGAACTTCTGACAATTCCAAAAGTGGAAGTTCACATCTCCAATATTCACGCCCGCGAGGAGTTCAGAGAGCGTTCGGTAACAGGCAGGGTGATGGATGGTATCATCACCGGGTTTGGCACGGCCAGCTATCTCCTCGGTGTTAGAGCCGCAATGATGCTTCATGCCGGCAGAGAGTAACTTCCGCGCTTCCACAGACGCAATCAACCCATGACGAATAGCCGTTGAAACAGCTTCGAGAACTCTTTTCGGATACTCTGATCTACGGAGTGAGCAGTGTGGTGGTCCGCTTTTTTAACTACCTGCTCGTTCCCTTCCACACCGATGTGTTTGAAGCGGCCAAATATGGAATTGTCGGGCTGGTTTATGCCGCTATCTCCTTTCTGAATGTATTGCTCACCTTCGGGATGGAGTCGGCCTATCTGAGGTATGCTGAAAACCGTGAGGATGCCCCGCATGTCTTTAAAACGATTCAGCTTGGGCTTCTTGCTTTTGCCACCACCGTATGTCTTCTGCTCTGGCTTGTGATGCCGGCACTGCTTCCGCTTTTCAACCTGGATCCCGATACATCCGGTATTTTTATGCTGATGCTCGGAATTCTCTGGTTCGATACCCTCTCCATCGTTCCGCTGGCTGAATTGAGGCTTACTCGTCGGGCATGGCTGTTTGCCGTCATCAAGTTTCTGAATGTGGCGGTGAACCTCTTTCTTAACTTCTATCTCATTCTGGCGCTAGGTTTCGGAATTGAGGCGGTCTTTATTGCAAACCTAGCTGCATCACTCCTGATGACGATTTTGACCTGGGCCTTCACTGCCGACCTTCTGAAGGGTACATTCAAAAAGAAGTGGCTGCAGACGGTATTCATGTTTGGGTGGCCATTTGTGCCATCCGGAATCGGGTTTGTGATCAATGAGTCGCTGGACCGTTTTCTACTCAACGCGATGGCACCGGAGAATGCGGAGCGCCTCTATGGTGAGGGGGTTACCCCCGAGGATGTGGTTGGGATCTACAACGCCTGCTACAAACTTGCGGTTTTTATGCTGCTCCTGGTTCAGATGTACAGAATGGCGTGGCAGCCCTTCTTTATGCGTCACGCCTCAGATAAAAACTCACCGGCACTGTTCGGGCAGGCATTTATTTGGTATAACGGATTTTCTGCACTCGTTTTTATGGGCGTCGCTCTTTTCAGGGAGGAGATCGTAGGTATTCAAATACCTCTGCTGGATGCTTCTCTGATCAATGAGGGCTACTGGGCAGGGCTTGAGATCGTCCCGTTTCTGCTGATTGCCTACTGGTTCCACGGATGGTACATCAACTTCTCATCCGGTGTCTTCATCAAAGAGAAAACAACCGTTCTCTACAAGATTACGCTGATGGGGGCCGTCATTACAATCATTGCCAACCTGCTTCTGATTCCCCACTTCGGAATGACAGGATCGGCTGCGGCCACCTCGCTTAGCTATGGCGCGATGGCTACCACGCTGGGAATTTTCAGCAAGCGGGTGATGGCCGTTCCCTATCGCCTGCCCGAGAGTTTCCTCTTTATGGGGGTTATCGCACTGCTGGTCTTCGGGGAGTCTCAGATTACTGCTGTACTTGGAATGGATCCGTTTACATCCCGTATTCTGATCTTTGTTGTTGGTATGGCGATTACTGCGGTCTATCTGAAGATTCTTGTGAAGGATTTGGACCGATAGTCATCCTTTCCCATAAGTGCTAAATTAAAGTTACTAATGATGGATTAAGGATTTCTGAAGATCTCACCTCCTTCCCTAAGGTGGGCTCATCTTTTGTATGCAAAGCGAAATAAGGGGTGTTTCAAATAGGTTATGGGCATTTTTCACTCTTTTTCGCATGGAATAATTTCGGTCTAACCACCCCTAGCCCCTCCTTCATAAGGTGGGCTCATTTTTTGAACGCGTAAGCGAATCCTTGCAATTACGACTATTTTCGCAAAAGTTAGCGCTTATGTCCCCTCACCCAAAAAAACTCTTTAGCAATTTGTGAACTCTGCTGTAATGAGTTTCGGTTTTGGGGTTCATACATATAGAGCTGAGATGCAGCCACCACAGCCTGGCAAAAAGATTTCGACACGCTGCAGATTATCCCCGGGGTTGGTGAATGTTGCCTGTGGGAATTGTATTTTGTGAATCGAAATCGCGAGAAAACAGCGAATCGCTCAAACTTCAGGAAATCATGATCAAGTTATTATACATCAAGGATTTTGCTCTTATAGATGAGCTGCAGGTCGAGTTTGAAGACGGCCTCAACATACTCACCGGCCAGACCGGAGCGGGTAAGTCGATTATTATCGGAGCCCTCAACATGATTTTGGGTGAAAGGGCGGATACAGATGTGATTCGTCAGGGTGCCGCAAAGGCGATCGCAGAGGCATCGGTGTTTGCCGGAGAGAACCAACGTCTTGCAGTCCTCCTCGAAGAGAATGCTGTCGACTACAGCGAAGAGCTGATTCTGCGCAGAGAGATTCGTCAAAATGGCAGCCGCGCCTTCATTAACGATACACCGGTCAATATTTCGGTGTTGCGGGAGGTGGGAGATCAGCTTGTGGACCTGCATGGCCAGCACGATCATCAGCTTCTGCTCAAGGATGAGAACCACCGTGGCGTAATTGATCAGTTCGACTCGGTTCAGCCTCTTTTAGAAGAGTATCGAAAGGAGTATCGCGCGATGTCTGCTCTTCAGAAAGAGCTGCGCGACCTGAAGCGGAAGGAGCGTGAGCTTCGGGAAAAAAGTGAGCTCTACCGCTTCCAGGTGAAGGAGCTGGAGGAGGCAGAACTTCGCCCGGAGGAAGAGGAGGAGATGGAGTCTGAGATGAACCTTCTCGACAATGCCGAAGATCTGGACCGAAAAGCGTCGGCCATTTCTGAGATCGGTAGCGGCGAAGATGTAAGTTTGATGGAGCTCCTCAATCAGGTAAAGCTCAATCTGGAAGATATGGCACGGATTGAGCCGGAGTTTGATACCTACCTTGAGGAGGTTAACACCGCCCGCATTAGTATTCAGGAGGCGATCCATTTTGCCGAGCGGTATCGAAGCCGGATCGAGTTTAACCCGGAAAGGTTGGAGAAGCTAAGAAAGCGTCAGTCTGAGCTGAACAGGCTCCGCAAAAAATATACCCGAACCATACCTGAGCTGATTCGCTACTACAATGAGATTAAGGCGGAACTGAACGTAGCCGAAAATTTCGATCTGGAAATTGAGCGCATTGAGACAAAGATCTCTAAACAGGCTGAAATTCTGAAAAAAGCGGCCATTGCGCTTCATAAACAGCGCGATGCCGTTGGGAAGCAACTCTCAAAGGAGATTGCCGAGGCACTTGGAAATCTGGGTATCGGCCACGGACGGTTTGTGGCTCAAATAGAGTGGATGCACAACGATAGCGGTTGGATTGAGATCGATGGCCGGTCGGTGGAGTGCAGCGAAGATGGCTGCGATGAGATCCGGTTCTTCATATCCACAAACAAAGGAGAAGAGCCGAAGCCACTCGCAAAGATCGCATCAGGCGGGGAGATCAGCCGGGTAATGCTCTCGCTGAAATCGATTCTGGCGAAGGAGCATCATCTGCCGGTGATGATATTTGATGAGATCGATACCGGAATCAGCGGAAATATCTCGGAGAAGGTGGGACGCGAGATGAGAAAGCTTTCAAGCTACTGCCAGATTGTGGCGATTACCCATCAGCCGCAGATCGCCAGTCAGGCGCACAAGCACTACAAAGTGGAGAAGGTGGAGGAGGGAGAGAGAACGATCACCCGAATCGTGCCGCTTTCGCAGGAGGAGCATATCCGCGAGGTGGCCGGATTGATGAGTGGAGAAGAGATTACAGACTCGGCACTTACCAGCGCCAAAGAGCTGATCAGCCGCAGCGGTATGAGTAACTGATTCTGAGTTTACATCAAAAACCCTTAGCTATCCGGACACAAATGGCCCGATACCTTACACTGCTCATCCCGATTCTTTTTTTCTCGTATACTGCTTCTCTGAATGCTCAAGCTACTGTATTGATCGTCTACCACAGCGAATCGGGCAACACAAAAGCGATGGCGGAGGCCGTTGCGGAGGGAGCTTCCGGTGTTGAAGGGGCAGAGGTAGAGCTTCTCACTGTAGATGAGGTTAAAACGGATCATCTGCTGGAGGCAGACGCCATCCTGGTCGGATCACCTGTCTACAACGCCAACGTGACGCCCGAAATCTCTGCCTTCATTGCCTCCTGGCCTTTTGAAGGTCAGCCGCTCAAGGATAAGATTGGAGCGGCATTTGTGACGGCCGGCGGTATCTCAGCCGGAGAGGAGCTGGTGCAGATGAATATCCTGCAAAGCATGCTCGTTTTTGGAATGATCGTGGCCGGAGGGCCCGACTGGACTCAGCCGTTCGGTGCTTCAGCTGTAACGGGAGAAGAGCCGTTTGCATCCGGCGCGATCGACGATCAGTTCCTGGAAAAGGGTGTTCAGCTTGGAAAGCGAATTGCCACACTGGCGGTCCGCCTCTCCGATTCTGAGTAGTTAACGGATCCGTTCGCCCTCTCTGGCTGCCTGAGAGACGACATTGCCTGAGGTAAAGGTGTAGAGCACGGTGATTGGAAAGCCGGTTTGCCGAAGCGCCCTTGCCGTCCATACATTCGATGTTTTTGGCAGATAGTAGCGCCCGTTCGCCTCGTAGAAGTGGCTGTTGGTATAGAGGCCATGGCCTGCTGATTGAACTTCCCCGTCGCGAAGCCGAAAGCGGTCATTCACAAATTTGCCCATCTCCCTGGCTCCATCCTCCGATACCTTTATCCTGACGATTTGACTCCCTGTGAAGTAGCGATCGACCGGTATGTCAATACCGACAACATGGATCACGCTTCGTGTAGGAAGAAAGGCGGCCCTCATCATCAAACCAAATCCCGCTTCACTGTCTGTGTAGTAGCGGCCATCGCCCCAGCCAAACTTGAGGTATTCAGCTTCCGGCATATCGGGGTGATCGGGCAGATACTCTTTGATGGCATCCGACTCAATCGCAATGCCTGCATGCCACCCGTGGCTGACGATGTAGACAGTTATTGGCCGTTCCGCCTCATCCTCGGGATAGAGTTCGGTGATGGGCCCCATGCAGCTGCAGAGAAGAAACGGAACGATAAGAAAAATAGATCGGCGCATCTATAATGATCAGATTGGTTCTTTTGGGTCAGTACCCCCTGTTCCGATCCACCTCGTAGAGCAGATCGATGCCGGAGAGAACGCGTTTGTAGTTTTCAACGATCAGCTCGGCCGCCTCACGCGGATCGGTGATTGATGCTGTATGAGGGGTGATGGTAATTTTCTTTCTGCCCCAGAAAGGGTGGCTGTCCGGCAGAGGTTCCTGCTCGAAAACATCCAAAACGGCATGGGTGATCAGATCAGTATCAAGTGCATATATCAGATCCTCTTCGGTTAGGTGTTTCCCCCTGGCCACATTCACCAAATAGGCGGGTCTTCTCAGTTTCTTGAACAGTTCAAGATCCAAAATGCCTTCGGTCTCTTCCGTAAGCGGTAGGAGGCAGACCAGAATGTTGCTGCTCTGGAGAAATTGATCAATTTCATCGCCGCTAAATGTCCGGATTCCGTTCAACTCCTTCTTTGAGCGGGACCATCCATTCACCATAAACCCGTTCATTGCCAGTCTGCTTGCAGATTCCCGGCCAAGTTCGCCGAGCCCCATCACGCCGATTGTAACCTCATCCTTTCTGAGAGGTGGGTGTTTTTTCCACTGGCCCGCCCGCTGCTGATCGATGTAGGTGCCGGTATCACGAAACATGTTGAGCACCGCAGTGAGTACGTAATCAGCCATCTGTTCGGCGAGAGAGGGAATAACCACGCGGGAAAAACGGATCTTTTCCGGAATCGTTTGATCAGCAAATAGATGATCAACACCGGCACCCAGTGATGAGATCGCTTTGAGATTGGGGTAGGATTCAAATATCCCATCCGGATGTCGCCACGAAACAGCAAACTGAATACGCTCCCTGTTCCTCACACCGGGCCAAATATCAACATCAATATTGGGGTCTGTAGCACGGATCGCCTCCCCCAGGGAGGACATATCACGATTCTTAGCGACAAGTAACAGAGACATAGTCAGATTTTGTTTGGTAGACGTTTAAACCAAAAATACACGAATTTCAGTTGAATGAAATTACGTTCTTTTTCCTCTTTGTGATTATTGAGGTAATAAAGCTTCAGAGCTACTACTCTCAAATGTGTGAAGGGAGTCGGCAAGAGAAACGGGCTCCAAACAGAAGAGCTCCGTTAACCTGTTGCGCGAACGATTCTCAGGGATATGTACAAATTGTGTGTAAATGTTTTGAATTTACGGGTCGCACATATATTTTACATGCAAATAAATGGAGACAGATATGATCACAGAAACAGTCCAATCGGCAGCGCGACAAGAACCACCTCTGAACCGGAAGAGAGAGCTGGAGACGGGATTTCCCTCACCGGCAACGGATCATTTGGAGGAGCGGCTCAATTTGAATGACTACGTGGTTCGCCACCCGGTATCCACCTTCTTTTCAAAGGTGAATGGTGAGGATGAAGCGGGGCTTGGGCTCTCACCTGGCGATATTCTGGTTATCGACCGCAGTCTCGCCCCACGCCACGACTCTCTGGTTATTGCAGATCTGGGTGGTGAGTATCGTGTATGCAGGCTTCTGAAAAGCGGACAAGAGTGGTTGTTTGAGCTGGGAAATGGCCGGCAAATACCGGTTCAGTTCGATGATGAATTCAGGTCTCCAATCTGGGGTCGGGTTACACACGTCATTAAATCCGTATAGAGATCTCCTTTCCCAATAAATATGGGAAAATAGAAGTCCCCTTTCCCAGCTATGCTATCAGCCTTTGCCCTCATCGACTGCAACAATTTCTACGCCTCCTGCGAGCGGGTATTTGATCCCGGCCTCAGGGATCGGCCCGTCGTTATCCTCTCCAACAATGACGGCTGTGTAATCGCCCGCTCTTCCGAAGCGAAAGAGGTCGGGATTCCTATGGGCATCCCTGAGTTTAAAGTGAGGCCGTTGATCTCCCGCCACAATATTGCAGTACGCTCTTCGAACTACGCGCTTTATGGAGATATGAGTTCACGGGTGATGGAGACCATCCGTTCGGTTACGCCGGACCTGGAGGTCTATAGCATTGATGAAGCGTTTGCGGGTCTGCATGGGCGATCGAAGAGAGAGATTATGGAGATGGGGAGGGAGATCAGGCAAAGGGTTCGCCGCTGGACAGGCCTTCCTGTGTCGGTAGGGATTGCGCCAACCAAGACGCTGGCAAAGATTGCCAATGAGATGGCAAAGAGCTATAAGCAGCTGAATGGTGTGCTCTACGTTAGGAAGCCGGATCAGATCGGCCGTATGCTTCGAAAAACAGAGGTGGGTGATATCTGGGGAATCGGGAAGAACTACACCGCAATGCTCGAGCGTCAGGGAATTACCAATGCACTGCAGCTGAGTCGGATGCCCGACAGCTGGGTTCGTTCCAAGTTGAAGGTGACCGGATTGCGAACGGTAAAAGAGTTGAGAGGCGAATCCTGCCTTACCATTGAGGAGTCCAGCGATCAACGAAAAGGAATTTTGAGCTCAAGATCGTTTGGCCGACCGGTTAAGAAGGTGGATGAAATTTCTGAGGCTGTTGCCACCTTCACGGCCCGGGCTGCCGAGAAGCTCCGCGCACAGGATTCCGTTGCATCTCAACTCACGGTTGTACTTGTAACCGACAAATATCGGAATCCGGGTCAGCCCTACAAGTTTGGTCACACGATTTCGCTTCCATCACCAACCGCATCAACCAGTATGCTCTGCAGCCGCGCAACAGATCTGGCCAACACGCTTTTTGATGAGGGCAAAACCTACAAGAAAGCTTGGGTGATGCTGACGGGGCTGATTCCCGAATCGTCGGTGCAGGCCGATCTTTTTATGGAGGAGCGCTACTCTGAAAGGGATCATAACCTGATGAAGAGCCTCGATCAGATCAATGCCAAATTCGGGAACAGGACCTGCATGCCTGCCTCAACCGGCATCAGTCAGAACTGGCAGATGAAGCAGCAATATCTCAGCCAAAAGTATACGACCAGTTGGGATCAGCTTCTGGAAGTTAGGCTCTGAGATACCTTCGATTCTCTTTGATCTTTTTTTACATTCGTGATAGTTACATTTCGGAGTCTCTGTGACGATTGGGTTAGATACAGTTTAAGAGCGATGATTAGAGGGGTGTCTGGTTTTTAGAACATCGCAAAGCAAGGACACCCCCCTCTTCCCCCCTTTTTAGGGGGGATTATCCTGCCTTGATCTTTATTCCAACTCAAACCTATCAACCATAGAGCCTTTTCGGTAAACCAAAATCACAAATGTCCGGTATGAAAGATCTGTTACCATCCCCATTCAGAATAACACTGCTGCTGTTGGCCACCATCTGGTTTCTGCAGCCGGTTCAGGCACAGGAGAAGTTTACGTTTGAAGACGTAATGAAATTTGAAGATATCAAAACGCCCGTTATCTCCGGCAACGGAGAGTGGGTAGCCTTCGGCGTATGGCCGGAGCTTGGCGACGGTGAAGTGAGAGTTAAAAGGGTAGGTTCATCCGACGCCCTCACCATAGAGCGAGGTGAACGTCCACAGCTGACCCATAACGGCCGTTGGGCAGGTGCGCTGGTGCAGCCACCCTATATTGAAGCGCAGAACGCAGGGCGAAACGCCCCGAGGCAGAGTCTAAAGCTGATGCGTACCGATGGAGGTGAGTCGCTTGAGCTCGAACGAGTACGCTCTTTCTCATTTACCAATAATAGTGAATGGGCGCTGGTTCACCACTACGAGGAGGAGGGCGTGAGTGATGCAGATGGACACCATTCGCGTGTTGGTCAGCCGGCCACACTGGTGCGGCTCGGAAACCTGGAGCAGAAACAGCTCAACTTTGTTCGAGAAGCCTCTGCCGATAGCACATCATCCTGGCTGGTCTATACCGTTGCCGATACCTCGGGCGCTGAAAATGGAATCTACAGGATAGACCTAAGTGCATCATCTCCGGTAGCGGAGCGTGCACACGGTAGCGAGCATGGTTTCTACTCAAACCTGAGCTGGGACCACAGCAACGGGCGCATCGCATTTACCGCATCAGAAATGGATAGGGATCACGACTACCTGCCCGGAGATGCAACAATCTATACATGGAGCATGTCTGCAGACGGCCCGGAAGCGGCAGTGCGCCCAGAAGATGCTGAAGAGGGTTACCGGCTTCGATCGAACAACGCACTGACCTGGACCAACGACGGTGCAAGGCTCTTCTATGGAGTGATGGATGCCGAGATGGTAGCACTGGATGAATATAAGGAGGAGAGTGACTCGCTCACTGCGGATAATCTCTACGACGTTGACCGGATTTTGAGTGAAATTGAAGGGAAGGTGTGGCATTGGGACGATCCCCAGATCAAGACACATGAAAAACTGACCTGGGGCAGCCGAAAGAACAGGCTCTACCGTGCTGTTCTGCACCTGGAGAGTGGAGAGAATGTGCAGCTTGGGAGGCATGAAATCCCGTCGGTTCCACCCGTTCATAATCAGCGGTACGCAATTGGCTCTTCTGATATTCCCTACAAAAAACTGAGAACCTGGGACGGAATCTACAGAGATCACTATCTGATCGACCTTGAGACCGGAGAGGCAACCAAGTTTCTCGAGAAGCAGCGTTTCGGTGCAACCCTTTCGCCCAACGGGAAATTCGTGGCGTGGTTTGATGGAAAAGACTGGCAGCTAAAAGATACGGAGTCGGGGATGGTGCGAAATCTTACCGAAGATATTGAGACTCCCTTTCAGCAGGAAGATAACGATCGTCCACAGCCTGATGGATCTTACGGTATCGCGGGGTGGCTTGATGATGATGCCGCTGTGCTGATCAACGACAAATTTGACGTTTGGCAGTTTAACACACGTACCAGCCAGGCGATCTCACTTACCGACGGGAAGGGACGCACAGAGCAGCGGGTATTCCGAATACGTGACCTGAATCCGGACAAAGAGACATTCAGCACGCGAGAGCGACTGCTCTTCACAATGTTCCACGACCTGGATAAGAACTACGGTTTCTATGAAGGGCGAATTGGCAGGGAAGGTGTAGGCCGTGTGATGGAAGATGAGAAGCGGTTTAATATCACCGCGTTTGCGGAGCATGATGACGCCATTCTCTTTACGCAGGAGACCTATACGGAGTATCCAAATCTCTGGGTTGCTTCCGACCGCCGATTCAGAAATCCGGTTCAGGTGTCGCGGCTGCATGAAGATCTGACCGATCGTTTTGCATGGGGACATGCAGAGTTGATTGACTGGGTGAATATGGATGGTAAAACCGTGCAGGGAATCCTCTACTATCCCGGTGATTACGATCCTGACGAGACCTATCCCGTATTCATCTACTACTATGAGAGGTTTTCACAGAGGCTTTATGAGTTCAATACACCGGTTACCAACCATCGTCCTAATATCGCCCAATATACGAGCGACGGATATGCGGTGTTTCTGCCCGATGTCTGGTTTGATGTGCCAATTCCCGGATATTCAGCCACCAAGAATCTGGTTCCGGGTGTACATAAGCTGATTGAGATGGGGATTGCAGATCCCGATGCGATTGGCCTGCACGGGCATTCATGGAGCGGTTACCTTACCGCCCATGTGGTAACCCAGACCGATATTTTTGCGGCTGCGGTTGCTGGGGCTCCGGTTGGTAATATGACCAGCGCCTACAGCGGAATTCGCTGGGGTACCGGTCTTGCGCGTCAGTTTCAGTATGAGCAGACCCAAAGCCGGCTTGGCGTGAGTATGTGGGAGAACTTGGCTCCATATATTGAGAACTCGCCGGTATTCTTTGCAGATCGCATCAACACCCCGCTGATGATTCAGCATGGCGATGCGGATGAAGCGGTGCCGTGGTATCAGTCAATTGAGCTCTATCTGGCGCTGCGAAGAAATGGGAAGGATTCCGTATTTCTGCACTACTACGACGAGCCGCATCATCTCAGGCAGTTTGCGAACCGTCTCGACTACGCGATCAAGATGAAAGAGTATATGGATCACTATTTGAAAGGGGATCCGGCGCCAGCGTGGATTACGGATGGCGTGCCCTATCGCGGAGACTAACTCTTTGTGATCTGATTCATGATATGAAACGGGGTGTTTTTCGAATGGGAGACATCCCGTTTCTGTTTTGTGTATTGATGTAAGCGTATTGTGAACTTCGGAACTTAGCGCCATAGTGGTTCAAAAAGGTACAGTCAGAGGTCTACCACTTTGACATCATGACACTAAGAATTACAATGGTTGATATTCAGTACTGCCAAACACAAATTAATATTGAGTCAATCTTAAATTTAATCAGACAGAATCATGACGTGGAATGTATATCTCTCCGGTGAAATTCATTCAGACTGGAGAAAGGAGATCATCAAAGGTGTAGAAATTGAGAACCTTCCGGTTGAGCTCTCAGCGCCCGTTACCGATCACCCCGCTTCTGACAATGTAGGGGTTGATATTTTGGGCAAAGAGGAGAGCGATTTCTGGAAGGATCATAAAGGGGGCAAGATCAACGCGATCCGAACCCGGACGCTGATAGAGAAGTCGGATATTGTGGTTGTGAAATTTGGAGATAAATACCGTCAGTGGAACGCGGCGTTTGATGCAGGCTACGCTACAGCACTGGGTAAAAAACTGATTGTAATGCATCCTGAGGAGCACACCCATGCCCTCAAAGAGGTGGATGCCGCCGCGCTTGCCGTAGCGAAAACCACCGAGCAGGTGATCGAAATTCTGAAATATGTGACGGAGAAGAAGTAGGAAATCACTCTTTCTCTTGAGCATTCGAAAACATCTCGAGTGTTTGGCTGATCTGCCAAAAATGCCGGCGCTGGTGGGCATCGATCAGTGCCAGCATCTCCGTAACGGTGAGTGACAACAAGCTGAACAGTGGGTGCTTCCCTTTCAGACGGTCTGCGTTGATTCCTTCATCCCGCATCATTTCAACAAGAGTGATTAGCTCCTGTTGATTCCGTATTAAAGCTGTTCGGGTTTCATTGATATTTCCGGACATGTTTTCCGGATAGAGCGGCTTCAATGTTCCAATTTTCATCTTGTAGGGCGGCTCCATCCATTTGATGAAGAGGCTCTTGGATAGTCCGACCCTGAATTCAGCCGGGGTATCTTCAGGGCTTTTCGGATGCGACTTCAATAATTGGCCAATCTGATCCTGATAGAGCTTGTTGAACTGAATGATATGTCGACAGATCTCCTCCGTACTCCACTTATCGGCCCCTGGTCTTAGCGTAAAGGTGCTGTCTGAAAGTTCAGCAATCTCTTTGGCTCTCTCTTTTCCGTTTTCAAATCTGTCCAGAAAATCACTGTATCTGTAGGTTCGACTCATAGATGTCGCTGTTAGGTTGTGACTTTGGAAATTTGCTTAGTTGGTTAATCTCTCTTTTGCGGCCATAATTCGCTGATAGGACTCATCGATCATCTCCTCGGTGATAGCTCCTTCATCAATAAGATTCTTGACAATTTCGATACCTTTAGGGAGAATTTCAGGGTCATAAACAGAATTGTTGGCGAAAATCAGTACATCCACACCGGCGATGATGGCACTTTCGATAGCTGACTCTACACCGTAGTAGTTACGGATGGCGTCCATCTGCATATCGTCAGAGAAGAGCAGCCCGGTGAATCCGATCTCATCCCTGAGAAGAACCGTCTGTACATCACGAGAGAGTGTGGCTGGTACATCGGGATCAAGATTCTCATTGAAAACGTGTGCGGTCATTACAGCAAAGGGGAGGGTACCCTCTGATAGCATACGGTAGGGTTCAAGTTCGATCTCCTCCCAGGTATCGGTTACATCGGCCATTCCGACGTGGGAGTCGTTCCAGGCGCTTCCATGGCCGGGAAAGTGCTTCAGTACACCAAGAACCCCGGCACGTTCAAACTCCTCGAGGTATATTTCGGTATGGCGAACCACAACTTCCGGATCGGCTGAAAAGCTGCGGTCCAATTGACCAATAACCGGATTTTCAGGATTTGTGTTGAGATCCACAACCGGTGCGAAATTCACGTTAAAACCGAGATCACGAAGCTGATCGGACATGAGAGCAGCATAATGGCGGGTGCTGTCTGCTGTGTCAATATTGCCGATATGACTGGCAGAGACGTGGTTTACAAACCCGCGATCGGTTTTGAGGCGAGCTACACGTCCTCCCTCCTGATCCACGGCCATCAATAGAGGTGTTTCAGCCAGATCCTGAAGAGACCCAATCAGATTGCGTACCTGTTCGGACGATTCAATGTTACGGTTGGGTGTGCCGGTGGGGACATCGTAGTCAAAAAGAATTACCCCTCCCAGGTTGAGCTCTTCAATATCTCTCCGGATGTGAGATGTATCTGCAGCTTCAAATCCCTTGAATCCAACCATGAACATTTGCCCGATTTTTTGTTCGAGAGTAGGCTCAGTATGGGTGTTTTCTGCAGCGTATGTGCATGAAATTAGTGAAAAAGCGAGAAGTGGAAAAAGAGTCAGTAGTAATCGGTACATAAGTAGGTTTTTTAGGGTATGTCGAAATGGTAGCAGGTTGCGTTAAAGAGGTAGAAGGTTTCAGTCACCCAATCCGCTGTGAATCCTTGTTTTCATTAGTTTTTTTTAATAAAAAACTTTGTAACAAAATGGGGCTGAAGCGATCTTGTGTATAGATAATGTACAATTAGTGTTTATAAAAGGCCTAAGGGGGTTAAACACAAAATTGAACATCAGCACAAAAAAGCAGGCTGATGACGTTTATTTCGGCAATCTACATACAAATATCAAACACTAAAAGCAGTTTATGACTGAGAGTAAACATAACCTGGAACTCGAAGAGAAGATCGATCTCTATCTGGATGGGAAGCTGTCTGCGGCAGAAGTTGATGAACTCTGGGCTGAACTCATACAGGATGAGTACTACTACGATTATCTCAAAACGGCAGCCAGTCTGAAAGGCCTTGCAAATGAGAATAAGGCGGAGAAAAAGAATGAGTCTCAAAAAACAGCCAAAATATTTACACTTAACCCGGCAGGATGGATGGCAGCCGCAGCAGTTCTTGTGATTGCTATTGGCCTTGCAGTATTTAACCTTCAGGAGAGTACATATTTTGAAGTTAAACCGGTTTCACAGATTGAGCTGGATTACTACCGTTCTGCGGAAGGAACCAGCGATGAATCGGTATCATCCGGAGTATTAATCGAAGCGATCCGGCTGGCAAATAATGGTGATGTGAGTGGTGCACTTACCATTCTGGAACTGCGGGCTGAAGAGACGGATGAGATCTATGTGAGACAGGAGCTACTGGTAACGGCCGGTTCTATACTCTACAATACCGGTCAGTATCGCGAAGCAGCAGAACGTTTTGAAAAGGCACTTGACGTAGACTCCGGAGATCCACTCCTGATGGAGAGAAACTACTGGTATCTGGGCAACACCTACTTTCAGCTCAACAAAATTGTTGAAGCAAAAGAGGCCCTGGAACGCGCCCATGAGCTGAACGGCGCCTACAGCCGAGTGGCCAAAAGCTATCTGAAGGCACTCTCTGAATAAAGGGCTATCCTTTAATAAATTGAATCCCCATCACAGGTCATGTGTGGTGGGGATTTTTTTGTTTTGGGGAGTCGGAAGGGGAAAGCCAGAAGCTCAAAGTGGATAGGGTTGAATCGCTGAATTGTTGAACGGTTGAATCGTTAAAGCGTGAAAAGTGAAAAGTTGGGAACCGGATGGGGTGAGCAGAGAGGGGCAGGGCTTATCCCCAAAAATCGGGAGAGTGAGTTCGCTCAAAGGGGCAAGAAATAGTAAATTCTCACTGCGCTCTCTGCGCCTTCTCCGCGTGTGCTGCGGTTAAATCGTCCCTCAACATTATCCGTCCCAAACATCAGTTTTTACCGAAATAGTAAGTTGTTTGTTGAAAATGAATAGGGTTAAACTGTTGAGCTGCTTTGCCCACCGAGTTAATATCTCACACCCACTTAAGCCGCTTTTTGACTTGTAGTGACTCTTGAGAAGGTGATGCCCAGAACCAATAGCGCAGCAAGGAGTATGCCTCCGTTTCTCTGGCTGCGGTCGGGAAGGATCGGGCTGTTGTCACCATTCATGATGTAGGCTCCCCAGTAGTGAGGGTTGGCGTTTCGGCCCTGTATAAACTCAATCTTGGCCTTCTGAATCGCTTTCGATTTGCTGAGTCCGTCGTTGAGATGCTCATAAAATAGCGTTGCAAAATCAGCCGCAAAGTGATCGTTAACCGACCATGCATTCAGAATCAGGCTTTGTGCTCCGGCATATCGAAGCGCACGGCTGATGCCCATAATGCCGCTTCCCTGCAGATAGCGGTCGCCACCAGACTCACAGGAGTTGAGCATAATCAGATCATTCCGGAGATTAAGATCAAATAGTTCGTATGCGAACAACTGACCCATAACCTCCCTTTCTGCAGAGCTCTCCGAGTCTGCATAGAAATGGAGCCGGGAAAAAAGAGGATCGCTGTCTGAAACCTCACTATGGGTTGCCAGATGAAGTATGCGGCTCTTGCCGGCCAGCTCACGAAACGCATCGGACGTTGCCGACTCATCAATCATGGAGGAGTGATTACCCAGTCGGTTCAGACGTTCAGAAATAGATACAATCTCACCCGGTGCCTGAGGCAGTGAGATCAGGTTTCTGTTTGTCGCTTCATTATTGAAGTTGGAGACGCCAAACCCGGAAAAATCGTGATCAAACTGTCGGGCTGTAGATCTGCCATGGTTTGTAAGATCCCTTAGGCTGTTGGCCGAGCGAATATCGACCTTTTCAACCAGGTACTCTGCGGAACCGTAGCTGATGGCAGATTCAGGCGGATTTACAGGTATTACAGAAAGCGGCAATTGATGAAAAAATCCGTCCGGAATAAAGATGATTGAAGCAGCTTCACTACCTAGCTCATCAAAGCCAAAATGTTGTCCGGCTTTATAGAGAAGGTTCAGGTCGGTTTTACCGGTAATTAGAGAGTGAACGGCTTCATCATAGAGTTCGGAATTGGCACTGTTGATCGGTTTACGCGTAATCTCTACTGAGTTGCGATTCACTTTTGTAATATAGTAGGTGGAATCGATCTCGGTAAGGTGCACAATCATCTGGTCTGACCGGAGCTTTCGCTGAATAGCGCGAATGTTGAGTTCGTTATACGCCCCTGATGTTGAACGCCCAACAATGGATGCACGTTGAGCAGAGAGGCGCTCAACCTGATTTTGCAGGGCGCGACGCTCCTGGCCGGTTGTTGTAAACATCTTGTTCCGAATCTGCTCCATCTCGTTGGTGATATTTCTCTTCTCCGTGAGCTGCTCATCAGTGAGTACGTTCGCCTGAATGAGCGGATTGTCGGTGAGAGATGCATCATTAATCGTTTTAAAGCGGTCCAGAAGCTGAAGGGCTCTATTGTTATCTCCTTCATCGATCAGGAAATTGGTGTAAGACTCTATCAGGCGAATATACTGAGGCTCAACAGACCAATAGCCGGTTTCGAGCTGGGAGGTGTTCTGTGCCCGTTCAAAAACGAGATCTGAAACATCGCTATAAACTGCGTGGGCTTCACGGTGGAGATCCTGGTTTACAAGTATTTCAGCCTCAATGGTTCTGGCTTTGACAAGGACGGTAAAATTGAGAACGGAAATATCGTGGGTTCGAAACTCACTAATCTTAGATGCGGCCTCTTCAAAACGATCCGTTTTGGTGTAGATATTGGCGAGCTCCACGAGAGCTTCAAGGTAGGTGGCGGTGCTGGAAGAGCTGCTCGAAAGAGAAACAATCTCCTGCTGTAGCTGTTCACTCTGATCCCATCTGCCCTCCTGATTGTGGAGTCGGGATCGTTCACTCAACACCCTAATTCTCATTCTGCTGTCATCAAGTTCATCCATCAACGATTCTGCAATATCGAGCTGCTGATGAGCTGAACTTCGATTGCCAAGAAACTGAGCTTCAAAAACTGCCTTGGATATGTGTATAGAGACCAAGTCAGTCAGATTGTTGGTCTGTAAAGCCAACTCAGCTGCCTCAGAGACATACTGTTCCGCAAGATCCCAGTTACGGTTGGTCCTGTAGAAAAGGTGCAGGTTTCTATAGATCCGAATTTGTTGATCATAGTTATCATTCTCTTTGGCAATGTTGAGGGCATTCATTTGGGTATCAACATAAAGAGAAGACTCACCTGTTTCGAAGTAAATGAGACTGAGGTTGTTGTACAGACTTGCTTTTACCGAAATTGGTAAGTCACCCATTTCGAGGACCTCTTCAAAAACATTTCGTGCTTCTTGATAATTATTGAGCTGATACAAATATCCACCCTGCGAAATTTTTATCGAGATAACACCAAAAGCATCATCGATGTAACTACTAAGAGGTAAGGTGTGATTTCGCTGAATGTAGAGCGCTCTATCTAATCTGTTCGTTTGATAGTTGGCAAAGTCTGCAACCCAGTATAGATCTCTTAATAGTCTGGACATTGGCAAATACTCCAGATCCATCAGGTCTTCAAAAAGATTTGAAACGACTTGGAATTGATTATTAATATCGGCTGCCGTTGTCAATGTTGAAACAATAAAGTCCCTGTCACGCTTAACCGGTATGGATTTGTACCTCTCTCCCCAAACGTTCAGAATCTCCGTAAAAAAGTCATCGCTTGAGAGGTTATTATTTCTTGTATAAAAAGCGGTAAGGAAGTACTGGAACTGCCACTCTCTGAGGTCTAGTTCGGTAGCGGGGAGCGACTCTCCTCTCTTGGCCAGGAGATTTAGTTCGTATGAAGTTTCTGTAGAGTCAAATTCAGCATAAAAAGTATCAAACATAGTCTGTCTGCGGTCCGGATCAGCCTCAAGCAGAAGAGAATAGAAGAGTATCTCTTCATATCCGAATAGAAGGGAGAAGTTATATGCGGAGTCTTTTTCTTCGCCCTCAGTGAGAACACGGACGATGTCTGGGTTGTCAATCCTGGATTCAATTCGTTTCTGTTCCTCTTCAGATACGCTATGAAATTTTGAGTTGAGAGCCCAAATTGTCTCAGGGTAAATGTTTCCAGAGCGTATCTCTTCCAGCAATTTTGAATCGCTTTCGGCATTTGCTAACTGAAAAAAAGCAAAGCAGATAAAAAGGGCTGTTAAAAAAACTCTGAACATAGTTGATGCTTCTAATTCGAACAGGAACCAAACAAGATAAGAAACTTACTGCTGAGCGCTAGGACGGTAGATGATTGGATCCATAGAGTCGCCATTACGCTGGTCCCAGGTTCCGTCGAATGATTCGGAGGACTGAATCTGAGTATCGAGTTTTTCTTCAGGCTGATCGAGGTTCACATCGGTTACAGAGGCGCAGCCGGCGAAGAGGATCAGTGTGGAAACGGTAAGGATGGTTTTGAGAGCTTTCATAGTGTCAGTGGTTTTGCAAATGGTGGTTGAATGTGATGAACTACTTGGTGGAATTACTGCTGAGCGCTTGGACGGTAGATGATTGGATCCATGGAGTCGCCATTACGCTGGTCCCAGGTTCCGTCGAATGATTCGGAAGACTGAATCTGGGTGTCAAATTCTTCTGGCTGGTCGTGATTAATATCTGTAACAGATGCACAACCGGTTGAGAGAACAAGGGTGAATGCTGCTGCTGAAAGTAGAGAAAGTGTCGTTTTTGAGCTTTTCATAGTGTATCTGTGATTTTGATCCGTGTTTAAAATGTGTACTTGGGGTAACTAAAAGAGAGTCTTGTTAAAGATTTGTTACAAAAAAGTGGAAAAATCTCTGACGAGTCCATTTTTCTGTAAAAAATCCTGTAAAAATAACTGTTGCATATTTATTAGATTCTTCTAATCATTATCTGCTTAACAGAATGACCCATAAATCCGATAAGAAATTGGAAAAAATATCCTCTTATCTAACTGCAAAAGCGCCCGATTGTGTCTGTAACAATCTGGCTGAACACCGGCCTACAGCCGTTAAAACCGGTGGTTTGCAAATGGAAAACACGCTGTTTTAGCACGTCTGGCAATATATGCGCAGAAACCTGCTTTTCTTACTGCGCAACCCTGCTTAACTAAAAGAGAAAGCTGCACAACAAATGTTACAAGAAAAATCTTAAGTGAAATAAACTTAAACTTCTACGGTTGGGTCGAATTTTTAATGTTTCCATGTACACCCAAAAATGATTTTCGGCGAATTTATTTGTATAGTAGAGAGCTCTTTTTTACGAAAGACATATTTCGGCCGATAATTGTGGGACGGGCCGTATGCTCAGAAGACTCATTTGCACTAACATAAATCATCTGTTTTGCGAGTAGACTACTCGGAATTAGTTGTGGCTATACAGGGTGGGGACGATCCAACGGCAAATCGCTTGCTTAAGGAGGTGATGCCCCGACTCGTGGAATATCTGCGCGTTGTGATGAAGGCAGATCGTAACGTGGCCAAAGAGTGTGCCCAGCAGGCGATGGCGGATGTACTGGAGCGTATTCAAAAAAAGAAGATCAAAGAGGATAAGTACATCTTCAGCTATCTGATGACCGCCAGCCGAAATGAATTTCTGAAGTACAGCAAGTTTCAGCACCGTTTTGATACCGATCCCGACGAAGATTATGAACAGGCAGAGCCGGCTCAACAGGTTCAGGCTCTTATCGAAGAGGAACGGATGAAGATCCTAAAAAGCTGCCTGAATGAACTGGATGAGGAGAACCGTGAGTTTATCGACTATATTCTGAACAACCCGGACAAATCGACTAAAGAGTACGCCGCACACTTCAAATTTTCCTCAGCTAATGTGCGTACCAAAAAGTCGCGCCTTGTAAACGCTCTACACTACTGCTTCAAGCGGAAATCATCAGAATAGATTATCGGGTCAGAACGGTATGGTTAGCGAGAGCCCGTTTCCGCTGAACTGCAGATTATCCAGTGAGTCGATTAGACTGCTGCTCTGAGAGCGGCTCAGTATATAGAGGATCACATCAAACGTGAAGAGAAACCCTCCCTGAAGAATCATCGATTGACCATACCCTCTCAGCCTTGAACTGTCTGTTCGAATTCCCCTCTCCCACAGATAGGCCCCAATCGCCATATAGCCAATATCCAAACCGGCATTGAAGAGCAGTATCTTCTCAAAATTGTGATATTCATGAATGGTTTCAGAGAGTGACAGTCCCGTACTTTGATTTCGTAATCCGTAGTACCCAAACCCGGCAATGGCAAGATTGACCGTATTCCAGGCGGCATTCATCTGATGGAAATACTTCACGTTACCTGAAGTTTGAGTCATGGCAATTCCGCCTATTGCAATGTTGCCGATAGCCCAACTCCCCAGAGTCAACATTCCGTTCTTGTTCATCGAAATTCGCTCTTCATTGATCTGAACCAGATCGGGTTCAACCGATTGAGCGTGAAGCACGGTGTGAACGCCGAAAAGGAGCATCAGGAGGGGTGGTAAAATTTTCTTCATGGGTCAGACTTTGATTGGGAGTACACTATCTTCAACCACAGCATAGACCCTGTCCGTTTCACCGGGATCAATATTGTGCGTTCCGGTAAAGCCTCCAAAAGCAGGGAGCAGGATCTCCTTTTCACCAATCAGAAAGCAGGGCAGGCGCAGAGACTGTCTTCCTCTTCCCTTTATTCGTATTGATGGATGGATATGGCCGGAGATGAGCATTTCATCGTCACCGAGATCGGATATATCGTTTCGGTCATGAACCAATCTGAAGGGACCTGTAACAAACTCATCAACTACATCAATATCTGCTTTCTCATAAAAGGAGGGGTGCAGCAGATCGTGATTCCCCTTCACCAAAAGAAGCGGGATGTCAAATTTTGCTCTCCACTCTTCAAACTCAAACCACTCTCGATTGGCTTCGCTGTGGAAGAGGTCACCGAGTACGATTAGACGTTTCGGGTTCTTGTCCCGTATCAATGAGCCAAGACGATCCAGATTGTTGCTGTTGATGGCACCAGGGGCCGGAATACCGTGCTTTCGGAAATGTCCTGACTTGCCAAGATGGATGTCGGAAAGGATCAGCTCTCTGCCTTTCGGTAGAAATATCGCCTTCTCGGCCAGGAGCAGCAGTTGCTCACCTGCCACTTCAACTGGTGTCTCTGATCTGGATTCAGTTCTGTTATCATTCATGGAAGAGTGATATTAATCCTTTTTGAGCTCTTTCTGCATTCGAAGTATTCGATCGGCCAGCTTTTCGGAGGAGAGCCGTTCACGCAAACGATCTGCATAGATTGGAAAGGCAAACGGGGAGAAGCGATCCACCTCTTTTAGAACGATTTTCTGACCGGCTATTCTCTGCAGCACCCGTCTAAGCCTCGCTTCATCAAGCTGATCATTCAATACCTCATCATACGCCTGCTGCAGCAGGAGATGGTCCGGCTCATGCTCGGAGAAGACATCAAAAAAGAGACCGGACGACATCTGCAGATGGCGACCCTGTTTTCTGTTGCCGGGAAAGCCTGGGAATACAAGACCTGCAATCCGGCTGATGCCACGAAATCGGCGCTTGGCCAGCTCCGTATCGTTTAGGCTTGCCATGATGTCGCGAATCAGGTTCTCGTCTGAAAAGAGATCCTTTTCGAGGGCCTCTTCAATGGGGATATCCTTATCTGATAGCAGCTCGAAGCCGTAGTCATTCATCGCAATGGAGAATGTGATTGGCATCAGCTTTGAGATGCGATGCGCTACCAGTGCCGACATCCCCTCATGCACATAACGTCCCTCAAAAGGGAAGAAAAAGCAGTGGCAACCCTCTTTAGACCACGACTTCTCGATCAACAGTTCGTTGTCATCAGGCAGGGCAGAGCGCTCTCGTTGAACATCAAATAGCGGCTTGATCGTCTCCATCTCAATGCTGGTTGAAGAGCCGTCGATCGTCTCATGTAGTTTTTTTCGCAGCAGATCAGACATGTTGGATGAGAGAGACATCCGTCCGCCCATATAGCTGGGCACCTTGCTG
Source organism: Balneolaceae bacterium (assembly GCA_020832225.1). GTDB lineage: Bacteria > Bacteroidota > Rhodothermia > Balneolales > Balneolaceae > Rhodohalobacter. The sequence continues at coordinate 33,818 of JAFIFA010000059.1, forward strand.
CTGGTTCCTTTCGTCTTGCGAACAAATGCCGTCATATCCTTAATCTTGACCAGCTCCAGATTGCGCCCTGCAAACCAGAAGGTGTCGCGGGGGTTGAGCTGTGATAGGAACCACTCCTCGATTCGGCCCAGGGTGCCGCCTTTCAGGTATTTCACGCGCAGCATGCTGTCTCCGGCAATGGTGCCAATCGTCATCCGGTGCCTGCGAGCAATCTTTCGATCGTAAACCCGAAGCCTTCCTTCCTCGTCCGGTTCGGCCTTATTAAACTCATCGTACCGACTCAGTGAGCTTCCGCCCGACTGTATGAACTGCACGATCCACTCCCACTCATCACGCCGCAGCGTCTGATAGGCGAAGGTGGATGTCACCTCCCGAAAGGTCTCTTCCGGCTCAAACCCATCAGATACAGCGAGGGTAACGAGATACTGAATGAGAACGTCAAAAGGTTTGAGTACGGGAATGCGGTCTTCAACCAGCTCTCTCTCCGTGGCCTCCTTAAGCGCTGCCGCTTCAATCAGTTCAAGTGCGTGGGTGGGAACGAACCAGATGGAGCTGAGGGTGTCGGGCTGGTGACCACTTCGCCCGGCACGCTGCAGAAAACGGGATACACCTTTCGGGCTGCCGATCTGTATCACGCGGTCGACAGGAGCGAAGTCAACCCCTAAGTCAAGACTCGATGTGCATACCACGGTTTTTATGGTGCCGTCGTGGAGCGACTCCTCCACCCACTCCCTGATTTTGTGATCGAGCGATCCGTGATGAAGCGCGATCGAACCAGCAAGATCTGGTTTCTGCTCCAGCAGCTGCTGAAACCAGATCTCGGACTGGGCACGGGTGTTTGTGAATATCAGGGTTGAGCCCTCATGTTCGAGTATGGGAAGAACTTTGTGAATGAGATTGATGCCGAGATGCCCTGCCCACGGAAATGTCTCAACGCTTTCGGGCAGAACGGTCTCTACGTTGATCCGTTTTTTTATTCCCGATTTGATGATCCTGCTCTTCTCCGGGCGATCAGGCCCGAGCAGCATCCCAAGTGCCTCATCCAGATTGCCGATGGTGGCAGATATCCCCCATACCTGCAGATCCGGGTTGAGTCCCCTCAGGCGGGAGAGGGCTAGTTCGGCCTGAGTGCCGCGTTTGGAGCCGATCAGCTCATGCCACTCATCTACCACGACACTTTGCAGTGTTTTAAACCGGCGATCGTATCCCTTTTGGGCGAGCAGCACATGCAGGCTTTCGGGTGTGATGATGAGAACCTCCGGCAGCTGTTTCTTCTGCTTCTGTTTTACGGATGAGGAGACGTCACCGGTTCGCCTCTGCACACTCCAAGGAAGGCCGAGCTCATCAACGGCCGTCTGCATCGCTTTTTCAAGATCTCTTGCCAGAGCACGAAGCGGAGTGACCCAAAGCAGCTGGATGCCGTTTTGCTCAAGTTCACCGTAGGTTTTTGGATGTTCATCGATCCACCTCATCAGTACGGGAAGGAAAAGCGCGAACGTTTTACCGCTGCCGGTAGGTGCATTTAGCAGTCCGAACTCTCCATTTAGCGAGGCGCTCCAGACGTTTCTCTGCCACTCAAAAGGTTTCCATCCCTTTTGGTTAAACCACTTCTCGATCAGAGACTCAGAAAGTGAAGACATGTTCAGGTTTAATGTGCGATTCAGACACTCTACCAATCAAAAAGCCCTCAAGTGACGTTCCTCCAAAAGATTCAGATCTGTAAAAGGGTTTTATATCTTAAGATAATCGGCAAGTTTTTTCCATAATGGCTTGAAAAAGGCAGGAAAAAGCCACAACATAAAAGCGCTTTTAGATTCAACGTTAACCTAACCGGATACGCTATGTGGCTCAATATCAAATCATTCGAAGAATATCAGAACATTTACAGGCAGAGTGAGAAGGATCGCCTGAAATTCTGGGAGCATGAGGCAGGCACCTTTTACTGGCGAAAGAGCTGGGATAAGGTTCACTCCGGCGGGTTTGAAAAAGGGGATATCAAGTGGTTTGAAGGCGGTAAGCTCAATATTACTGAGAATGCGCTCGATCGCCATCTTAACACAATCGGGCACAAAACGGCGTTTATTTTTGAGCCAAATCACCCCGACAGTTTTCGCCGTACCATCACCTACCGTCAGCTTCATGAGGATGTCTGTCGGTTTGCCAATGTGCTTGAGAGCAAAGGAATTGAAAAAGGTGACCGCGTCTGTATCTACATGGCGATGACTCCGGAGCTGATTATCGCAGCCCTTGCCTGTGCACGAATCGGGGCGGTTCATTCCATTGTGTTTGCAGGATTCTCCGCACAGTCACTGGCCGAACGGATTCAGGATTGCGATGCCAAGATGCTGATCACCAACGATGGCCTGCGCCGTGGCGACAAGCACGTTCCGCTGAAGGATATCTCTGATGAGGCGCTTGAAAGCTGCCCGACGGTTAAGAATGTGATTGTATGCCAGCGTACCAACCGCGATATCGACTGGAAAGATGGACGCGATGAGTGGTGGCACAATCTGATTCGAAATGCGTCGAAACGTCACACCGCGGTGGAGATGGATGCCGAGGATCCGCTCTTCATTCTCTACACATCCGGTTCCACCGGTAAGCCAAAAGGCGTTCTGCACACCTGTGGCGGATATATGGTCTACACCAGCTACACCTTCCGGAACGTCTTCCAGGTGGAGGAGGAGGATGTCTATTGGTGTACGGCCGATGCGGGCTGGATTACAGGCCACTCCTACATCATCTATGGCCCTCTATTTAACGGGGCTACAGGAATCATTTTTGAAGGAACCCCAACCTACCCCGATGCCGGTCGGCTCTGGGAGGTGGTTGAAAAGTATAAGGTAACTCACTTCTACACCGCCCCAACGGCAATACGCGCGCTCATGAGCTACGATCTGGACTATGTTCGGAAGTATGATCTCAGTTCATTGAAGGTTCTCGGAAGCGTGGGTGAGCCGATCAACGAAGAGGCGTGGCACTGGTATAACGACCATGTGGGTGGCGGTAAATGTCCGATTGTGGATACCTGGTGGCAGACAGAGACGGGCGGTATTATGATTTCACCCCTAGCGGGAATTACACCAACCAAACCTGGTTTCGCAACGTTACCCCTGCCCGGAATTTCTCCTGCGTTGATGGACGAAAATGGAAAGGAGATCGAAGGAAATGGAGTGAACGGAAATCTCTGCATCAAACATCCGTGGCCTGGAATAGCCCGAACGGTGTGGGGAGACCATGAGCGCTACCTGAAGACCTACATGAGTGCTTATAAAGGGCACTACTTTACGGGCGACGGCTGCCGGCGAGATGCAGAGGGTTACTACCGCATCACCGGACGCGTGGATGATGTGTTGAATGTATCGGGCCACAGACTTGGCACTGCAGAGATAGAGAATGCGATTAATGAGCACCCCAATATTGTGGAGACTGCAATTGTGGGTTACCCTCACGACATTAAGGGGCAGGGCGTCTTTGCCTTTATGATCTGCGAAAAGGATCCGAAAGATCCGGATGCGTTTAAAAAAGAGATTCATGATCTGGTTACCAAGATCATTGGCCCCATCGCCAAGCCGGATAAGATTCAAATTGTGGCAGGCCTGCCCAAAACCCGCTCCGGAAAGATCATGCGGAGAATTCTGAGGAAGATCGCTGCTGATGATATGGATAATCTGGGCGACACATCAACGCTGCTCGATCCCTCGGTTGTGGATGATATCGTGGCAGGGAAAGCGATTTGAGATATGAGTCGTGAGTAAAAGTCTCCCCTCGCGCTTGCGTCCCGATGCCTCGGGGAGGGGAGTGGATGCCGTAGCGAAAGCGGAGGCAGACGAGGG
>JAFIFA010000066.1 GCA_020832225.1 Balneolaceae bacterium
TACGTTGAAAAAGGTTTTCGACGAGTTTCGATTCGTATCGGTTTATTCGATAGGATTCTTGAATTTAAGTTCAAATGGGAATATTCTGCCATGCGCACATAGAAAGGGTTCCGGAAGCTACCAAACGCGTAAAAACATACATCTGATACACCATCTGCTAATTTTAAAGAAGATCCCGGCCTCTTGTGCGTTATTCAGAATAATAATTGTTTCCCCGTTATGTTGAAAGTCAGAAGCGAACTTTACCAACAGAACAGATATCAGTTATGTTATCGGCATTTAGCCATTTCCAAATAACCCGGCTTTTTTCTCGTTAAAGTGGTGCTTCTGATCGTAGTCAATAGCCCTTATATTGCAGCATGCTCAACCGAGTTCAGACAAATTTACTGGTTAAACATATAGGTCCGTTTCTATTCTGCTTCCTCACGGTGATGTTTCTGCTCCTGATGCAGTTTCTCATTTTGCACGTGGACAAGCTGGTTGGAAAAGGTCTACCGTTTATGATCGTTGTTGAGCTGATCCTCACTAACCTCGCCTATATGGTTGTTCTGGCTATACCGATAGCCGTTCTCACCTCTACCCTGATGGCCTTCGGCCAATTTTCCGAGTGGAATGAGCTCACCGCCATACGTGCAGCGGGCATCAATCCGATCAAACTGATCCTGCCTGTATTGGGCGCCGGATTCATCCTTTTTCTTGGCTCCGCCTACTTTTCCAACTACATCCTGCCGGAGGCAAACCACAAGGCGCGTTCTCTCTTTCTCGATATCCGAATGCAGAAACCGGCCTTCGATCTGCAGCCCGGCATCTTTTATGAAGACCTGGACGGGTACACCTTTCTGATTCGAAATATCGACAGTGAAACCGACTCACTTTACGATGTCCGCGTCTTTCAGGATCAGTCTGACAACCGCAACCGTGCCTTTATCAGCGCCGACCGCGGATGGCTGGAGAGCCCCGATCAATCAACGCTTTCGCTTCACCTTTTTGATGGATCGATCATGCGGTTCATTCCCGGAGAGCGCCGCGATGAAGAGACTCTGGAGCGAAATAACTTCCGGCAGTACCGCATGAGCTTTGATCTATCCGATATGGCCTTCTCCCGGTCGAACCCCGATCAGCGGAGCCGAACCGACCGCACCATGAGCGCGCAGGCAATGCTCGCTGTTGTGGACACTATGAGGATCGAAAAGCAGCGCGAATTTGAGAAGTTCCGTGAATTAACCGGTCAGCACGAGATGCTTCCGTTTAAATCCGAAACCAGCCGTGCTCTCTCTTTAATGGAGGATGAGGACAGCGACACAAGTTTTGTTTTTGACAGTCAATTTATGACTGTTCAAGACCTGCCCGGTGCATCCACTCAGATCGCTGCCATCAACCGTGCGATTAATGCGATCGACCGCTACCGCTCCGAGATGGATAACTACCGCTCCAACTCCGGCTGGCGCGATTTCCGGATCGCTGAGTTCATGGTTGAGGTCCATAAAAAGCTCTCAATCCCGTTCGCCTGCGTGGTATTCATCATGCTTGGCGCACCAATCGGCATGCTAACCCGAAAAGGAAACCTGGGGGTTGCCGCACTGATTAGCGGCGGACTGTTGACGATCTACTTTATTGCGATCATCCAGGGCGAAAAACTAGCCGACCGTATGATCATTTCACCCTTCATGGGTATGTGGGCTATTAATATTTTCTTTTTTATCATCGGTCTGATTCTGATCCTGCACGTCAGTTCATCCATTCGGATTACCAATCTCTGGCGGAAAGATGAATAGACTGGACAGGTATATTTTTTTCCGGCTTTCGGCAATCGCCATCTTTGTACTGGTGATGCTGATCTGCATCTTCATTATCGTCGACTTTTCCGAGAACAGCGATGATTTTGTGGACAAGGGTGCATCGCTGATCGACATCTGGCGGCTCTACTATCTGAACTACATCCCGGAGATGATCCGGCTTGTATCGCCGCTTGCCGTTCTGATTGCCTGCCTCTACCTGACCGTTCAGTTGACCGAACGGCTCGAGATTACCGCGATCAAGGCGTCCGGCATCAGCCTCTACCGGCTCTCGCTACCCTATCTCTTTTTTGGCCTCTGCATTGCGGGAACAGTGAGCTACCTGGATGGATATGTGATTCCGGTCTCCAATGCCGAACGAATCGCTTTTGAGCGGGAATACCTTTCGGGAGGCAGCGCAGACCGTATTGACCGGGGCGGTATTTTCAGGCAGGAGTCGGACAGCACCATTCTGAATATCAACTTCTATGATGCCAACGCGAACGTGGGCTACCGAACCACCTATGTTGAGTTTGACGGAGATCAGATCAAACGAATGGTAACCGCCAACCGGATTACCTGGGTCGATTCCACTCAAACATGGATTACAGACCGAGCCCGTGATCGGGTATTTGAAAAGACGAAATTTGAAGAGACTTCTTCCGAGCGGATGGAGCTGGACCTGAACATCCTGCCACGGGACCTGGCCCGCCGCTCATCGGACATCTATCAGCTCAACTACCCCGATGCCCTGGAGTATATCGACTCCATCCGGAGAATTGGCGCCGGGGGTATCACCCTGCCGCAGGTTCAGCTGTTTAGCCGAATGGCCTATCCCGTATCAATCGTTGTACTCGCCCTGATCGGCTTTGCCCTGGCTACGGAGCGAAGAAAAGGTGGAAAGGGAGTCTACATCGCCCTCGGATTCTCGATCAGCTTTATCTATCTGGCGATCATGAAAATCATCGAACCGTTTGGGATTGCGGGTACCGTAACCCCGGAGTTCGCTGCCATCTTCCCGCATGTCTTTTTTGCCTGCATCGCTATTTTGATGCTGCTTCTGGCGAAGAAATAGGGGAACGTGCGCCGTTTAGTGTTCGTAGATCATCTTTCGGGTCATCCCGCCATCAACCACAAGATTCTCACCATTGATAAAGCTGTTCTTTTCATCACCCAAAAAGAGACAGGCTCGTGCGATATCATCAGGTGTTCCAACCCTTTTTGACGGGTGCTGTTTGTGATCAATCTTTCGAAGGTCGTCCGGATCTCCGGTATGGATCCAGCCCGGACTGATGCAGTTTATCCGAATTCCATCTTCAGCGTAGCTTATTGCCATTGCGTGGGTAAGGGCTAACAGTCCGCCTTTTGAGGCCGCATAAGCTTCCGAATTCTTCTCAGACATCAACGCTCTTGTTGATGCAATATTGACAACGGCACCTCCGCCCTCGTTTTTCGAGAGGAATGGAGCAGCTTCACGGGTCAGAAGAAATGCCGCTCTCAGATTGGTGTTCAGAACCCGATCCCACTTCTCGAACGTCAGTTCCTGAGGTGGGGTAAACTCAGAAATTCCGGCATTATTGATCACGACATCGATACCGCCAAAGCGTCCGGCACTCTTCTCAACCAAAGTTTTAATGGCGTTCGGATCGCTCACATCACACCGAACAAAAAGCGCATCTTTCCCCTCTCTGTTCAGCTTATCAGCCGCTTTGGCACCGGCATTGCTGTCTATATCGGCAATGGTCACATCATAACCCTTCCGGGCAAATGCGAGCGCCACAGCCCGCCCGATGCCGTTTGCTCCGCCCGTTACGATTACATTTTTCGACATCTGCTTGCGATCACGCTTCCGGTTTTGGCCCTCTGTAGTTGTAGGGCATGTCAAACTTCTCCTTGGAGGTAATGTTGCCGTGCTCCGCCTCATACTTGCGGATGTTGTCGTTCAGCGCATTGGCCAGGCGTTTCGCATGGTCGGGCGTCATAACAATTCGTTTAACCACTTTTGCTTTCGGAACGGCCGGCATCATAGAGATGAAATCGAATACAAACTCAGATGGTGAATGGGTAATCATTACCAGATTGGAGTAGGTACCCGTAGATTCATCCTCTTTCAGTTCAATTTCGATCGGCTTTCCTTTTTTAGGCTTGTTTTGATTCATTTTCTGAAATGGTTCAAATTTGAAATTTCAATGACTGATTCGCTAATCGGTTTTTTCGGAGATTAATCCATAAATCCGTTCTTCTTCATCCACTCATCGTTGTAGATTTTGGAGACGTAGCGGGTGCCACTGTCGGGCAGGATTACCACCACAAGTGCATCCTTGCCAAGTTTATTCTCCCTGGCATAGGTAAGAGCGCCAAATACAGCGGCTCCGCATGAGCCACCGATAAAGAGTCCCTCTTTTTTGGCAAGATCCCGGGTAGTAACCATCGCATCTTTATCTCCGACCTGTACAACATCATCCACCAGGTCAAAATCGATGTTGCCCGGAATGATATCCTCACCGATTCCTTCGGTGATGTAGGGTTTGATCTCATTTTTATCGAACTCACCGGTTTCAAAATATTTCTTGTAAACAGAACCTACGCTGTCAACACCAATCACTTTGATATCGGGATTCTTCTCTTTAAGATATTTTGCGGTTCCTGAAATGGTGCCGCCCGTGCCCATACCGGCCACATAATGGGTGATTTTCCCTTCGGTCTGTTCCCAGATCTCAGGTCCCGTAGTAAGATAGTGAGACTTCGTATTGCTGGGGTTGTCGTACTGATTTGGGTAGTAGGAGTTTG
>JAFIFA010000068.1 GCA_020832225.1 Balneolaceae bacterium
AGAACTGTCTCTTTTACGGGTTTCGGGTCAGTTTAACCGCGGCGGACGCGGAGAAGGCGCAGGGATCGCGGAGGGAACAGTTCCAGAAATCCGGGCCCTTTGAGCTTTCAGCTTCCACCTTTGAGCTCCTCTACCTCGATCCCTCTTCCACCCATCGAACGGCATGACGCATCAACTCATTGGCTGAACTGATCTGAAGTTTGTCTTTTATATTAGCGCGGTGGCTCTCTACTGTTTTTACCGAGATGTGCAGTTTTTTACCGATCTCTTTGGTTGACATCCCTTTCCCGGTTAATTCAAATACCTCCAGTTCACGGTCGCTGAGTAGATCGAGCGGATTGTCGCTTTTGGCGCTATTTCCTGTTGCCATCTTCATCAGCAGCTTATTACCGATCTTGTCGCTCAGATATATGCCGCCGTTCAGGATCTGGCGAAGGGCCGCAACGAGTACGTCAACCGCCTCCAGCTTCATCAGATACCCTTTGGCACCGGCGCGTATAGCCCGCTCCGCATAGAGTTCCTCATCATGCCTGGAGACGATCAGGATTTTCAGTTCCGGCATCTGGTGCAGCAGGTTTTTAACCAATTCAATTCCATTCATCCCCGGTAGAGAGATGTCAATAACGGCTGCATCCGGTTTGAGATCCAGAATTTCGTTTAATGCTTCTTCTGCCGATTCCGCCTGTCCACAAACATCAAACCCAACCTCATTATCGAGGGTCATGGCAAGTCCTTTTCTCATTAAGGGATGGTCATCAACAAGGTAGATCTGTTTACTTTTAGACATGGTTTTCTATGCTTCGGTTAATTTGTATGTCGCTCCAACGGATAATAGGGTAACAATAATGGCAGCGCCGCCCTTGTCGCTCTCCCGAATTTCGAGATTTGCCCCCACCAGGCGTGCGCGGAACTGCATGATACGAACTCCAAGCCCTTTTTGCTCCTCCCAGTTGTCGGAAAAGCCGGTTCCGTTATCTTCAATTATAAGCTGAACACGATGATCATCAGCGTGAAGCCTGATAAATACTTTGGAGGCATTTCCATGTTTCACTGCGTTGCTGGTGGCCTCCTGAGCAATTCGGTATAAATGAATGAGGCTGGTTGTGTCTTCCAGCTGTATATTGGTGTTGTACTCCAGGTTACACTCAATTCCGAAGAGTGCTGCCGCATGCTTGTTGAGCCGCTCGAGAGCTGCAATAAGGCCGTTATCCTCAAACTCAACAGGTATCAATCCCCTGGAAAGGCTGCGTGCATACTCATCAGCCTCCTTAACTTTTATGGTAATATCTTCCACCTCATCAGCGAGGGGGTGCTCTTCATCTTTTAATCTCTTAGAAATACTCCGGTTGATCAGGCTGATCCCGGTAAGCATCTGCCCGAGACCATCGTGAAGATCCTGCCCAATGCGATGTCGTTCGTGTTCACTAATTCGAAGCACCTCCTGTTCAAGACGCCGCTGTTCGGTGATATCCCTGATAATCCCGGTATAGATCCGCTGCCCGTTTACATTTACCGCACTAACAGCGAGGTACATCGGAAATGTGGTTCCATCTTTTCGCTTTCCGGTAACATCACGCCCAATACCGATGATTTTTCGGTTTCCTGATCTATTATAGTTTGAGATGTAATCATCATGCTCACGGCGATAGGGCTGTGGCATTAGCACCTTGACGTTTTTTCCCACTACTTCTGAAGTTTTATACTGAAATAGTTCTTCGGCGGCGCGGTTGAATGTCCGGACTGTTCCCTTGTCATCGATGGTAATGATTGCATCAACCGTGGTTCTGAGAATGCTTCGTGCCCTCGCTTCACTCTCGCGCAGTTTCTGCTCGATCAAAAACTGCCCCTCTTTATTACGGGCCATCTTCTCGGCAAATGAGAGCCTCACGTCCAGCCGTTGTTCATCATAGAGTGATTCAACAATATATTGATCTACATCCGCATCGAGCAGGCGGGAGAGCTGATCAATATGCTCTTTACCCACCACGGCAAATATGGTGTACCGTTTTCCAAACTCACGGGCTCTTACCTGTCTGCAAAAACTGATAGCTTCCTCCGAGAAATCACTAAGGATAATCAGAGAGAAGTTATCCCGATCCATCTTCTCAAGTGCGCCTGCCCCCGGTTCACACGATGTTACCCTGTGGTAGCGCCTCTCAAGTGCCCTGGTTAAAATTGAAATGGAGTCCGGATTACTACCCGTAATGAGGGTGTTCATAGAGTTTTTTATGTCTGATTTTGTTTAATGTAATCCTTTTTAAGGGAAGCAATCTAACAAAACTGTTGGATCGCATCGACTTAAATCCTGAGAATCTGATTCTATTAACGCTTGCCGGTCTTTCGCACACCATCATTCCACTCAATCTCTGTTTCACCTGCGGGATCAAACCGTTCTGCAGAGCGAATCCAGGTTCCTTTCTGAAGAATACGCGTAAATCCCCGTTCCAGGGGCGCCTTTGGGTTCACTTCCTTTAGCAGACTGAGTGTTTCAGATAGTTCTGTTTTTTTTGCATTCAACACCTTCTCGTATCGGTTTTGAAGGCGCTCTCGTGCTGTTTCGAGTCGATTCTGCTGTCGCTGCAGCACCAGCTTTGGATTGTGGCGCTCCACCTTTGCAGTCAGATTCTGTACCTCTTCCCGCCGATGTGACAGCATACGGCCAAACCGGTTTCTGAGCTGATCCTGAAGGGAGGAGAGGTGCTTGCGGTGGTAGCGTATCTTCTCCTGAACAACCAGCAGGGCGTGTGAATGGGCAAGCCGGTTCACATACTCCCGGCGCGCCTCAAGCTTCTGTTTCACATTTTGGGTGATTGAGGAGGTGTAATCCTCAATCTGATAGCGGAGTTCATTGATATCAGGGGCAGCAATAATAACCGCCTGTGTAGGTGTGGCAGCACGTTCGTCGGCCACGAAGTCTGAGATACTGAAGTCCACCTCGTGGCCAACAGCGCTGATCACCGGAATAGTACTCTTATAGATCGATCGGGCAACAGCCTCCTCATTAAACGGCCAGAGGTCCTCAAGCGAACCACCTCCACGCCCGATGATGATCAGATCTACGGGCTCTTTCTGATTGTTGAAGTAATCGATGGCGTGAACCAGTTCAGGGGCTGCGTTCACCCCCTGTACGCTTGCATGATAGAGAAGCAGCGTGGCAACTGGCCAGCGCTGTTCAAAGGTTGAGCGGATATCCTGAAATGCCGCACCTGTGGATGAGGTGATGACACCCACTCTCATGGGATAAGGAGGAATCGGTTTTTTTCTTTCAGCTTCAAAGAGTCCCTCTTCCTCAAGTTTTTTCTTAAGCTCCTCAAACTTCTGTTGCAGTTTTCCTACACCTGCCTGCTGAACGAGACTCACGATCATTTGATATCGCCCATGCGGGGCGTAGACCTGAATATCCCCACCGAGAACCACCTGCTGACCATCGGTGAGCGTTATCCCTAGACGATCGGCCGTGCTGCGCCAGATAACGCATGGAAGCTGAGCTCCGGAGTCTTTCACAGTAAAGTAGTAGTGCCCGTTTCGGCTGCGACTCACGTTGCTGATTTCGCCCTCAACCAGCAGGTCGCTGAAGTTTCCCTCCAGGATCCGTTTGATCCGGTTGGTAATTTCGGTAACGGTGGCGGTGTCGAATGAAAATGGTATTTGGTCACTCATGTTCTGAAAATCTCTTTTTCAGCTGATAATGTCCAATCCTTTACAGCTCAGATCTCCTTGATCCAAAAAACCATCTCTTTCTTGCTTTCACTGTTCTCTCCAAGGTCTTTCCATTTGTAGGTGGTTCGCAATTCCGGCTTTCGGGTGTATCCATATCGTTTCCAGATGGAGTCGAGGGGTTTGTATTGAGCAGGCCTCAGCGGATGGCCCTCATCACGCACCACAGCACAGAACGTGCAAAGGTTGAAACGCCCAAGACCTTTGGCGTGCTCTTCCCGCCGGCTGAAGAAATCGGAATAGAGCCCCCGGCCGCGGTACTCCTTCAAAAGTACAGACTCCCCGCAGTAGAAAACCCTGGATGGATCATACCCATCTTCAGTAAACGGACGCATGAAGTCGCCCTCTTCATGCTCCATTGGCAGTGCGGTCGAAACCCCTACAGCATCATCACCATCAAACACCAAAACCGCCAGGCTTTCGGGTGAGTTGATGTAGGTTTCGAGATAGTTCTCCTCATACTTAAAGTCTCCGTCATAGAGGTAGGGAAATTCACGAAAGACCGTAATGCGGAGCCGGGCAATCTCCCGCTTTCTATTCTCGATCTCTTTTCCGTTCAGGCTTTCAATTCTCAGGTTTCTCATGATCAGATCACTCCATAGGTTAATCCATGCAAATAGTGGTTGAGGCGGACTCCTTCGATTACCAATCTCATACCTGTAATTATGCCTAAATCGGGCTATATTTGCACCGTAATAAATCAAAGAATAAATATTTCAACTTATGGAATCCACGCCCAATCTGCTGATTAAGAACTGTAAACCGGTCGGAGATGGCCATAATGGTGAAAAGAAGGAGGATATCCGCATATCAGACGGCATCATCACTGACATCGCAGATTCGTTGGAAGCAGCGGATGGAGAGAAGGTATTTGATGCGAAAGGAGCTTTTGTGAGCGGTGGTTGGATGGATATGCATATTCACCTCCGCGAACCGGGTTATGAGCATAAGGAGACGATCCGAACCGGATGTGATGCAGCAGCCTTTGGCGGATTCACAGAGGTGGCCTGTATGCCCAATACCAATCCGGCCACCCACACCCGTGATGTTGTGGAGTTCATCAAAAAGAAGGCGGAAGGGCTAGCCGTCGATGTTCACCCGATCGGCTGTGTGACCAAAGACCGTGCCGGCAAATCGATCGCCGAGATGGCTGATATGAAAGAGGGAGGAGCGGTTGCTTTCAGCGATGATGGCGATCCGGTATATAACAGCCAGGTGATGCGCATTGCACTGGAGTACTCTTCGATGCTTGGCGTGCCGATTATCAATCATGAAGAGGATCTCGATCTCTCAAGGCCCGGACATATGAATGAAGGGGTGGTCTCCACACGGCTCGGTCTGGATGGAACCCCCGGTATCGCTGAAGAGGCGATGATTGCACGCGATATTCTGCTTGCCCAGTTTACCGGAGGCCATGTACATGTGGCACACATCAGCACCAGAAATGCAGTGGAACAGGTTCGCAGGGCCAAGGCGGATGGTATCAACGTGACCACCGAGGTTTGTACCCACCATTTTGATCTGACCGACGAGGAGATCGACCGAAGAGATTTCGATACCAATGTGAAGATGCACCCGCCGCTGCGCACACAGGATGATGTAGATGCGATGATCGAAGGCCTGGTTGACGGAACCATCGATGTGATCTGTACAGACCACGCGCCACACGCCATTGAAGAGAAAGAGGTGGAGTTTATCTATGCTCCAAACGGCATAATTGGGCTCGAGACGGCCTGGAGTGTTACCGTGGAGCGACTGCTTGAACCGGGTAAACTGACTCTTCAGCAGATTCTGGAGAAACTTGTGATAAATCCGAGGAAAATCCTGAACCTGGAACAGCCACAGATTAAGAAAGGTAAAAAAGCGAACATCACACTCTTCAATACCGATGAGAAATGGACGTTCACGAAGAGAGAGGTTCGCTCCAAATCGAAGAACTCACCATATCTCGATCGCGAAATGACCGGAAGGGCCGTTGGAATTTATAACCGCGGTCGTTTTGTTCAGAATGATTTAAGATCCTGACGATTACCATTCACAATCATCCCAGAGTAGCGGTTTGAACTTTCCCGGATATCATCTGCTTATATTGCTTCTGATTTCGCTGATTCCGGCGCAAATGGCCGCTCAGGGTACAGATAACGAGATCCTTCAAGAGATTCGGATTTTTGACCGCTTCAGCCACATTACGGATGAGGATAGGGAGCTGGAGGTGGATCACGGCTCTCCTTACGAGTACCTGCTGCGAAATGCAACCATCCGGATAAGTGATGAGGGCCCTGGAATTCTGGCGCAAATCGATCATTTGATCCGGATTCGTGTGTTGACGGACGATCCCATTTACCAGGCAGAGGCGGGGCTGATCGGCATTCCCTACTATTTTGATCAGGACATGGAGCGGGTGCGAAACCTGGAGGGCAGGGTACATCAGCCTGATGGATCTTTCCGGGTTGTGGATGACAGCGATGCGCGCCATGTGGAGCTGAACAGCCGCTACCGAATTCTGGAGCTGGAGATGCCGGATGTGGAAGAGGGCAGCATCATAGAGTACAAATATACCCTTGAACGCAGATATATTGAAGAGCTGCCCGATTTCTACTTCTCCCACCGTGTTCCAGTGAGGGAGGCCAATCTCTACCTCAAAAACGAGCATTTTCTGCGCTATGAAACAATCGAAGAGAATATCGATTTTGAGTATAATTACGAGGAGCATCGCGTGGATACCAGCAGTGTGCCGATGGTTTTTACCTACGAAAGGCCCGATCCTGTCTATATTCAAAGCTGGCACGCGAGGGATGTGCCGGAGATCGACGCCTCCTCCTATATCTCATCTTTTGATGATATCCGGGGCAAGCTCCGGTTTCAGATAAGTGAATTTGGTATCCCAAGACAGCCACTTGAGAATAGCTGGGAGTTTGTGGCCGCGCAGATCTACCGCAACATCGAGCCGATGGAGGTTGTGAATAACCATCCGGAACTGCTTGCATTGGGAGATTCACTCTATCAGGAGGTGGATGATTTGGTTGCCAGGCAGGACTCCATATTCAGCTATTTGAACAGCAGAATGCAGTTTAATGAGAGCTCAGCTGTCTTTACAGAGTGCGCTATTAGCCACGTTCTGAATGGGGATCCCGCCGATCAGGCTGAAATCAACATGACGCTGCTAACCCTCTTGAAAGGAGCCGGCTATGATGTGCGCCCCCTCTACATCTCGGGACGCGAATTCGGGCGAATCAACAAATCATTCCCCTCTCTCTATCAGTTTAACCGGATGCTGGTAACGACCCGTATTGGCGGGCGTGACTACATCATGGATGGTTCATACAGCCACAGCATGCCGGGATTGATTCCGCCGGAATCACTCAATCAGCAGGGGATGGCATTATCGGGCCGGGAGTATGAATGGATCGATCTGATTCCAGACGAGAGCATTTTTCGGATGGAGATCCGGATCGATGCAGATCTGAGGGAGGATGGGGATCTATACGGGAAGATCAGCGCAGTTACCGAAGGCTATCCGTCCAGGCTCATCAACCGGGAGCAGAGCCGGGGAGTGGCTTCCGATGATATTGCATGGGAGACCTTTTTTGATGTCTACACCGATGCGGAAGTGACGAATACGCAAATTGTGAGCAGCAGTGAAAACCGAAATAAAACCGAGGTACAGGCCGACTTTCACATACCGCAATACT
>JAFIFA010000099.1 GCA_020832225.1 Balneolaceae bacterium
TATTTTTTTATGGTTTTTTTGCCCTTCGTATTTATCACATCCGTATTTCTTCGGTCGTACCGTTAGTTAGGTGTTCTCAACAGGAGCACATACCCCGGTTTTGCTTCTCTTGTTCCCGAATAGTGCAAAAAAAAGGAAATATCACTATGAATCCGGATTTTCTGCACAGCTTTCCGAACTTCAAATATTAGTTTTTTCTTATGTCTGTTGTTGTTTGAGAGGAGAAGGCAGTAGTTCTGTTACACTAACTATATGGTATTATTGATGAATTGGCCGGAACAAATCCCATTTTCTCAGGTGAATAGGGTTACCGGCAGAGATCTGCAATTGATTCAGATTAATCGTTAGGTTCAAAAAAAGTCAAATTGGCTTGCCGGACCCTCTTTCCGGAACATGATATTCATTATGACGCATAAAATATTCATCACCCTAATTGTACTGCTATCTGTAGCCCCTTTAACGCAGGCTCAGAGTGAGGAGATTGATGAGAGTAGTAGCTCTTTATCCGATACTACGGAATCTCTTGAGAGTGATTTTAGCTCTTTATCAAGAGACACGGTGAATATTTATCAATCCACTCTCAGTTCCGGAAGCCGGGTTCAAACCCAGTTTAATGAGTATGCATCGATTAAATTTAATGACGGCTCAGAAGTCTATGTGTCGCCCCAGTCAGATCTGACAATCTATACGGACAGATATAACGACCGGGAGATGCACGTGCGCATTTCCCTTAGTTTTGGTGATGTAATTATAAAAATTCCATCATCACTCAAAAAGCAGTTCGAAGTGGAAGCCGGAAATTCGGTCGCAGTTTTGGAGCGCGGAAGTGCCGGGATTCAGTCGTCCGGATTTTTCTGGGTAGAGAGTGGTGAGGCCGATGTGATGATATTGAGAACCGGGCAAACTTCTACTCTTCGAAACGGTATGTTTGCCCAGATTGATGAAAATGCTTACGATATTGTGACCGGCAGACTTTCTGGCGGTCAGATCGATCAGCTCAATGAGATGGTGCGCCTGAGATCTGATGTGCCACTGAACCGTAGCTTCACCAGTTATGTAGTGCAGGACGACCCTGACGATCAATAGATAATTGCAGTACCGGTTCACCCCATCTTTTGGCAATCGCTTCAAATGGTTGTATAATAAATTCGATTAATCTGCAGGCTTTAACAACTATTTTGCCGGACACTCACCATTGAAAAATCGCGGTTCAATACTGTTAACCCTTCTTGTGACTGGGTTCCTCTCCCTGCTGCTCTTCATCTCTGCACCTGTTCAAACGGGGGATCTTAAATTTCGTGATATCCTGTTCCAGATCCGTGGACCGATCGACCTGGATCATAGCGATATTCTTATTGTTGAGATGAGTCAGCAGGCAGACCGGGAAATTCCATATAAATATCCCTGGCCTACCTACGTTTACGCCAAATTAATTGAAAATCTGAACAAGGCAGGAGCCCGCGCTATCGTTTTTGACGTGATGTTTGATCAGAACGACATGTATGATCAGGCCAACGATTCACTCTTTGCAGAGGCGGCCGCTGAAGCGGGAAATGTACTCTTTATTGGCGGTTTCAGGCGAACTGATACGCGAGGAAGTGACGCCTTTGTAGTGGAGAGTATATCTCCCGTATTTCCGCTTGAGGGATTAATGGAGGCATCCCCGCTTCAGGTTGGATTTGTAGAGATGCAGCGGGATTCTGATGGGTTTATCCGTTCATACCCGCTTCAGTTCAACCATCAGGGCGAATCCTACTACTCACTGGCACTTCAGACGCTGCCGCTTGTGAAGGGTGAGAGCGTCACTTTTGTAAACAGGGGAGATCAGTTTCTGGCAGGAGGGGCTCAGATCCCGAAGAATGCCGAAAACCGGATGCTGATCAACTACTACGGAGGATACCGCTCTTTCGATTACATCAGTTTGGAGCGAATTGTGGATGACGCCGATTTTGAGACCACAACTGAACAGCGGGCTTTTGAGGTTAATGAATTTGATCATCCTGAGTATGGGCTTCTGCATCAGGGGATTCTGGAAGATCGTGTGGTGCTGATTGGGGCAACGATGCCGGAGCTTCAAGACTTTCATCAGGTGCCATTTCCGGATGCATTTAATGACAGATCTATGGCCGGGGTTGAGGTTCATGCGCACGCACTCCAAACAATTCTGGATCAAAACTTTCTGCGGGAAACCGGATTTACTCTCAACCTGATCCTGGTCTCCGTAGCCTTCCTGACCACATTCCTGGTTACCATCTGGCTGGTAGGATGGGGTGCTCTGTTTGCTACACTCCTGTTGATAGCCTCATGGTCTATCCTGATTGTTTTGCTCTTTCTCACACAAAATCTATACCTGCCGATCCTTCCGGTGTTGCTGGCAATTGGTCTGGCCTATACCGGTTCCACACTACAGAGTGTACTCTACGAAATGCGCGAGAAGAGAAAGATCAAGTCGATGTTCTCCTCATACGTTTCACCGGAGCTGGTTGAGCGAATGGTTGAGGATGATATCCCCTACAAGCTGGGTGGCTCGGAAGAGGAGCTGACGGTGCTCTTCAGCGATATTGAGAACTTTACACCCTTTTCGGAGGGAATGAAGCCTGATGAGCTCGTTGGTATGATGAATCGATACCTCGACCATATGTCGGCAATCATCAATGATCATCAGGGTACACTGGATAAATATATCGGGGATGCGGTGATGGCTTTTTATGGTGCGCCTGTCCCATCAGAAGAGCATGCGGCCAACGCCTGCCGTACCGTTATTGCCTGTGGAAGTGAGTGGGATGAGGCCGATACCGACAGGCTTCCGGTTAGAACCCGATTTGGCGTCAATACGGGCACCATGCTCGTGGGTAATGTGGGTTCGGAGCGCCGCTTCAACTACACGGTTATGGGCGATCAGGTAAATGTGGGAGCCCGGTGTGAGTCAGCATGTAAAGCTTTGGGGGTCTATGCGATTGTATCAGAAGAGACCGAAAGCAGGGTTCGCGATCTTGATGAGTTTCTCTTTCGGTATCTCGGCTATGTAAAATTGAAAGGAAGACAGAAGCCACTCGGTCTCTATCAGCTGCTGGGGTATAAAGCAGGCGCATCAGCTGAAGTTGTCGAACTGGCTGAGCGATTTGGCAAAGGAGTGGAGCACTATCAGAGTGGCGAATTTGAAGCTGCCGAAGAGATTTTCAGGGACCTGCTTCAGTATGAGTCCACCCACCTTGAAGCCGCAAAATCGGTGAACCCATCATCCATCTATATTGCAGAGTGCCTTAAGCTGAAGAGTGAAAGCCTTGATCCCGAGTGGGATGGCACAATCCGGGTAGTATGACTCGGGATTGAATGGGAAAAAATGCTTCGATTTTCATTTAACTTTAACGGGGAAAGCCTTATCTTGGGTGTTCGGGGCAAGTTCCATACAGCCAGCTCCCCGTGAACTCCGTCAGGGTCGGAAGGCAGCAGCGGTAGCGGGTCGTAGCGGCGTGATATGGGTAGCTTGCCCTCTTTTTTTATCTGATATTTTTTCAGTTTCTCTTCTTTTCGATATCAGTGGCAATATGCTCTGCATGAATCCGGGTATTTTCAATAAAGAGCCTGCTAGTATCCATCCCCCCGCAAACCACTCCTGCTACGTAGAGCCCTTTTCTATTAGTCTCCAGGGTATGTTCATCGTAGACAGGCATCTGTACGTCATCGTCAGTTAATTCAATGCCCAGTTTTTTCATTAATCCAAAATGTGGCTGATACCCGGTCATTGCGAGAACAAAGTCGTTTTTGATCGTTTTCTTGCCCTTGGGTGTCTGGATGTCGACCTCTTTCTCACGAATCTCCAACACTTCAGAGTTAAAGTACCCTTTAATGGACTCCTCTTTGATACGGTTCTCAATATCTGGCTTCACCCAGTATTTTACGCTCGGTTTAAGTTCAGACTTTCGCACCAGAACAGAGACATTGGCACCGCATCGCCAGGTTTCCAATGCTGCATCTACTGCTGAGTTCCCGCCCCCAACAACAAGCACATTCTGCCAGGCGTAGCGATGAGGCTCATCGTAGTAGTGAAGAACTTTGGGGAGCTCCTCTCCCGGTACGTTCATTTTTTTCTCCTGGCCGTAAAATCCGGTAGCCAGTACAACTTTTTCAGCCTTGTAGCTTCCTTTCTCTGAATGAACCACAAAGCTGCCGTCTGTACCATCCACACTTTTTACGGTCTCATAGAGATTGATGTCAAGATCGTAGTGTTCAGCAGCGCGCCTGTAGTACTCCAGTGCCTCTTTTCTGGTTGGTTTTGGGCCGTGCGAAATGAAGGGAATATTGCCGATCTCCAGCCTCTCTGAAGTGGAGAAGAAGGTCATGTTGGTGGGGTAGTTGTAGATCGAATTGACCAGGCATCCCCGATCGATCAGCTTCGTTTTAATGCCTCTTTTCTTCAGCTCAATGGCGGTGGCGAGACCAATGGGGCCTGCGCCGATAATGATGACCATAACTTTCTTGAATATAGGTTTTAGAATGCACTTAAGATACGGATAGCTCCGTTCGGATACCCATCGTAACTGCTTATAGCGCTGATCGGTTTCGAAGATGCCCGGAAAAGTAATCTCCTATCGATTTGTTGAGCCAACCGGGAGGGAGGCTCCAGAAGCCAACATGCCCACCCTCTTCGGTAAATGCAGGGGTAAGGTTTGGATTCTTACGGATCTCATCAATCGGAACCCATTGGTAGGGACACATCGGGTCCTGCATACTGTGTACTATGAGGGTTTTTGTCACTATCTGATCCATGAAAAATGCGCTGGAGCACTGTTGGTAGTAGTCATCAGCCCCTTTAAATCCGTGAATTGGTCCGGTTACCTGATCGTCAAAATCGTAAAGGGTACTACCCGTAAAGGACGGCAGATCAGGGAATCGTTCACGCTTGTTGCGCAGTTTCTCTTCGAGGGTTCGAAGAAACCGGAGAGAGTAGATTCTATTGAAGCCATTCTCAAGATTGAGTGACCCTCTTTTCAGATCGAAGGGCACCGAGATTGCCGCAGCGGCTGTAAGTGGCTGATCGTCGCCATATCGCTTAAGGAAATTGAGAAGTGCGCTGCCGCCCAGTGAAAACCCGGCTGCAAAGAGGTTGGACCCGGGAAACTGCTCTGAGGCCCATTTGATTACCTGCATGGGGTCTTCGGTCTCGCCGGAATGGTAAAACCTGCG
The DNA here is from genome assembly GCA_020832225.1 of Balneolaceae bacterium. Lineage (GTDB taxonomy): Bacteria > Bacteroidota > Rhodothermia > Balneolales > Balneolaceae > Rhodohalobacter. Next base: position 5,188 of record JAFIFA010000099.1, read on the forward strand.
GTTTCGGTTCAGTATACCACCGCAGCTTCTGAAGTTGACGGCAACGGTAGTAAATCCTCTCTGGTGGAGGTGATTGGCGAGTCGTGTGATGTAATACCGTTTTGAATCGCCCTCCAGTCCGTG
>JAFIFA010000116.1 GCA_020832225.1 Balneolaceae bacterium
AGCCATATTGGAGCGTATGACGCTTAAACAGCTATTTTCCGGTGAAACACTCACGCAGTTAGAGACCCATGACCGTAACCAGTTGGGACTCTTTGACTTTTAACCGGACACTACTGATTTCTGTTAATAGATAGTTAACATTCCATTAATATCTGCACTAATAAAGGGTATAAATTTTCCACTACTAATCAGACAATTTTCCATGAAAAGTGATTAGAAATGCCACTCTGAAATTATCTGTTTAGTACGATGTTCAGTGATTGGGTAGATTTTAACTTCGGGCTCATTAACCACAGAGCACACAGAGTTCACAGAGAGATTTTTGGGTTCAATCACTCAGCGTACGCCGCGCCTACTCAGCGATCGCTGCGGTAAATAACGGTACAGATCTAATTATCGAACCATTATCGTGTTATAGGACAGGTGTTTTAACCACGAAGCACAATGGATCACACTAAGGACTCAATGGGTATTGTCACCATTTTTGTTAATAACCCCTGTCTCAATCGATCTTTTTAAACTCTACGTTTCGGGCGCGGCCTGTGGATACCAGAAAGCCGGTGATCTCCCCATTGTTCTCTCTTTTGAAGACGAAATCCCAGGAGCCGGCTCGCCATTTGTCTTTATCATCTTCGGTCATGGCACCGTTTGGTGCGAGCTCTCTGTTAAGCTTCAGGTTGCCCTCCTCTACCGTCAGTTTATACTCAATGGGAAGTTCTTCATTCATATAGCTCCCGCTGTACTCCATCAGATAAGCCTCAAACTCCTCCTGCATAAATAGGTCCGCAAGCTGACCGTTCAGCTCATCAGGTTCGGCATCTCCACGGTTACATAGAGTAAGAAAAGCGTAGCCGGTTTCAGGATAGCGGCGATAGTCGGTACGGAAACCCATAAAGGATCCGCCGTGGCCAATCTGCTCCTGCCCTTTTCGTGTTCCAACCTGCAATCCCCAGCCGTAATCAACTGAATCCCCGTCAGCGAGTGCCGGTGTTGTCATACGGGCTTTAAGTTCGTTGGCTTCGTCGATGGATATACCACCCTCCCACTCCAGGTTACCATACCAGAACGCCTCCCAGCGTTGCCAGTCACTGATTGTCGAGTAGAGTCCGCCGGGCCCAACACCCTGAAACATTCCCAAGTAGGTTCGGCGGTAGGTATCGCCGCCCGGCCTGTAGCTTATTGCACGATTAGGAATCACCCTCGAACGATCCTCGTGGAAGTGTGTCGCATCCATACCAAACGGTTTCAGAAACTCTTCGTGAGTAAACTCAGCCAGCGTTTTTTCACTCACCTTCTCTACAAGATAGGCAAGCGTAGTAAACCCACTGTTGGTGTATGAGTAGTCGGTTCCAGGCTCAAATTTCAATGACTCCCCGTTGTAGATCACGTCCATATAGTCTTCGGTCGTCATCGGATTGCTTACCGCTATTCCACCAATATCCATCAGTCCATATATGTCGGGCAGACCGGAAGTGTGGCTAAAGAGATGGCTCACCCTCACTTCCTCAGCATAATCCGGCCACTCCTCGATATAATCCTTTACATAGGCATTCTCATCAAGCTCGCCACGGATCACCAAGAGCCCGGCTGCAGCAGCCGTTACATGCTTAGAGACAGAGGCCATGTAGAAGGAGCTCTCGCTTCCCAGGGCTATTCCATAATCAAGATTTGCCAATCCGTATGAGTTGCTGAAAACGGTCTCCCCTTCGCGAAATATGGTTACAGCACAACCTGGTGCTTCGTCACTATCATAGATCGCAAATATCTCATCAACTATATTCGGGATCTCTTCATCAGAGATAGATGAGCCGGGTCCGGTGATCAACCAGCCGGAGAGGAAAAGCGTTAGCAGTAAAACTGTCTTAAATGCCATCTGTAGATCTGTTTAAATGGTAGCTTTCGTTTTCATTTTTTGATCGAATGTCAGGAACCGGACCGTTCAAACGTAACTCTTCCTGTCCGACCTGTTTCAACCGTAAATCCTTCTATTTCGTCATCATCATTTCGTTGGAATCGGACATCCCAGCTTCCGGCAGAAAAGCGGTCATTGTTACGCCAGACAAGTCGTTCCTTGTCGCGAAGCCCCTTTTTCAGGTAGAGATCGCCATCATCCATGATGATCTCATAATTACGGTTAAAGCCATCATTTCGATAGAGTCCTTTATACTCTTCAAAGATCTCCTCAAACTCCTTCATCAGAAAGAGATCGGCGAGCTGATTGGCGTATGGCGCCGGACTGATGTTGCTCATGTTACAGAAGACCATGATGCCCAATTCTTGTTCAGGAAACCGTACATAGCTTGAACGAAATCCCATATAGTTGCCGCCATGTCCCACCGTATCCAGTGTTCTGTAGCTGTTGATTCGCAGGCCCGCCGCGTAGTTGTGCTCACGTCCGTTTCTGAATACCCCTTTTCGGGTCATCTTCTCCGTAAAGTTTTCCAGATTGGTCCTGTTTTCGATGAAGTTCGCCTCCCATTTCGCAAAGTCCTCAATGGTGGTAAAGAGTGCACGGTCGCCCACACGGTCGATATTGTCCCGGTAGAACTGTCCGGGGCCATCAGGACCCGGCCTGTAACTCATGGCACGGTTTGGCACATTCATCTCCAGGTCGTCGTGAAAATGGGTACTCTCCATACCGAGCGGCTGAAAGAAGTGCTTATCGGTATACTCCCTCATCGACATATCGGTTAGGTTTTTCACGATCACCGACATCAAAAAGTAACCGCTGTTGCTGTAGAGATGCTGCGTACCGGGCCGGAAATTGAGGGCCTGCTGTGAGGAGAGCATCTCAATTGCTTCATCGTAGGTGAAGGTGGGATCGAGACCCATCTCTTTCAGGGAGAGCAGATTGAAATAGTCGCGTAGGCCCGAGGTGTGATGAATCAGCATTCGGGTGGTAACCGGTTCATCAAACTCCGGCATCTCCGGAATGTAGGTTCGAATATCCTCATCCAGATCGAGATAGCCCTCCTGCTCCATCATCAGCATCGCCGCAGCGGCAAACTGCTTTGAGATGGAGGCGATCATCAACCTGCTATCAGGCTCCAAAGGAATACCGTAATCGAGGTTAGCCATCCCATAACCTCCCGAGAAGATCAGTTCTCCACGGTCGGCAATCCCGACTACACAACCGCCGGTGGTGTTATCGTAACTGGAAAATATGGCGTCAATCTCTGATGATTCCACATGGCTATAGCGATCCCCGTCACTATTCTGACCGGTAGATGCAAACATGGTAAAGAGAGTGGCAAAGAGAAAGGTCCACTTCACGTTAAGCAGATAGATCATTGGTTCAGGCACGTCCTCTTGGTCTGGTCAGAAGTCCCACAATCATCACAAATACCACAGATCCGATGATGGACCAGATAATCGGAAAGGTGCTTCCACCAATTTCGATATTGAAAAGCTCAGGCAGACCGAGCTGGGTACTCATCCAGGAGCCGAGCAGAGCGCCGATAAATCCTACAACAATCGAAACCAGGCAGCCTCCGCGTGAAAAGCCGGCAATCGCCTGGCCGAGTGAGCCGCAGACCCCGGCAATAAAGAGAAGCAACAGAAATTCAAGAATGGTCATAGAGATGGTATTTATTGATCGTTAGTAATTGCCTGAAAATTGAACCCGATTTAATCACCCATCACAACGCCTTCACGACGGGGATCAGCTCCTCCAAAGAAACCAGTTTCGGTCACCTGAATCGCCTGCAGGCCACTGGTGAGCGCACGGGTATCGATCTCGTGTCCCATCGCCTCAAGCGCCTGAATCAGATCGGCAGGAAAACGATCCTCTTCAAGGGCAGATGGCCCGTTGAAGTTTGCAAAATTGGGCACATCTATCGCTTCCTGTGCATTAAGGCCCCAATCGAGCATTCCCACGATTGCTTTCGCGGTGTAGTGGATAATGGCTGCTCCGCCGGGTGAGCCTACGCTCGCTACAAGATCGTGTGTCTCTCCGTCAAAGATGAGTGTCGGACTCATACTGGATCGGGGACGTTTGTTTGGCTCCACACGATTTGCAATCGGGTTGCCATCGTCATCCATCGGGGAGAGTGACATGTCTGTTAGTTCATTGTTCAGATGGAAGCCACCGGGCAGTCCCGTTCCACCATCGCTCATGATCCGGCTTCCCCAGCCGCTCTCGATGGTCATCGTCATCGAAACGGAGTTTCCATCTTTATCGATGATACTCACGTGGCTCGTTCCCTTATCGGGCTGCTCCTGCATCACGCCATAATGGGAAAGAACGTCCGCCGGATTACCGGGATCTGCGCTGCCCATACTGGTTTCGCCAATCAGTTCGGCACGGGTTGCAAGGTAGTCCGGGTCCATGAGGCTGTGCCAGTCGCCGGCTGGTGCTTCCACAAAGTTTGGATCAGCCACATATTGATTTCGATCGGCAAAGGCGAGCTTTGCCGATTCAAGATATTGGTGTAGCCATTCGGCTGTCGGGATGCTGTCGCTGAACGCAACCTCCGGAGCTTCGAGGTGCTCCATTATACCCAGCATCTGCATGATGGCGATATGTCCGGAAGATGGCGGCGGAAATCCGCAAATGCGGTAAGAGCGCCAGTCGTTGCACATCGCTTCAGTGGCAAACTCCTGATTCGGATAATTTTCGATATCCTCAACGGTCATATTCCCGGGGCGCTCGTGGGAAGTAATCCGGGCAACAATATCTTCAGGAGTGGCACCGGTGTAGAATGCGTCAACTCCCTCTTCTGCCACGTTTCTCAATATCTGAGCCAGAGCGGGATTCTGCAGGTTGTATCCAACAGGGTGTGCATCACCGTTTTCATCATAGTAGAGGGCGCGTGCAATTTCGTCGTTGCGAAGTGCTTCATCTCCATCCAGCAGCATGTGGAGCCGCGGACTGATGCTGAACCCCTCTTCAGCCAGAATGATAGCCGGTTCAAAAAGATCGGCCCAGTCCAGGGTACCATGTCGCTCATGCGCCTGCTTCAGCATCGCGATGGTTCCGGGTACTCCTACAGAGAGTCCGCTCCGTACGGCATCGCGAAATGGAATCGGATCTCCATCTTCGTCCAGAAAGTGATTCTCATCAGCAGCGGCGGGTGCCGTTTCACGACCGTTGTAGGCGTGAACCTCAGAACCATCCCACGCCATCAGAAAAGCACCACCGCCAATTCCGCTCGACTGTGGTTCAACAAGGGTCAAAACCATCTGAACGGCAATTGCCGCATCAACGGCAGAACCTCCGGCCCTGATGATCTGATAACCGGCATCGGTTGCAAGTGGATTGGCAGCCGCTACAGCAAATTCAGATGTTTCCCAGCCCGGCTTGGGATTGTAGCCGGTCGGCATTTCAGGCTGTTCGGGTATGGAGTACCCAACAGAGCGCTCTTCGCTTTCAGTATCGCAACCTGTAAAGAGAAGAAGTGTGAGAGATAGTGATAGTAAAAAGGATAGCAGAGGTACGTTTTGACGCATCTTTAAATATTATGGCAGATTAATTGAATGGTTCTGTTGCAGCAGTTTTTGCCGGCGGTTTAATGCTTAATCATGCCCCGGAACCGTTTGGGGAGACCGGACTCTTTATCGCAGCTGTTAATATGCTACTTACTTCAGGTATGTGCAAGGAAGTTTCACTTCGGAAATGTAAAGTCTCTTATCGATTGATTGACCCATATCTATCTGAAATAGTCAGACGGGATTGATCCAGGTAATATGTTTTCCTGCTGATTTTTAATCTTCAGCTTGTTTACTATCACAGATGAAATGTATAACCTATTCCAAAGGCAGGCAGTCAGTTGCCAAAAATTTCAACGAACTTAAGCAGGCCTCATCATGCCTTTTGCAATAAGGATTCTGAAAATTATAGGGTCAATATTTCTGCTGCTCGTAGCTGCACTATTTGGTGCTTCTTTTATTGCAGATACCGAATTTGAAACGGAGCGATCCATTGTGATCGACAAACCCATAGCTGAGGTTTTTGAGTATGTTCGTTATCTGGAAAACCAATATGAGTATAGTGTATGGGGATCGATCGATCCGGACCTCAAGAAAGAGTTTCGAGGAACGGATGGCACCGTAGGGTTTTTGTCGGCCTGGGAGGGGAATGAAGAAGCAGGAAGTGGCGAGCAGGAGATTATTGCAATAAGTGAAGGGGAGCGAATCGACTATGAACTGCGCTTTTTTGAACCATTCGAGTCCACAGCACTCTCCTTTATGGAGACCGAAGAGGTTGACGAAAACAGCACCCGGGTTACGTGGGGGATGTCGGGAAGTTTCTCTCGCCCCATGAACGCGATTCTGCTTTTCATGGACCTGGAAAGTGCGATTGGTGATGATTATGAGCGGGGTTTGAATAATCTTAAAGAACTGCTTGAGAACCGTGAGACATCAAACCACGAGCAGGGTTCCGATTAAAACTGTATGAATACCTAATAATTATGACGGTTTTTCCTCCACAAATCTCTCCGTTTGAATGTGGCAACAGGAAGAGTGATATTCCCCTACCCCAACAAATCGACTTTCCTGAAATTTAACCTTGCTAACGAATGTATACAGGACTCAAACATCTGCACTCCTTTCTGGCTTATGTGCTTCTGGCCGCACTCATTTTCAGCATTGTCTATGTTGCTGTTAAATTTGTTAAGAAAGGCTCCTTTACCGAAAAGGTTAGAAAAGTGGCGCTTATCGGATTCATTTCTGCCCACCTCCAACTATTAATCGGGCTGGTTCTCTACGTAATATCTCCGGTAGGGCTCTCCAACCTCTCATCTGAAGCGATGGGAAGCACTATGGCCAGACTCTACGCTCTGGAGCACCCCCTCACGATGCTGATCGGTATCATTCTGATCACTGTGGGATATATCAAGGCGAAAAAGCCGGGTGATGATGCCCGTCGCTTTCGCACCATCATCATCTTTTACGGAATTGGCCTCTTTCTGATACTGCTCCGCATTCCATGGCAGGTGTGGCCCGTTTAGCGGCTGATTTTCGCATCCGTTGGGTCTGAATCAAACGATTCGGTTCGGATCGCTATAATCAGGAATCTCGCCCCTGTATCTGAATATCCGCTTGATCCACTTCACCAGGGTAGCCGACTGATTTTTGATATACCACTGATCTGCCGCTCTTCTTGCACCGAGTCCGTAGCTGGGATAGGGATGGATTGTATCTGCAAAATCGCGCAGTGAAACCCCGTTTTTCATCGCCAGGGCGTATTGCGATATCATCTCTCCGGCGTGTGCACCCAGTACAGAGGCTCCCAAAACCTTTCCGCTCCACTTTTTGCCGTAAATTTTGATCAACCCCGTTGTTGCACCGTCTGTTATCGCCCGATCGATTTTGCTAAAGGGAAATCTGTAGGTTTCAAATGAGACACCCTTTTCGATAAGCTCTTTTTCGGTAGCTCCCACATGTGCCAGCTCAGGATCGCAATAGGTAGCCCACGGAACATGTTTGTGGTCGATCTTCATCGGCACCTTGATAAGAGCCGAGGTAGCGGCAACCTTTGCCATATGTTCGCTCATGTGAGTAAACTGGTATCTTCCGGTTACATCACCTGCTGCATAGATATGGCGCTGATTGGTACGACACTTATCATTAATTGTGATACCCCTCTTCGAGTATTTAACACCTGCAGCTTCAAGGTTCAGTCCACCCGTGTTTGCTTTTCTGCCGGTGGCGATAAGAATCCGGTCTGCCGTGATTTTTTTCCGTTCCCCATCTACCGACACCTCAGCAACCACGCCGTTTTCTGATTGATCAATTCTCTCAACTGAAGCACTAAGGGTAAACTGAACACCTTCCCGTTCCAGCGACTCTTTAAGCATGGCGGTCAGTTCAGGGTCATCATTTGAGAGAATTCCGGGAGCCATATCGATAACATTCACTTCCGTCCCCAGCCGGTTAAAGCTCTGTGCCATTTCGATACCAATCGGCCCGGCTCCAACAATGATGAGCTTATTCGGGAGGTCTTCTATCTCAAATAGTGAATCATTTGTCAGGTAATCGACGCCATCAAGTCCCGGTATGGGGGGAACCATAGCCGAAGAGCCAGTGCAGAGAAAAATATATCGACCGCTTATGGTTCGTTCGGCACCTGTGCTGTCGGTGATCTTAACTTCACGGGCAGAGGTAAACTCTCCCCTGCCTGAAACCACCTCAATGCCCATCTCCTCAAATATTTCGGGGCGATCTGCATCCTCATAAACCTCCCTGCGCACGTGATCGATATGCTTCATCACTCTGGCGGTATCGATTTCGACACCCGACACTCCCACCCCATATGCTTCACTTTTGTTCATCTGATGGACAACCGAAGCCGCCTTGATCAGGGTTTTGCTCGGTATACAGCCGGTCCAGGTGCAGTCGCCCCCCAGTTTTTCCTTCTCGATCATGATGGTTTTTGCGCCAAAATTGGCGGCAATTCCGGAAGTGGTCAATCCTGCAGCCCCTCCGCCAATCACGATGGCATCGTAGTCATATTTCATTAAGCTCTTCTTTTATCTGTTTTCGAATCTTTTTGTAAGTAGCCCACCCTGCATATACCAACATTGCAACAACCACGGCATACACCCACCATGGCACATTTTCACCCGCAATGATCAGATAGAGATACGCCGACACGAAAAAAAACGATGCGCTGAGTACAGGCAATACAATGGAGTACTGCAGCTTGTAGTTCCGGATTAGCCATGCAATAGATAGAGTAAAGAATGGTATAGCCGCGACATAGATGGCCCCAAAGATGAACGGATTTACGCCGTAGCTTTCTCCAAGACTCATAAACCAATCATAAACCAAAGTAGCAAATTCACTCATAACTGATTTTCAGATATTTTTTCCTGAGACATTCCAAACTGTTTTTTCAATCTATTTTTCAGCTACACAATCAATTAACGGGTTTTTCCGTTTACAAGTTGTGACAAATTGGTAACAAATGAAGTTTGCCCCGTATACCTCACTCAGTGTATATTCAAATACACACTCAAAAACTATTTTTTGACATCCAAATTCCACATATCACTTTTAACTTCGCTGATCCTGTCTTTCGGGATCACTATGTCCTCAATCCATATTCATCTGGATGACCACCACAGTGCGGACACACCGCACCAAGTCGTTGATGAGGACTTCCATTGTGTTATTTGCGGTTCTGTTGTTCACACACTTGATCCGGTTAACGAAACCGGTCATGCACTCCCTGCCTACGAACAGCAACTATCTTCAAAAATACCTGCAGACCCCGAATCCGATCTCGGACGTCTCCAGGATGGAAGAGCTCCCCCCACAGCTGCGTAACCTTACCTTCTTGCAGCCCTATGCGGGTTGATTTTTCACTCTGAATCAATCGGATACGGTTTTCTTCCCGGCAATCGCTTTGTGGTGTTAATCACCATTTGCAGATCCGGAGATCACCACTGTATCCCTATTTAAACGTAAACCTAACACAATAAGTAATAAACCAATGATTCAATTCAGATACATCAAAATGGTAGCAGCTGTTGCTGCTATTGCACTAATCTTTACAGCATGTTCCGATTCAACGAATGGTGATACAGATGATACTATCGTTCCGGCCGGTTTCGCTCTTCAACTCGACGGTGCCGATATTGTTCGGTACGACGGTAACACCATGACATACGATCCGGAAGGCATTTTCGATGATTATGTTGAAGGTGATGAAATCGTTCTCAGCATGAATGAGCCGTTTGAAAACCTCACTCGTACCTCTGCAGAGAGTGACAGTCCCAGATACTACACACCTGTGGTCAGAGTTCGATTCATCGATTCCAACGGTGATTACTTCGACTATCCTGAAGAGATGGTAGATGGTGAAATCAATCCTGATGGTGAGTATCGCCTAAACTGGGAGTGGTTAGACCCTGTTGATGGCCGCCCATCCAACTTTGAGCAGCATGGAAGTGACGGATCTTTCGGATTCCATATTCGTGCAGACTATGTTGGAACCACAGGGGTTACATTCACTCTCAACCGTTGCCAGGGTGATCGTGAGTTGGTAAGCGTCGATGGTGAAAACACCCGTGTTAACCAAACTCGAGAATGCTCTGTCGAAGATGAAACCGTCTGGACAGCGGGCGCACCAATGATGATCCGCGTTGATGGTGATTATGAGCTTATCGATGACAATGGTAGCTATCCGCACAATCGTCACGAAAGATTGAGATAATTTTACACACTCCACGTAGTCGGCAGGTTGAAATCTGCCGGCTTCTTCTTACGTTAAGCAGTTGTAACAGAATCAAACCCCAAAATCATGTATACCATTATTAAAAGCCTGTTTCCGGCTCTCATACTAATACTCTTAGCTTTCTCCTTTACTGCTTGTGAAGACAATCCCGTTTCCGGAGAACAGGAGCATGCAAACGCTGTTGGATTCGTACTCGAAATGGATGGTGACGAACTCCTGCGCTATTTTGCACGCAGTGTATCCGCCGATATGGACGGACCCTTTGCAGACTATTTTACTGAGGATGAGGATGGAAACCCCGTTCTCACACTCTCTGATGAGGTTGTTGATTCAGAAGGACGTACAGCAATGATGACTATCCGCTGGCTTGACTCCGATCAGAATGTATTTGATCTCCCACCTGCTTTTCAAAACGGTAGTCGTACTGATGAGGAGTGGGAACTGCGTTTAAACACATCACCTTCTGATGGTATTTTAGGCTATAACATCGATACTGAAGAGACAGGCTGGGATTTTCAGCTCCATGCTGAAGGAGAAGGCAGTGCCAACCTGAATGTAGTTCTCTGGCACATTGACCATGAAGATCTGACCCAGAATATTACTGTTCGGGTTGACCTTGATTAATATTTTATCATCAATTTATAATCTGAAAATTTGACTCTGCGTTCTCTGATATTATTTCTGACTATTACCGGACTGCTGACCCTTCCGGCCTTGCTCACCGCTCATTCATCTGAGGAAGGAAGAGGCTCTATTGAGGGTATCGTGGTGGATGCGGCAACTGGAAATACCATGCCCGGTGTCACCGTGCTTCTCTATGATCACGACCGCGGCACCTCAACCGATGCAGAGGGCCGTTTTTCCTTTTCAAATGTGCCGGCCGGCATTCAGGACATCCGCATTCAGAGAGTTGGATATCTGACCAAAGAAACATCCGTTCTTGTAACTGCCGATGAGGTTTCTTCGATCACACTGGAAATGACTGAAACCGTATTTCGAAGCGATGAGATCCGTATTACCGGCCGCAGAAGCGCCAACGGCAATATGACGACCGACATTGAGCGCGTTGTAAGCGGCAGCTCTCTTCGCCGGCAGCTCGGACGCACCATTGCAGAAACGCTTGATGATGAACCCGGACTGGCACAGCGCAGCATGGGACCTGCCCCGGCCCGCCCCGTACTAAGGGGACTTGGTGGAGATCGTCTGCTTATACTTGAGGATGGTGGACGAACCGGAGACCTTTCTGCCACCGCATCCGACCATGCTCTCGCAATTGAACCGATGACCGCAGAGCACATTGAACTTATTCGCGGACCTTCCGCACTCATTCATGGTTCCAACACTCTTGGTGGTGTTATTAATGTAGTTCGTGGACAGATTCCAACCGACAATCCTGAACATCGAAGCTGGAGTGTTAGCACGCAGGCCGAGAGCGTCAATACCGGTCTTTCCGGTGGTTTAACAGGCCACGGCAATCTGGCGGGCGATTTTGCCTACCGCTTTGATGGAAGCGTTCGGAATACAAACGATCTTGGAACACCCGTCGGGAGTCTTGACAACACCGGCATGAGAACCTATAACGGTTCATTGGGCGTAAGCTACATCAGGCCATGGGGTATGGTGGGGGTATCAGGTAACATCATGGATATGAATTACGGAGTGCCCGGTGGTGATGGTATAACTGATGCTCATCCCAACGGTGTTGATATCGAAATGTACCGTCGATACCTCGAAGTAAAATCGTATATCCACAGCGACACCGATTTCATCAATCGTTTCGATATACAAGGCACCTACGCCTACTACACACACCGGGAACTTGAGAAGCCCAGTACACCAACAGACAGGGATATAGTTGGTTCTGAATTTGGCGTGCTTACTTCGAATCTTCGATTGAACATGCATCACAGCTCCTACGGTTTTGTTGATAAAGGTGTGATTGGGCTGTGGGGAGAACATCGAGATTACGCTTCAGGAGGATTTACACACACTCCGGAAACCAATGAGTATGCCATAGCCGGATATATTTTTCAGGAGACTACGCTAAACCGAGTCAATATTCAGGGTGCGCTTCGCTACGATTATCGTCTTGTTGCACCGCAGCAAGAGCGTCAATCAATATTTATCGGTCAGATTCGTAACCGCTCCTTCTCCGGCGTTTCTGCCTCGCTGATGGGCTCCTATCCCCTTACCGATCATCTCAAAATCGGCTCTACCGTAATGCGATCATTCCGCACACCCGGGGTTGAAGAGCTCTATGCCGAAGGCCCACACCTTGCCAACTACTCCTATGAAATTGGAAACCCCGACCTGAATTCCGAACGTGGTTGGGGTTCAGAGATCTTTCTGAGGTCACGCCACAGCAGTTCCGTTTTCAATATGGCCATATTCAGGAATCAGTTCAGCAACTACGTTTTCCCCAGAGAAACCGGACAACCAAGCCTGAAACGGGAAGATCTGCCTGAATTTCAGTTTCAGGGCAAGCAGGTTTTGATGGTTGGTGCAGAGATGAACTATGAAGTAGAACTCCTGAGAAATATTGTTCAAAGAGGCACCATGAGCTATGTGAGGGCCGATTTCATTGATGACGATCGTTCCATTCCATTCATAGCAAACACAGACGGTCCATTTGTGCCGATGATTCCCCCCTTTAATGCACGATTCGATCTCGACTACAGACGGAGTGATTACAACTTTGGTGTCTCTACCAGAATGGCCACATCACAGAATAGAACAGACGAGTTTGAGGAGTATACCGACGGATATTTTGTTGTGGATCTCAATGGCCAGTATCAGTACTATGGAAGCAATGTACTACACACCCTTTCACTGAGTGTTGAGAATATTTTTAATACAGAGTACCGAAATCACCTTTCAAGAATCAAGAGCATCATGCCCGAGGCAGGACGTAATGTAAAACTGCTCTATCGTGTTTACTTCTGATTAGGCTTTACACCTCGTTTTCGACTGAGGTATATTCAGGTTCTCGTTTTTCCTTCATATTCTGAATCTCCGGATCGGTTGAGTAGGTGGAAATCAGCATAAAGAGAATCAAGTTGAGTACCTTTTTCAGCACGCTGTAGACCAGCAGCATCCCGGCTACCGATGCAGTGGTCATCTCCATCATACGAGAAAGCTCGATTCCCGCCATCATAAAGACAAGATCACGGCTTGGAAGGAATGGAATTCGGTTCACTACAATCATTACCGTTACAAAGATCAACCAGGATTGAAGTGGCGTACCCGGTATGGCTACCGCCCAAAGCAGTATCATTAGTGCATTGTGAAACAGAAACCGTGAAAAGTAGATAGAAGCGATGATGACCGCTTTTTTTAAAGGTAGAGCAAACAGATAGCTGCGGAACTGGACAATGATCGCGATCAAAATTGCGACAATAAAGACTCCGGAGATGATATAGATCCAGTTCACCGTA
>JAFIFA010000118.1 GCA_020832225.1 Balneolaceae bacterium
CGCCTCTTTATTCATAAATGATGCCAGCTTCTCTTCCAGTTCCAGATGGAGGTCCAGTGTACCATTAAGGTAGCGCGATCCGGTACAGCCGGTACCGTAGGTTTGAATTACATCTTGTGCCGCTTTAATGGTGCGAGGATCATTGGTCAGCCCAAGATAGTTGTTGGATCCGGCCATAATCACTTCCCTGCCTTCAATCTGAACTGTAGTCCCGTCCGTAGCCTGCAGCGGCTTGAAATATGGATAGAGACCTAACGCTTTGATTTCATCTGCTTTTGTAAAATCGTAGGCTTTCTTAAAAACTTGCGGAAATTTCGTGTCGGCTCTGGTCTCTGCCATGTCGTATTCTTGCATTACTATTAATCAGGTAAAGATACTCAGTATTAAGTTTCTATCAAATTTCCTAAACGCAAGCATTACCTTATTCATTCACCTTCCTTAGAAATTTGATGTAGCGTTCAACTACAGAATTCCAGCTGAAGGTCTCACGAACATATTCTACAGCAGAATTTGAAAGCTTTACGAGATCTCCGGTTAGTACTTCATCGATACGAGCGGCAAACTCAACGGCGTTGCTATGTTCGACCCTGTATCCGTTAACCCCCTGGAGAATCACATCTCGGATTCCCTCCAGATCGGCCGCCACGGCGGGCGCACCCGCACGGTTGGCTTCCAAAAGAACGATTCCAAAACCTTCCATATCCCCTTCGACAGGAATATTGGGCATCACGAACAGGTCGGCGGCTGCGTAGGCCGCATTTAGGATCTTGTTGGGTTGTTTACCTGCCAATACGATCTTTTGTTTCAACGAAGATAGATTTCTTGCATTGTGTATGTTTTGATGTTCGGGTCCGTCACCAATTACCAGATAGACTACATCACTGCTGATTCTCTCCATCACCTCTTCAATAAACCACTGATGCCCTTTTCTTTTTACCTGGCGTCCAACCGTAAGCAATAGCTTCGATTTCTCAAGATTTATACCAAATTTATTCTCCATTACTGCCCGCCCCTCCTCTTTTGAAGGAAGGTCTCCCATAGAACCGGCATCAAAACCGTTGGGTAGTGCCACCCCGATTTCAGGGTCCATGCCTCTTTGAATTGATGCTTCACGTGTAGCCGATGAGACTGAAATGACTCCTTTCAGCTTCGAAAAGATTTTGGGGACATACCACTGGTAGACCGGAAACGGCAGGGTCACATCCTGCCCGTGATTGATGGTTACGCAAGGTGCTTTGAGCCTGTTCAGCAAAAACGGGAGCACGCCTGCTGTCACCATTGATGAGAATAGAATCACATCCGGTTTGAACTTTTTTTCAAGTGCCGGAAGTTTCCAAAGCAACGTGAAGAGGAAGAAAAAGGTTTTCAAACCTATCATCTTCCACGAGGTATGTTGAATAATCGATTCAACCTCAACTTCACTCCGTCTTTTCAACGCAGAGAGTAGCTGAATACTAACATTTTGCATCCCGCCCACGCTCTCAAGCGGCTGATCTTTTGGCGGGTGCAGATGTGAGATATAGAGTATTTTCACAATCGAGCTTCCTGCTCCAACAGTTCTTTGTAGTAACCCAGAAGATTATTATTGATGTTTTCCCAGCTGTAGTTCCGGGACATCTTAACAGAGACTTCTGCCATCTCCTGTCTGAGTGATTTTTTAGTCACGAGTCTTTCAAGATAAGCGAAAAAACGATCTTTTTGATCAATTCCGGCCAAAAATCCATTATTCTCCTGTTTCACCAACGATTTACTCCCGGCAGCGTCTGCCACTACACAAGGTAATCCACTCGCCATCGCTTCAAGAGTGACATTACCAAACGTCTCCGTATCGGATGGGAAAAAGAAAATATCGCTGCTCGCATAGGCTGTTGCCAGCTCCTCACCTTTCAGAAAACCGGTATAAACGGCTTCTGGAAGAAGTTCACGGAGCCCATCACTTGCAGGACCATCTCCAACAACGAGTGCTTTAACATTGGGATACTTCTGTTTCAGCCTGTTGAGCATTTCGGCATAGAGCTTCAGGTTTTTCTCCCAAACAAGCCTCGACACAAAGGTGATCACAACATCATCCTCCTCAAACCCCAAACCGGCCCGCCAATCATCACTTCTCCGATCGGGATTAAAAAGATCATGCTCAATTCCCCTTGCCCAGATCTTCATTTCTGACTCAATACCCCGCTCCTTCAGCTCTTCTGCCATCGACGGAGTGGGCACATAGATATGCCTGCAGTGGCTGTAGAACCAGCCAAGATATTTCCAAAGTAGAAACTCCAGGGCAGACAGTTTATAGTACTTCAGGTAGCTCGCAAAGTGGGTATGATAAGATGAGACTATGCTCTTATCGTTGCGTTTTGCCCACCGGAGTGCCTTACAGCCAAGCAGGTCTGGTGTTGCAATGTGTACGATATCGGGGTCAAAATCCTCAAGCCGTTTACGAGCGTCGGATGGAAAAGAGCGAGAAAAACGATACTCGGGCCTGCCGGGTAGTTTGTTTGAAGGTACAGCAACCAGCTCTCCGCTGTGCTCCATTGCCGGTGGCTCGGCGGTTGGTCCAAATACAAGAACCTCCACGCCCTGACCCATCAGATATTTCACTAAGCGATTCAGCGTTAGAGATACACCATCCCGAATGTGATTGTAGTTTCCTGTAAAGAGTGCGACTTTAAAGCGGCTCATACGGTTTTAAATGCAGCCCTCAACTTTGTATCTTGGCATGATTCAGTTCCGGTCTTTTCCTTAAAATTTTAAAGGGTTGAATATACAAATTAAATGAACGCATTTGTTACCGGTGCCACAGGTTTTATCGGCAGCCACCTGGCCGACACCCTGATCAGCCATCCAGACTACAATGAAGTTCGCTGCCTCGTAAGAAGCAGTGAAAAGTGGATGAAGGGAAAAGATTATAAGCGGGTAGAGGGAGACCTTCACTCCATCAAAGCGATTGATGAAGCCCTTAAAGGAGTTGACGTCATTTTCCACCTTGCCGGTGTGGTTAAGGCTCCATCCCAACGTGAATTTGACCACGCCAATGTTGAGGCAACAGAGAATCTTCTCCGTCTTGCAAAGAAAAGAGGAATCGAGAATATCGTAGTTCTCTCCTCTCTTGCGGCCTCAGGACCCAGTAACGGAACACCTCGCACGGAACAGGATCCAATGAATCCGGTAAGCATGTATGGTGAGTCCAAAATGCGAATGGAGCAGATGATAAGGGAACTTGCCGGCAAGGATGAAAAGATGTCGGTAAAAATCCTTAGACCTCCCGCTGTTTATGGACCACGTGAAGATCAGATCTTCACTCTATTTAAGATGATGAAGTATGGAATCGCTCCTATCGTGGGCGACGGCAACCACCCGGAGCTCTCCATTGTCTATGTTCAGGACGTGGTTCAGGGAATTTTAAAAGCTGCTGAACAGAAAAAAAACGGTGTAGAAACCTACTTTATCAGTGGTGAAAAGATTGCAAACTGGAATATGATTCGCGATATCGTCTCTACCGTGTTGGGCAGAAAGAGCCTGCCTGTAAAGCTGAATCCTGTGCTGGTGAAAAAAATTGCGGGTGCTGTGGAAACCACCGCGTCATTTTTCGGTACATATCCCGTTATAAACAGGGAAAAAGCGAATGAAATGGTTTTGGAATGGACCTGTTCCAGCGAAAAAGCGATGCGGAAACTGGATTACACTCCGGAATTCTCGCTCGAAGAAGGCATCTCAAGAACACTGAGATGGTATAAACAACATGGATGGCTATAAAGACTTACACATGAGCAGACTGATCAAACTTTTTCTGACTACAATCTTATTACTGACTCTTCACAGCCAGGGTCTCGCACAGTGGACGCAGGATTTCAGCCGGCAGATGGAGATTTCAAATATCATTACACTTGAGAGTTCTGAATCCCACCTTTACGCACTTAGCGATAGCGAAGGTCTTGCCGTTTTTCGCGCCCATTCAGATTCCCTTCAGTACCTCTACACATCCACCGGTATGCAGCAGCGCGGTAACCGTATGGACAGCGACATCCGTTTCGCATATCTCTACGGAGATACCCGTCGCCTCACCGTTATTGAGCCAACATCCGTGCTTGGAGTCTACTCCTCCACCGTACTGCCGGAGAGACCCCGGTCTGTAAAAAGAGTTGGCAACTATCTCTACATCGCCATGGGAAGCGGTGGACTCGGCTCACTTAGTCTCGAGAGTCCCGAAAGTGTTGATTCCGACATACGACTGATTGATGAGAGCCGGTTCTCAGGATCACAAGTCCAGTATCTGGCCACCGACAGAAACCGAATTCTCTACGTTCTGAGTGGCAACCGCTACGTCGACATCTTTACCATCTCTTCTGGTGATGATGAGTCTGTGGCTGAGCATGAGGAGCGTGCTGAACTGGACCGCAATGCAGAGAGAATATTTCTTACTTCAGATGAACTGATTGGAGCAGATCGCTCCGGAAATATCTTTCTTATAAGTTCTGGTGGAAGCACTTCTGAGATCGGCAGTGTTGGAAGTTCCATCCGGGACCTACGGATCTGGAACGACCAGCTTGTAGTTCGCACCAATGATGGTGAGCTCTGGATCGGCTCGATGAATGAAGATATTGCTCTCTGGAAAGATGATGGTGAGGCCGGCAATTTCTTTACCGTAACAGAAGACCAGTTATGGGTCTCTGAACGCGGACGACTTGCCCCCGTGGTATCGCGCGAAGGAATGGCCAACGGATCAGGAGAATCAATTGGTGGAAATCGTCTGGTCCTCAAAGAGATTCCGGATATAACCATCCCCTTTCCACGACCACTTCTCTTGCCGCTTGAGCTGGAGTATGAGTTTGATGGTGACGTTAGCTTCACCTTCGATGCACCGTTTAACAACGCCAGAATCAGGGGCAACACCCTTCTCTGGCAACCATCAGCTACGCAAACAGGCCGGCATCGGGTTGAAGTGATTGCAACTTCGCCAGATGGACAGAGCGATCGACAGACATTTACAGTGGATCTCAGGCCGTTTAACTCACCACCCAGATTTACATCCGTGCGCCCGGTTTCAATTCCGGTTGGAGAGTCTTTTCAGCTAGATATAAGGGCGGTTGATCCCGATGGTGTTAATCCCAATCTGATACGCTACCTGGGAGTTGATCTTCCGGAGGGAGCACGACTCAATGAAAAGACCGGACTCTTTACCTGGAGTCCTAACGTGAGACAGGTTGGAGAACATACATTCCAAGTGGTGGCAACCGACCAGTATGGAGCGGCAACCTCACAGGATTTTGAGATCCGTGTTATTGAGATTGAAGAGGCGGAAGAGGCAACCGAAGAGCAGGATAACTGACGTGCCATTAACCTTCGCCAACGATCTTCTTAACTGGTACCGAAACGTTAAACGGGATCTGCCCTGGAGAGACACCAACGATCCATACAGAATCTGGATCTCGGAGGTGATGTCTCAGCAGACCCGTATCGATACCGTAATACCCTACTATAATCGCTTCACAGAAGCTTTCCCAACTGTATATGACCTCGCATCTGCCGAGCGGCAGCAGGTATTGAAGCTATGGGAAGGCCTGGGCTACTACAGCCGTGCACGTAACCTTCAGGATGCGGCTAAAACCGTCGTCGAAGAGTATGACGGAAAAGTGCCTTCGGATTACGATGAGATCATTAAGCTGAAAGGTGTTGGCCCATACACGGCAGCTGCCGTGCTGAGTATTGCGTTCAACAAACCGCACGCGGTTATGGACGGTAATGTAATGCGCGTCATCACAAGATTTTATGGAATTGAAAGCGACATTCGGTCAACACATACAAAAAAAGAGATTCAACAGCTTGCCGATAACCTGATTCCGGAATCGAACCCGGGCGACTTCAACCAGGGGTTGATGGAGCTTGGTGCAACTGTATGTACCCCTTCATCACCAGCATGCAGCGACTGCCCGCTTCAGCTGGAGTGCACAGTTGCTCACAGCGTCAGGACTGAAACAATACCTTACAAGTCGCCCGCCAAAAAAGTGCCCCACCATCAGATAGCGGTTGGCCTGATTGTAAACTCGGAAGGTGAACTGCTGATTGCACTCCGCCCCGAGGATGTGATGCTGGGCGGACTCTGGGAATTTCCCGGTGGCAAAAAGGAGAAGGGTGAGAAACTGAATGAAACTGTCGCCAGAGAGCTGAAAGAGGAGCTGGGTGTTGAGGTTGAGGTCCTTGATGAGTTCCAGTCTCTGAAACACGCCTACAGCCATTTTAAGATCACCCTAACCGCTTTCTGGTGCCGAATTGAAAAGGGTACTCCGAAACCAAAATCGGGTGATGAACTGAGATGGGTTAGCCTCAATCAAATAGATGAATATCCCTTCCCAAAAGCGAACAAGACATTGATCGGGTCCCTGCTTGAAATGGATGCAGAGCGTCTTCGGTCAGAGGCTGGCTGGAGATGAAACTCAGAAAAAGAACCAGAAAAGGCCTTCTTGAAATGAAGCCCTACCTCGATCGCATCAATGATGAGGTTGAAGAGAGAGGATATATCAAGGACGATCCCGTTCAGTTTATGCACGCTTTTACAGAGAAACGGGATATCGAAATTGCGGGATTTCTGGCTGCCACCATGGCCTGGGGACGAAGAGATATCGTGATCTCAAAAGTTGATGAACTTCTGCATAGAATGGATTATGCTCCATACCGGTTTGTGATGAGTTACAACCAGTCACTCTTCAGCAAATTTGACGGGTTCAAACATCGCACGCTAAAACCAGTTGATGTTCATGGTCTGCTATTTGCCCTCCAGGGTATCTTCAGGGAGTTTGGAGACTTTGAAGCGTTCTGGGAGATGTGCTATCTGAAAGGAGAGGCAGAAGGGCGCCCGTTCATAGCCATTTTTAACGAAGAGTTTTTTGCCAGAAGCAGAGATCTGGCTGAGCGAACACGAAAGCATGTCTCAAACCCTGAAAAGGGAAGCACCTGTAAACGGCTGTATATGTACCTCAGATGGACCACCCGGAAAAACAGCCCTGTGGATCTTGGGATCTGGAATTTCCTACCCTCTTCTGAACTGCTCGTACCGTTCGACGTTCATGTAGCCCGGCAGGCGCGAAAGTATGGACTCTTGTCAAGACGCTCAAACGACTGGCAAAGCGTCAATGAACTCACCGATACCCTCGCCATCATGAACCCCGCAGATCCCGCAAGGTACGACTACGCCCTATTTGGGATCGGGGCGCTTGGGTATCGCCTGCCTGTTCGGTTTATCTTAAACCGTGTCTGATCAGCCTATCTCAGCCCTGTCTTAAAACGGCACCGGAACCCACGCTGATGTTTCAAAGATATCCATCCAGTAGATCAACACAATGAGCAGTGTACCTGCAACAATGGCAAAAGCTGGCGGATCAAAATGTGTATCGGCATGGGCGAAAAAGATCCTTTGGAGAAGCTCGCCGAACCAGGCAGCAATTAACCCAAATAACGCACCCAGCAACAATAGTGCACCCATCGAATGGCCACCGAAATCATCTCCAGCCACTGCAAGAACAGCCGTACTTGCCACCAGACTCATGTGATGTGTAACCGGTATACGCTCAACCCCCAAATTCAGAAATATCAATGAGGCTGCACTGATCCCAAATGGGAGAAAAGCGCTTCCTGTTTCATACGTGATAAATGCTGCCAAAGTGCCCACTACCAAACCCAGGAAAAGCACCTCTGCCCACTTGTATTGATGACCGAGCCACGGCTCCACCAATAGCCTGTCACTCCCTTTTCCGCGTTTCTCACCCTTTTCAAATGGTTTCATATTAAGTAGACCTTTCTTCGCCTTACCTATAACCGGATAGCCCAAAAAGATCCGGTGAGCAAACGCTGAAAGAACTACAGCAACCGCAATAGGGTCCCACGGAAGCGAGAAAATCACGGAGAGAGTTGTAACCCAGTAACCAAGAATTCCGAAGAGTCCACCAACGATCAATACATCAATTTTCGGGCCGTGCGCATACCCTATATTCTTGGCTTCATGATAGGGAAAACCGGTATCCATATACCCTTTTTTTGCCGCATATGCCGCTGCCGCTGCTCCACCCGCAAAACTAATGTGCGGACCAAAAACCGGCCCAAATGCAATTGAGTCGGTGATTGCCGCTGCGTTTAGTGT
This sequence comes from Balneolaceae bacterium, assembly GCA_020832225.1. Lineage (GTDB taxonomy): Bacteria > Bacteroidota > Rhodothermia > Balneolales > Balneolaceae > Rhodohalobacter. The sequence continues at coordinate 8,129 of JAFIFA010000118.1, forward strand.
TGAGGGATCTGCGCCCATTAGACCGGAATAGTCTCCCATCAAAATGCGAACTCCCTCACCCACGATTACCATTATTCCTGTAAAGATAAAAGCCGGAAGAGCACCGATTGCTGCGCCAAAAGCACCTCCTGCAAACGCAGCAAGCAACATTCCAAGCATCCACAGTTCCGAAAATTCACCCATTTTTTCACCGTCTGATTTTCATTTTCTGCACTCAGTTAAAAAGATGATAAAATCTGAAAGGTGCAACGGTATATCTGATTGATGTTATTTTGGTAACCCGGAACTACAATAGAGACTACCCAAACGATCAAAAGTTTATGTAAATACCATGAGAAATCCTGAAAACAAGCAAACTATGCAGGCTTGTTGGAAGTTCTGAAGCAACCTTAACTCACCGCCGCGAACGCTTTTGTTTTATTTAGAGTTGTGAAAGTATAGAAATCAACCAACTCAATATAAAGAGGAGCAGAATTATGTTAGACAAATTAGGGTATCTCGCGGCCGGTCTTGGCTTTACATCCATTGCGGCATCTATTGCAGCATGGTATACCGAAAAAGGTGATGATGCTGATGAGAATGCACATGCCGAACGAACTGGTATTTTCATAGGGCTTTGGCCACAGACATTTTTTGCATTAGCCATGATTCTCTTTAAGCTGAAGGAGATGGGCCATGATAAAGATGTCCAGCGCTTACTTGGCAAGCTGGAAAAGAAAGTTGAAGAGGCCAAAAAGTAAACTAGTTCATCGAATATATTAAAAAGCACCGTTTTAAAAGCGGTGCTTTTTTTGTTTTGGTTACCGTTCTAACGATGTTTGCCCTTTATTTTTACCTGCACCATCCGATAATCGAATTACTTCGTAGATATGGTGTAACTCATGATCATCTGAACGGTAATTACTTTTGTCTGACTCTATTCTCACTAAAAAAGTGACCCAGCTGAGGGTTTAAGCCAGCACGAAAGAAACCGGCTAGCAGAACTGTACGAATATGATATTCTCGACACAGATCCTGATGAGAACTACACCTCACTCGCAGAGCTTGCCGCACGCATCTACGATATGCCCGTGGCACAGATCAACTTCATCGACCGGGACAGGCAGTGGAGCAAAATCAGCCTCGGAGTTGAGATGGATAATATCCCCAGGGATATCTCGATGTGTAACCGAACCATTCAGCAAGATCAGTTTCTGCTGGCGCCAGATGCAAGTAAAGATGACCGACTGAACGATATTCCTTTTGTTTCGGACGATCCAAATGTGCGTTTCTATGCCGGTGTGGCGATAAAGGGTGAAAAAGGGTACAATATCGGCTCGATGTGTATTGTGGATCTAAAGCCGAGAGATCTTACCGAAGATGACCTGGAAACCCTGCGAATCCTTGCATCCGAGGTTGAAGCTCGCCTAAATCTTCACAGAAGAAATAAGCAGCTGCGGGAGAGCAACGAAAAGCTCTCAGAAACGGCAACCTTTCTGAACAACTCTACCGATCTAATGTTCAGAATTGATCCCGAGATCTATCAGATTGTCGATATCAACCCTGAAGTTAAACAGGTGCTCGGTTACGACCGTGATGAACTTCGAGGAGCCCCGCTGGCGAAATTTGCGCCGGGCAATCACTTCTTTGATCAGCTGAATGAATGGGCAGAGATGGATTACAAAGGGATTTTCCGATTTGATACCTGCCTGAAAAACAGTAAAGGTGATAAGGTCTGGTTTCAAATTCAGATTTCAGAAAAAAAAGGAACCTGGTACGCCACCGCAAGAAACATCAATGAGCGCAAGATTATTGAGGAGCTGCATAACGATACGCTGAAGGTTCTTAAGAATGCACAGAGAATTGCAAGCGTGGGGCATTGGGAGTGGTACCCCAAGGAGAACCGATTTGTATGGTCAGAAGAATTGCACAACATCATGGGCACCGATCCGGATAGTTTTGAGGTAACTGCTGAATCCTTTTTACAGCTAGTGCACCCCGATGACAGGCATATTCTCGATTCAGTGATGAAGAGAGTTGTTGGAGGCGGTTCTATTCAGTCTTATGAACACCGATGTGTTCTTGCGGATGGAACCGTGAAGCATGTTATCGAGCGAGGTGAAATTGTACGAAATGAGAGCGGCGAAGCGATCAAGGTCTCCGGTATTCTTCAGGACATTACCGCTAGCAAAGAGGCCGAGAAGCAGCTACTTGAGAATCTGCGGGAGAAAGAACTTATGCTTTCCGAGATTCATCACAGGGTAAAAAATGTTATCGCAATCATATCGGGAATGCTGCAGCTTGAACAGTTCAAGAGCAGTGAGATTGAATCAAACATTCTGGACCCCATCATCTCACGGATACGGTCGATGGCGCTCGTTCACGAGAACCTCTATCAAACCGACTCCTTTTCCTACGTTCCGATTGGAGATCTGTTAAAAGAGCTTGTAGATATCGCACTCAATTCAGAATTCCAAAACCAGGCTCCCAACATTATTGTGGAGGCCAATCCCGTCTCCATTAACATCAATCAGGCTGTGCCATTTGCCCTTACAGTTAATCATCTCATCTTCAGTACGCTCAGCAGCTCTAAATCCTCTTCTGTTATTCATCTCCGGGAGGAGGAAGATCAGGTTGAGCTGGTGATAAAGAGCGAGGATTGTGAAAATATGAGTAAACTTATGGCAGCAGATGATGATTCTGATAATATGTCTGCTCAGATTTTCAAATCGATGCTTAGCCAATTAAAGGCTGAGTATGATGTGCAGTCTACAGATACGGATGATGTTCTCACCATCCGCTTTTTGAAGTCGGATAACTCGGGCTCGAGCGCTGCCTCTTTCTTTCACAACTGATGACCACACTCAAATAGAAGAACGCCGGGCTTGACCTTTGAACAGTATTCAATTTTCCGGAGTTGAAACGGTACCGGCGTTCACTTCTGTCTACTCCTGAGGCATAATGATGGTGATTAGCTCCAGAATGAAATCATACATTCGGTTGAACATCATCTCAAAAGCGACCGGCAGATAGGGCACAACCAGGATCAGAAGCATCAAACCAACCCCAATTTTAATCGGCAGGGCGATGAACATAATGTTCGCCTGCGGCATGATCCGCGCAAAAATAGCGAGAGCCAGATCGAGCAGGAAGAGTACAATCAGAAACGGAGAGGTGATCTGCACTCCAATGATAAAGAGAAAAGTAGCAACCTCGAGCAGATACGGTCCTGCATGCTGAATTTCTGCCCCGTTGAGCGGCACAACCTCAAAACTTTTTGCCAGTGCCGTTAGGTAAACCTTGTCGCCATCAATTGAGAGAAAAACAAGTATTGCGAGCATACTAAACAGGTTACTCACAATGGTGCTCTGCTGCTGGGTCATTGTATCGACCATATCGGCAAAGGCAAGGGCGATTTTCAGACTAATCAGCCGACCAGCCAGTTCAAGTCCGGCAAATATAAGCTGGCCAACCAGCCCGAGTACCACACCTACCAGTATCTCCAGGATAATCGTTGTAGCCAAAAAAACCGCGCCAGATTCCGTCGGAATCATAACGTTCTCTGCAGGAATGACCGGGTAGAGCAAAATACTGGTGATCAGCGAAAAGAAGATCTTAACCTGAACAGGGAAGGCCGCTGAACTGAAGAACGGAGCCGTCATCACCATACTGCTCACTCTCACAAAGATGAGAAATGCAGCAAGAATAAAATCGATGGAGAAGATCGCCATCTTTCAGCAGCTAGTTCGGTTCAGGTTTTGGTGAAGTAAGAAGAGGTCTCTATCTCTTGGTTTGGATCAGTTAGCGATTTCGGGTACAAACTCGAAGATTCGCTGCATGAAGTCGATGGCATACTGCAACATAAAGCCAAAGGTGAAGAAGAGAATCACAACCACGACAACCATTTTTGGCACGTAACTAAGCGTCATCTCCTGAATGGAGGTAGCCGCCTGGAAAATGGCAATAGTCAGACCGATTAACAGTGCACCCGTTAGTACAGGCGCAGAGAGCACCACAATCACAATGAGTGTTTCCTGCAGCCAGTAGAGTCCTGTTTCAATATTCATTGGGTATCCTCTTCTTGTTTATTTAATTGAAGCTTCTCACCATCGACTGCACCAGCAGGTACCAGCCGTCTGTTAACACGAACACAAGTATTTTAAACGGCAGTGAGACCAGAACCGGCGGAAGGAAGATAATCCCCATCGAAAGCAGTATTGAAGCAACCACCAAATCGATCACCATAAACGGCAGATAGATCATAAAGCCGATCTGAAATGCGATTCTCAGTTCGCTCATCACATATGAAGGAACCACTACGAAGAGAGGCAGATCTTCTACAGTCTGTACGGTTTCCAGGTCTACCATATCCATAAAGAAGAGAAGATCTTCGTCTCGGGTTTGCCGCACCATAAACTCCTTGAGCGGGCCTGCAGCCTCTACCAGCGCCTCAGCCTGAGTCATTTCATCCTCGATGTATGGCTGAATTGCGTTCTCGTTGATGGCGTTAAAGGTCGGCATCATGATAAAGATAGTGAGGAAGAGAGCCAGACCTATCAGTACCTGATTAGGGGGCGACTGCTGTGTACCCAATCCCATTCTTAGAAAGAAGAAAACAACGATGATACGGGTGAAACTGGTCATCATTGTGATGAATGCCGGGCCAAAAGAGAGAATGGTGATAAGTATCAGCGCCTGGATTGCCAGCGAAAAGTCTTCTGCCTCTCCTCCTATCGAAAGGTCGATTTGTGGAAGTGCCTGCGCTATTACCGGCAGGCTAAAAGTTGGAACCGACAGCGAACCTGCCGCTGCAGCAGCGGGCAACAGCAGAACAATAGCTGAAGATACTCCTGCCAGTGCGAATAAACGCACCACTATTTTTTGTATGGACCGAATCATACTATCCTCTTAAAAGTGTTGACCGAATTACTGATTTTTTCTAAAAATGGCGCTGAAGCTATTATCATCTTCAGACGGAACCTCAAAAGGCTCTTTCTCTTCATCCCACTCATCCTTGCTATACCGGTGCAGCAGATTAACACTCTGCTGCGTTACGCCCATTACCCAGATCTCTCCATTCAGCTCCACAATCTTTAACTGGGCACCATTTCCCAGCGAGTGAACTCCCATCTCTTTAAGCTCCCTTCTTCTTTTGGGAACCGTACTTCCTTTTGTCTTCGACCAAAACCACACCACTCCCAGAATTGAAACCAGGATGATGAATGTGGTAAAGGCATTCATGAAGATTCCCGACGAGCGTTCATCCGCAGCTGCACTATCTCCTCTCTCTCTGTTGAGGATTGTTCGTAAACTGTCGGCTCGCTCAACTGAGATGCCCTCCTGTGTTCCTGAACCGGATGAACCGGAACCCGATCCACCGGTAAACTCCATCCTGGAAACCATGAACAACCACATCACCAAAATGACTACTGAAAAGGTCAGGACGATCTTCAGAATCTTCTGAGGGTCCATTGATGATGAGTTGAGATATTGCCTTATATCCATCATTGGAGACCGGCAATTCTCTGTCGGGTTGTAATCAGGTTGGATATCCGAACGCCAAAGTGTTCATCGATCACAACCACCTCTCCGTGAGCGATACAGTGACCGTTCACAAGAATATCCACGGGTTCACCGGCCAGTTTTTCGAGCTCTATCACAGACCCTTTGGCAAGCTGAAGAACTTTACCAAGCGGCAGCTCGATTCTTCCCAGCTCCACAGAGACGTCCATCTCCACGTCTTTCAGAAGATCCATGCTTCTGGAATCGCCATTTTGGATCTCTTCGCGATCTTCATGAAAGTTATCGAACTGAATCTGTCGTGCAGAGATCACCTCCTCTTCCTGCCCAAGCCTCTCCATCTCCTTCGCTTCTGTCTCGGCAAACTCCTTTTCTACTCCTGCCTGCTCTGCCTTGGCCTCTTCCGGTTCGGGCTCCGGTTCAGGCTCCTCCTTCTCCACTGCATCCGGGTTGCCAACCAACCAGGCTGCCTTCACCTTATTGTCTGCTAAGCCCTCGACCTCGAGCATTGCGAAAAAATACTCTGTATGGCAGAGCTCGGCTTCGAGCTGTTTTTTGGTCAAAACCTGCACATCAGATAGATCCATTTCATAACCATCGCTCTCAAGCTTTCTAAGCATTGTTGCAGAAAGTTCTGATGAGAACTTTTTGAGCAGATCACGGGTGATTTCATTATTGGTCTTCTCTTCCACACCGAGCATGATGCTGGAGAGTAGTCCATACCACTCCTTATTCAGGATGGCGATAACATCCGATTGCTGAATCTCATCTTTTGCATAGAGAAAAATATCACTCTTGTCGAGCAACTCAGTTATCGCTTCAATGCTTTTAGGTTCGGATTCCGAAATTTCTATATCGGTCTCCTCCAAAAGAACCGATGTTAGAAATTTCTCTACATCCGGCAGGTATTTCTGAAGTTCTTCTTTCCAGTTTTCCATAGTTAGATCAGTTCCTGTTCGTTGATTTCTTCTATCAGTTCAAAAATTTTCACAGCCCTTCGGCCCTGTATTAGTCCCGGGTATGCCGTCATCTTCTTCACACCATTTACACGAACTTCCAGTGGTTTGTCCGTTCGTTGATTGAGAGTGATCACATCTCCTTCCTCTAGTCCCGAAATCTCGTCTACCGAGAGTTTGGTAGTTCCAAGCAGCGGACGAATCAGTACGCCTGCATTGGAGAGTGTGTGCTTATAGAGCTGCATCTGCTCATCGCTAAGTTTCTCCGTTTTAGCCTGATTGCCTCTCTTCATGGCGGTGTCGTTCATCGCCTTTTTTAGAAGGCTGTATGGGTAAGAGATCTGGATGAACGATTTATGCTTGCCAAGATCAATTTCGAAATTAGCCACAATGGTAGGGTCGACCGATGCCACGTGCACATTTTCAGGTTTGCTCTCGTAGGTATACTCGTTGATGCTGATGTCGAGATAGGGCTCCCATGCGATCACAATCTCACTGTTAATGTTCTTCATTACCCTTGAGATGATCTTTTCTTCGATCGTGGTAAGGGTACGTCGATCAGACATTTCATCTCCACGGCCTCCACTCTGTCTCTCGATTGTATGAATACAGAGGGCTGGCGGGATTACTGCGATCAATTCACCACCCAGCTCCTTAACGGAGAGCATGTATATTACGTTGGGACTCTCAAGCTTGTGAATGAATTCACTGGAAGAGATTTGATCGAGCTTTTGAAGGCTGACGTCTACCTTTTGACGGAGCGTACTGCTGAAGACACGGCTCAGGTTTCTGGCCAGTACATCGTGCAGTGTCCGCAAGGTTCTCATGATCTCCTTACTGAACAGCTTTGGCTGCCTGAAATCGTAGGGCTCTACAAATTTTCGCTTGCCCAGCCTCGCTTTCGTTGGCTGTGGTTGCATACGTGTTTCGTTGGTTCGGTGTTTGTCATTGCATTACATATCGGGTGTAATACAAATTGCGTACCGAACGCTTGTCGATTGCACGATTTATGATTTCGGCGAGCTCTCTTCTTAAATATTCTCTCTCGTCGAACGATCCAAGCTGGTCCACCGTGCGGCTTCCGAGTGCCTGATTCATCTCATGTCGAATCTTCTGTTTATTCTTTTCAACCAGCTCAACATCCCTAATATGCTCCAATTCAACGCTTATTTCCACAACCAGATAGCGTTGGCCGTTGGTTTGAGCCGGATTGACGATCAGCTCTTCGAAGTCGAACTGGCCATACTCAGCCTTCATCACGTTTTGGACCACTCCGTAAACTTTATCATAATTCCTGTCTGCGATTGCGTAGGCGAGCACTCCCTGAACGGCAATGATTAGCAGCAGCAGGAAATATTTTCCAACCTTAGCAAACTTTACCCCACCCTTTTTCTTTTTTTCCTTCTTTTTTTTCTCTTTGGCCGCCATAGTAATTTAGTTTGATTGTCTGCTGTTTTCGGATGGTTCAGCTATTCTTTGCTGATCACTTGCAAAATCTTTCCCCGACTCCTCAAGAAGAAGTCCTTTGTACCTCACATAAATTTCAACCCGCCTGTTTTGTCGCCGCCCCCCCGGAGTCTCGTTGGTTGTAACCGGCCTGTATTCCCCATAGCTGCTGGCTTTATATCTGTCCGGGTCCAGGGTTGAATGGTCACGAATAAATTGTACCACCGACACACTTCTCGCTGCACCGAGGTGCCAGTTCGATCGATAGTAGCTGTTTTGAGCGATGGGGACATTATCAGTATGGCCCTGCACCTCCGTACTCTCAACCTCTTCATCAAATATCACGGCCAGCTCCCTAAGTACCTCACGCGCCATTGGCAAGAGCTCCGAAGAGCCGCTATTAAATGTCAAAGAATCACTTAGGGTAATTTTCAACCCTTCCGGCATATTCTCAATCTCAACCTGTGATTCCAGTCCGCGTTCTTTCAGAAAATCCTCCAGCGTATCATATCGCTGAACTACTTCAATGCGGTACTGAGTGCGGTCGTTCGACTGCCTTGTCACTACAGAACTCTGATTAATAACTCCTACTGAGCTCTGAAAGTGAGATATAAAATTATCAAACGTCGAGTCGTCTATACCTGGCGTCAGCATATAGAGCAGCACGAAGAAAACCAGCAACAGAGTGACCAGGTCACTGTAGGTTACTAGCCAGTTTCCAGTATCTCTTTTAGATCGTCCCATTCTTTATTTTGCTGTTCAATCCAGAGTTTATAGAACTTTTCATCACGCTCTTTGCTGATGCGAATTCCTTCATGGTACTTCAGGTATTCAGCCCGGCTTTGTGGATCAACATAGATCAGCATCTTCTTCTCCATAATTCGCGGGTTCTCCTGCTCTACCATGGATAGGATTCCGGCACGGAACATCTCTTTCCTGTTGATATCCAGCTCACTCAGATACTCCAGCTTTCCGGCCAGCGGCCCCAGTATCATGTTGGCAATCACGGTTCCATAGAGTGTGGTCAGAAGCGCAACCGATAGTCCCAGGCCAAGCTGCTGGGGATCCTCAATATTTTGAAGCATCAGAACCATCCCGATTACCGTACCGATCATACCAAAAGCCGGAGCGTAGGTAGACATGGAGTGCATCACGTTGATTGAGGTCTCTACCTGCCGTTCCCGGCTGCGAATTTCGTCTCTCAAAATACTATCCAGACTTTCACGCTTAAAACCGTCAACGGCAAGCTGTAGACTGTTTTTCAGGTAGCTGTCATTAATATGTTTGATGTCGCCATCCAGCACCAATAAACCCTCTTTTCGAACGCGACGTGCAAACATGCTCAACAGCTCCATGTCGGTTCGCAAATCCAGCTCCCGGGTTCCCATCATGCTTGAAATCGCCGAAAAACTATCTTTGATATTCTCGAAGCTGTAGTTCACCATGGTTGCCGCAACCAACCCGCCCACCACAATCAGTAGTGAGGTAAGGCTGAGAAATATGCTCAGGCTACCCTGCAGCGCAATCGCCGCAAAGATGAGCGTGAATCCGAGTAAAAATCCTATGATGGTTGAACGATCTAACATGATTCACTTATCGGCTTTAGATTATCGATCTTAACGGTCGGCAATGTTTATGGTGATCTTTTTAAATCACCCCCAAACCGTCCACTCAATGGGATATATCGACCCTGAAGCGCCCTACATAAATAGAAAAAGCTCCGGTCTGTCACTTTTCCCTATTTTGGGAAATTGTGACAAAGCCGGAGCTTTTCGGGGGAATGCGTTTTACGGTAATCTCATTTTATAGGTTATTATTTACTCAGATTATCGCTTCAGGTTCACAGCCTCTGTAAGCATCTCATCAGACGTGCTGATCACTCTTGCATTCGACTGATAAGCGCGCTGAGAGGTGATCATCTCCGTAAACTCACGGGCCAGATCCACATTGGATCCTTCCAGTGCGCCGGAGTTGATCCCCGATCCCGCAAAATTATCTGCGGTATCAATAAAGGTTTCACCGGCTGCTGATGTGGAGCGGAAAAGTCCGTTTCCAATCATCTCCAGTCCGTTCTGATTCTGAACCTGCGCCATGGCAAGCTGCCCAAGCATCTGATTCTGGCCGTTGTCGTAGACACCCTGCAGGCGGCCGTCGCCATCGATATCGATGTCAACCAGTTCACCTTGTGCGTATCCATCCTGCTTGATCACTTTGGCTGAGTTGGATCCGGAATACTGAGTAAAGAGTGTACCCTGGCTGCTGTCGCCAAACTGAACATCAAAGTTCGTGGTTCCGGCACCGGTGCCCGGCTCAAACGTAATGTTGAACGAGTCGCCGGAAGCGAGCTGTCCCAGTTCATCAAATTCCAGTGTTCCGGTTCCACCGTCCACGATCTCCTGTCCGTCTACAAACCGTGACTCATAGCTCCACTCGTTCTCACCAACGTGGGTCAGTTCGATAATGAGAGAGTGGGCATTTCCAAGATCATCATAAACAGTTGTGCTCATGGTCTGGGTGTTAGTTACTCCCTGCTGTGTAGTCTGAAAACCGGGGAAGTTCATCTCACCAGCTCCGGTTACGGAAATATTGTTGATGGAGAGATCAGTATCACCCACGCTACCTGCACGTAGCACCATCAAGCCGTCTACAAGAGAGAGTCTTCCCTCCTCATCATCCAGCTGGGTATTGAATGCCGCAATCATATCATCCAGCGTATCATCCTCATCGTAAGTGTACGTGAGTGTGTCGGTTGTACCGTCACTGAGAGTGATTTCAAATTCGATCACATCACCATTTTCAAGATCTGTGAGCGTTTGAGCCAAGGCATTCAGTTCAGTGTTACCTGTAGCAATACCGCCCCCCTCAATCGTGAAACCGCTCTGAGCCTGCATCACCTTGGTGGTGCTGGTGCTTGCGTTCAGGTTACCTGCAAGAGTCACATTTTCTGTACTCCTTGGTGGCAGTGCATTTTCAAAATCAACACGGAGAGCTTCGGTGGTGCCGCCTCCCAGAATATTGCCATTACCATCTGCATTATATCCCTGAACAAAACGTCCGCCCTGATCTACCAGGAAGCCGTCTTTGTTGAATGTGAAGTTACCCGCACGGGTCATCAGATTCTCACCGCCGTTACTTACCACAAAGTATCCGTCTCCTTCAATAGCCAGATCGGTTCCGATTCCGGATGTATTCATGGCACCCTGACTAAAATGACGGTCGATCGATTCGACACGAACTCCGAGGCCAACTTCGTTATTTAGCTGCGGGGCAGATTCTCCTCCTCCCTCGCGACCCATTCTCTGGTTCATCATCTCTGCGAAAGAGACTCGGGAAGATTTAAATCCGGCAGTTTCCACGTTTGCGATGTTGTTACCAATCACATCCATTTTCGTCTGAAATGCACGTAGGCCACTGACGCCTGAATTTAATGATCTGATTAATGACATAAGATTGCTCCTTGTTTTTCTGAAAGACAGCCTGATAAATCCGCTGCCGGGCTATTCAGAAGAATAAACCCTCTGTTGTTGTGTTTATGTTTTTTGATAGATTGTATGCAGTTTCTGATCTGCTCTTTAACTCTTTCCGTCTGTTTTTCTCTAAAAGAGGTCAATTCCAACCTCTTCAATATCAGAGATCGGAATCTCCACGTTATTTACGGTGAGATAGACTCCCCGGCCAGAGTAACGCACCTTGCTTGCCACTCCTTCGAGGTAGCTCAGTGAATTCACCTTGCCATTTCCGTTCTTCGCGTTGATCTCAACCTGGTAGTTGCCATCCGACATACGGTCGCCGGCATTATTCCTACCGTCCCACACCCAGCCATTTTCGCCTGATGGTGCACCCTGAATCACTTCTCGGCGCACTTCAGCTCCGGAGGAGTTTCTGATTACGATCTCAACCTCTGTTGCCGAATCGGCAAGTTTATATTGGATTCCCGCACTCTGGCCGGATGCCAGGTGTACCTGATCACCAATAGCTCTCACCTGCTTTCCGGTCAGTGAAACCGCCATGGAGTTAGTAAGGCTGGAGCTCATTACGTTGTGGCTCTCCTGGAGTTTGCTGATGCTGCTATTCACATTAATCAGCTGCTCCACAGAGTTAAACTGTGCGAGCTGTGAGGCAAATTCGGCACCATCCAGCGGGTTGATGGGGTCCTGATTACGCATCTGTGCCACCAGAAGCTGCAGGAATTCCTGCTGCCCCAGATCGCCGCTGCGCTTGGCACCCTGCTGGCTGAATGCAGCCGATGTATTCGCATTGATATTGTTGATATCCATAAATTTATCCTGTTTTTAAGCGGTCCACTCGTTTTGGTTGTAACCGAACTTCCTCACTGTCTTCTTCACGACCTCTTCTGCAGTTTCATCCTGAAGCGGGCTTGCCTTTCCATTCGGAAGCGGCTGATTGCCATTGCCACCTGACGTATTACTGCCAAAGAAACCGGAAGCGGCTCCCTCGTTCTGATTATCAAACTGAAGGTCGATACTTAAACCACACTCTTTTTCGAGGTGGTCACGGATTTCATGCTGGTGCTGCAACAGAAGCCGGTTGAGTTCACTACTGGAACTCCCCAGTTTGAGCTGGAGCACCCCATCCATCTCTCTTGCGGAGAGCTGAACTTTGTTGCCGTCGTCTAATACAAAGTTATGTTTCTGCCAGGTTTCCGGAGAGCTCTGGCTCCCGGCCATTTTCTGAACGGCCTGTGTGAGCCCCGGCATTACTGCGCGCCGGAGTGTCAAATTGCCAACCGGAATCTGTGATAGTCTGATTTGCCCCTGCTGCGATTCAAAAGCTCGGGACTCTTTCGGATCTGAACCTTCGGCCGTATGCTCTTTCCATAAAACCTCTTCTTCCGAAAGGTCCGGATCTTTGGTGGCGTCCATTCCTGAAGCCTCAATCACCGGTTTGGATAATCTGTCGATCCTGTCCGATGTAAACAATTCACCTCTTCCGGCTGAAACATCAGCTCTCTGCGCAAATGGGAAGCGTGCAGATTCACTCCGCTTCTCCCTCATTTCCCTGGCTTTCAGATTTCGCAGATCCACACCTTTTTCGGTTGCCTCTGCCGAACGGGCCCCGCTCTGCACACTGTTGAAGAGCTTTCTCTGCTCTTCGGTTAGTTCCGAATCATCTTCTCCTGAGAGAAGTGTTCCGTTTTCCTGTCGACCCGTTGACTGATCAGCATTTTGCTGAATGCGTCCTTCCGGTACGATCTCACTTCGTTGAGTTGATGCGGTCCGAAACGGGGTCAACCGCTCGGCAGCAGGAGCACCGGTCCTGGATGATGATTCCGAAACATCACCGTTGGCTACCCTTGTGCTCTTATTTGTGTTCTCACCTAATCCATCTGAATCTTCGGAAGGAGCCCCGTTCAAGGTTGCCTCCACTCTATTCAGTTCACTTTTGCTGATCTCATCAGCCTCTTCCTCTTCAGATCCGGCTATCGTTCTCTCTGTTTGCTTACTCACCGGATCTGCCTTGCCAACCTTTTCTGCGGCACCGTCTCTATTTAAAACGGCGTTCTCTGCCTTTAGGTCAACATCTTCTCTCTCTCCTTCTGCTGTTGTTGATGATATATCTTCAGTCCGTTCATCACCTTCACGGGTTTCACGGTCAGACTTTTTATTCTCTTCGCTTACAACGTTTTCCGGCTTCTTAGAATCAGATTGAGATGTTTGAGTTTCAGCCACGTTTTGTAAGCCCTCTTCATCTTCTTCAAAGGTATTCTCACTATCCGCAATCAGCTGCTCTGAATCATCGCTACTTTCTGAAGCAATCAGTTTCGATTCTGCAAATACCAGATCTCGCAGGCTAATCTGTTCTCCTTCATCTGACTTTACTTCAACTCCCTTGGCAAACCCATTCCCTTTAGCGGTTCCCAACCCCAAAAGAAGCTGTTTCCCGTCCTCTTTGGGTGATTCATTCTCATCACCGTTTTCAGTTGTGAATAGGTTATCTCCTTCACCCTTTGCAAAGAACGAGAGCGCAGATTTTTCATCTGTTTCTCCTTCCATAGACTTCATCAACAGACCAAAAAGGCCTTTTGTCTGATCTCCATCACCAGTTTTCCCGTAAGGAGATCCCTCACCATTAAGTCCGGATTCACGGCTTCCGCCGGGTGTGAACAGATTCTGTATCATAACATGATCTTTTTCATGATTTCCGCCGCTCTTTCTGAATTGAGTGAGCGGAGCAGTTTTTCACGCTGAATGGAGCCGGCGCCATAATAGAGCTGTACCAGCTGATCGTTCGAGAGCTGATTAACTATTGGCCCCAAATCCTCTTCGTCCAGGTTCAGAAGGCTTTTTACGCGCTCTGAAAACTCTTCCCTATTCTCAGGGGCTTCGTCGGCAGCAGCCACAAATTCAGCAGCAGCTTCGTCGGCACCATCACCTGACCCTGATGCCATCTCCTCATTTGATTGCTTCAACTCCTCAATCTCAGATCGTAGCTCATCATTTAGAGCCATCAGAGAATCGAGCTTACCTTCAAGCTTCTCTTCTTTTTCATAAAAAGAGCGAATACGATCGTCAAGGCTCTCAAATTCTCCGCTGATGAACTCTCTGTCGTCACCAAAAGAGCCTTCATCTTTATTGGCTTCCTCAAACTGTTCCTGCACAGCACGAAAACCATCCTCATTCAGGTATGGGTAGGCAATAAAAACCGCGATCTGAACTACCAGGAAGACTCCAAAAAAGATCCCTACTATTTTAAGTCCGTTATTCTTCATGTTTCCCTGCTATCGGCTGTAAGATTGGGTTGCGATTTCATCCAGATTCTTCTGTTCGAGTTTCATCACCTTATCGTAGTGGACGCTTTTCTCCATCTCCCGCACTTTTTCAAGTATGTGACGGTTTTTATGCGCCATTTCCAGTTTTTTTCGCTGACGTGTCACGGAGTTTTCCGCCTCCTTAAGATCGGTGTTGATCTTCCGCATCAGCTCATGAACCTGCAGCACATGCCGGCCATGTCTCTGCACAGACTGTACATTCTCTGCCTTACCACTGTTGTTCTTGTGTTCGAGATAACTATTCAGTTTCTCCTGCACCTCGCTCTTCAGGTAGTTGATCTCCTGCTTCTTTTTTAGCTCTTCCGCCAGCTTCTGCTTCTGCAGCTTCTCCTGGTGCTTTCGAACTTTCAAAACGGGTGCAAGCGAAAATTTGAACTTCATCGTTACCGTCTCTTCTGGTTATCAGATTAATTTGCTTAGCGACTCCCAGAGATTATCTCTGAAGTCTGCTTCGTTCATATTCTGTATCAAAAATGATTCCAAACCCGGATGTTTTTTTATCGCTTCATCAATTTTTGGGTTCGATCCCTTCACATAGGCGCCGATGTTTATCAGATCTTCCGCCTCCCTGTAGGTAGCCAGAATCTCACGTGCCTTCATCGCCACCTGCTGTTCATCCTGCGAAACAATTTTCGGCATCACCCTCGAAATACTCTCCAGGATATCGATGGCCGGATAGTGATTTTTATGCGCCAGACGCCTTGAGAGCACGATATGGCCATCCAGAATCGATCTTACAGCGTCTGCTATAGGTTCATTCATATCGTCGTTATCCACCAGAACCGTATACATTCCGGTGATGCTACCCTTACCCGATTTGCCCGCTCGCTCCAGTAGTTTCGGAAGGATTGTGAAGACGCTTGGGGTATATCCTTTGGTTGTTGGCGGCTCACCTGAAGCGAGCCCAATTTCTCTCTGAGCCATCGCCACGCGGGTTACGGAATCCATCATGAGCAGGACATTTTTTCCTTTATCGCGGAAATATTCTGCAATTGCGGTGGCTGTAAAGGCTCCCTTAATCCGGCTCATTGCGGCCATATCGGAAGTAACCGCCACCACTACCGACTTTTTCAGCCCCTCTTCACCAAGGGTGTCGTCTATGAATTCCTGTACCTCACGCCCACGCTCGCCAATCAGGCCAATTACGTTGATATCGGCTTCGGAGTGTTTGGCAATCATGCCAAGAAGCGTACTTTTACCCACACCTGACCCTGCAAAAAGCCCCATTCTCTGCCCAACGCCCAACGTATTGAGTGCATCCAGGGCACGAACGCCCGTAAACATCACCTCATCAATAGCTTTCCGATCGAGAGGAGCAGGAGGATCGTTGTGTACTGCCTGATGTTCGCTGCAGATAACATTCCCCTTGTAGTCCATTGGAACTCCGTTGGCATCCACTACTCTTCCCAGAAGTTCGTCTCCAACGGGTACGGTGAGCGACTGCCCGATACTTTCAACAAGACAGCCCGACTTCATCCCCTCTACCCTGTCGTAAGGCATCAAAAGTGTTCGCTCCTGCTGAAGCCCAACCACCTCTGCGGGCACGATTTTATCCATGATGGTGTGAATTCCGTAGATCTCACCCACACACGCTTCAAGACCGGTGCACTCCACAATGGTACCTACCACGGCGTTCACCTTTCCAAACCGCTTGGCCCGCATTTTCCGCTCCACGGCCTGTGTGCGAATGTGGCCGAAGTGCTTTTCCAAAGAGTGGTTTATTGCTCGTTCCATGTGGGTAGCGATAGTGAATCTTTAAAGTCTCCGAGCATCTTGCGGAAGTTGTGAACTACGGTTTCCCGGTTGGTCTCCAGTTCGAACTCGCCTGGATTGCACTCTTTACTTACCCTTACTTTTAGTGAGATATGGCCGGCATACTCATCCTGAAGTTTCTCTACATAGCTGTAATCCTCTTCAGCAACCCAAAGAACCGGCCTTGATGATTCATCGACTTTCTGCAGCAGCGGTCCCAGTTCAGACTCCAATTTCTCACGAACCTGTTCACACTCAAGCGGAATACCCAGCACCTGATCCGTAATCTCAAAGACGAGATCCAGAATTCCGGGTTCCATCATCACCTGACGCTCTTTCCATTCGTTGTGTGCAGCTTCAAGTCCTTCCCTGAGAACCTCCAGTTTTTTATCGATCTCTTTACGGGCTTTTTTCAATCCGAGATCAAACCCCTCTTCCCGTCCATAAAGAAAAGCATCCTCTTTCTCTCGTTTCAGTCGCTTTTCCCAACGTCTGTTATTCTCTTCCAGAATGGCATCAACATCGATCTCTTCCTGATCGCTATCCTGCCCCTCATTGAAGATCATGTCGTAGCTGAGTCTGGAGACCTTTTGGTCAAACAGATTTACGTCTTTTTGATCGATGATTTTTCGGCTCATAGGGTTATTCTACGATCTCCTCTTCGTCCATCTTACGGGTGGTAATCTGCCCTTCCTCTTCAAGCTGCTTGATCTTCTTGATGATACGCTGCTGGGCCTCTTTTACATCTTTCAGTGCCACCGGGCCGAGTGCTTCCATATCCTCCTGTAGCATTGCGGCTGCACGATTCGACATGTTTTTGAGGAACTTGTTGGAGAGTGCTTCATCCACACCCTTGAGTCCCATAACCAGATCGGCTTTCTCCATCTCGTTGATAATGAGCTGAACGGTTTTGTCGTTGAAGTGGATAATATCCTCGAACAGGAACATCTGCTCCTTGATATCGTCGGCCATCTGCGGATCGCGTTCCTGGATCGCTTCCAGTACCGTTCTCTCCACATCGATCTCAGCTTCATTAAGAATCTGTGCCACCGTTGCCGTACCGCTCTTCACTCTGTCGCCAAGTGTATCCATACCGCCCATCTGCTCCTTGATTACCTCTTCGATCTCCTCAATTACCTCAGATGAGATTTTGTCCATAGATGCCAGTCTGTAGATGATCTCTCCCTGAAGCTCTTTGTCAAGGTGTGAGAGGATCTCTGCAGATTTATCAACATGAAGCTGAGAAAATATGAGCGCTGCCACCTGCGGGTGTTCATTCTGGATGAAGTTTGTAATCTGGGTGATCTTGCTATCCTGGAAGTCATCAAAAACGGTTGTGCCCGATTGAGCCTTTAGCTTTCTTAGCATTTTCTCAGAAGCTGCGTTGCCGCCAAGGTGTGCAAGCAGGCTCTCTGCGTAGTCGTACCCTCCTTCAAGGATGTAGCGTTTTGCCTCCATTATGGAGTAGTATTCGCGAAGAACATCATCCACAACTTCCGGTTTTACGTTTTTCATCTTTGCAATTTCCAGAGTAATCTGCTCGATCTCTTTATCCTTAAGAGATTTCAGCATCTCGGTGGCGGTCTTGGTGCCAACCGTGATCACAAAGACGGCCGCCTTCTGAACACCGGTGAGCTCATCCGCGCTATCAATCGTTTTGCTTTTAACTGCTACTGACATAATCTGGGGTATCTACTAGTTAATCTTCGTCTTCACTCATCATCGCCTTCATCACCTGTGCAGCCTCTTGCGGCTTCAGCTCAACAAAGTCTCGTATCTCCTCAAGCACATACTCCTTCTGCTTAAGCTGCTTACGTGCGCTGCCACTTAGTTTGTTATTGATAAAGTCGGCCTGTTCCTCTTCGGTCATATCCTCAAGGTTTTGCATCTCCTCACCTTCAGGTATTTCCGGACTTCCAGACCCATCCTGGAAGTCTCTGGCAAACTCTTCCTTAAACATGACGCTGGTACTCTCTGCACCCATTCTGTTTCGGATACTGTAGATCAGGAATACGATCAGTCCGAAGGTGACTAATATCACGCCCCATCTGAAGATATCTCCCCATGGGGTTGGCTGATCCACAAACCAACCGCTCGGATCATCAGCCATTGGGTCGTGAAACTGCATTTGGGTGATCGTGATCTCATCGCCTCTGTTGGGTTGAATTCCCAGTGCATTGCGAATCACCTCTCTGAATTCAGCAATCTCTTCTTCAGTATAGGGTTCACTAACCAGCTCCCTTTCACCTTCATCATTTGTAATATATTGCTGCTTGTAGTTAATCAGCACCGATCCGGCAATTCGGCGAATCTCTCCCTGGGTTTTTTCATAGATCTCCCGGGTGGTGTTCACTTCATAATTTCGAGTCTGTGTGGTGGACTCCTGATTCCGGTTTGAGGTTATTACAGTTTCACCTCTTCTATC
Source organism: Balneolaceae bacterium (assembly GCA_020832225.1). GTDB lineage: Bacteria > Bacteroidota > Rhodothermia > Balneolales > Balneolaceae > Rhodohalobacter. Next base: position 26,997 of record JAFIFA010000118.1, read on the forward strand.
AATCGGAGTAAACTCATCGATTGGTACCATTTGAGAAGACTCATCATTGTTGATGTCGGTTCTTCGCTCCTCTGAAATAATCGTACGGCTGTCGGGATCGATGATGTCTGATTCTCGTACCAGCCGGTCGAAATCGTGCTCGGCAGCAACCCGTAAAATACTGTTTCCGGGGCCAAGAACTCTGTCGAGCATGGTTTGGCCACGTTCAGTCAGATAATCTTCGGTCTTTTTACGGAGCTGCATCTGAAGCGAACCGGAACCTGAATCAGCGCGCGACTCCAAACCGTCTGTAAGTCTGTTCCCATTATGATCCAGGATTGTAACATCCTCCATATTCAATCCCTGAACACTCCCCGCAACCAAAGCAGTAATGCCTTCTACTTGCTCTGTACTCAACCGCTTCCCACGGTTCAAAGTCAAGATTACTGAAGCAGATGCCTGAACCGAAGTTTGCTGAAAAGGAGTTCTCTCCGGCAGTACAAGATGGATCCGTGAAAACTCCACCTGGTCGAGGCTGTTTATCGAACGTGTAAGTTCACCCTCAAGAGCTCTCTTTTTATTAACCTGTTGCATAAAGTCGGTCATTCCAAGCGAGTTGGCATCGAAAAGCTCGTATCCCTGAACGTCTGACGAGGTGAACCCTTCTGCCGCCAGGTTAATCCTGAGCGAATGCACATCACCGCTTGGAACGTAGATCGATCGACCTCCATCCTCAAGCCTGTATGGCACTCCTTTCTCCTCAAGCTCCATGACGATCTCATTGGCAGAGTCGGCAGGAAGCGAACCAAACAGAAGTGAGTAGTCCGGCTTCAGTGCCCAGTAGAAAAGAAGACCAACAAAGAGTACGATTGCGGCAATCATGCCAACAAACATCGTGCGCTGTGCGGGGCTTAGTGGTCCGTAAAATTCCTGAAAATTATCAGCTAATTGTTTCATTATCTGTTATTAGATTTGCATACGGCTGATTTCATGGTATGCTTCTATCGCCTTGTTTCGGATCTCGGTCATCATTTGGAAAGAGAGCTGAGCGCGCTGCATGGAGATCATCACATCGTGAACATTCTCTGTTTTACCGGCCACAAAATCCTCGATGGCTGAATCGGAAGCCTTCATGGTTTCATCCACGCTGTTCACTGCACGCGAGAGCATGTCTGAAAACGACTCCCGAGGTTCCTCGGTGCGCAGCTCCTGGCGCCGGGATGCCATCTCCGGATCGCTGATCTGCTGCAGAGCTCTGAATTCGATAGGGTCTATCATGGGTCTGTAGTCTGTTGTTTCGTTTCTTATTCTATACTCTTACGTCAAAATGACTTCCGCGTACCGGCCAGGCGCTCTCCTTTACATCACCGCCACTTGTGTACTGCGTTAGTGGCTTTGCGGTGGAGAATTTTCGCTCGATCATGCCGGTTTCGTCGGATGAAAGCTCAGGCGGCTTCGGGCTGCCCGCGGCGGCTCTTAGACCGTTATTTCGGGCCACTTTTTCAAGTTGTTGGTGATGGATAGAATCAATAATCATCTGTTTGTCTCGCTTTAAATATCAAGTGAACGTCTGATCATCTCCTTCTCAGCCTCGATGCTGCTCAGGTTTGCCTCATACAACCGGTTGGCACTTACCATCTGCGTCATCTCCCGGATAAGGTCGATATCCGGGTATCGCACCATTCCATTCTCATCTGCATCGGGATGGTTTGGGTCATACTCATACCGAAAATTGTCCGATTCTGAGATCTCAATCTCCGGACCAAGACCACGTGGGCCGTGCGGACCGCTTCCCGAACCGCTCAATGTGGAAGAACCAACGTGGTTTGGCTTGGTTGTTTTCAGCGTTGATACACTGTCCAGTAGTACCTTCTTGAAGTTCTGCCTGTCCGGACCAATGGAGTTGACCGACTGAGGTCTATATATATTGTTTGAACCGGCAGGTGCCGATGTACCCGCATTAGCAATATTCCTTGAGGCGGCTGATATCTTCTCACGCTGAACCGCAAGCCCCTGGGATGCGGTTTGAAACGTTGTAAACATTCTGTCTGGCAACATAGCTGTCTCGATTATCGGTTAATTCCTGTGATGCCCGTTCGAAGCATTTCAAAATGGTGACGCAGGGATCGGGAAACCAACTGTACCCGAATCTGTGTATCAGACATCTCGATTAGTTCATCTTCGAGAACCACATTTTGATCGGTCTCAACGATTCGGGGAGTTACCTCCTTCATTCCCCGTGTGCCGGAAGACTTCTGGGCTCTTTGAAGCTCATCCTCAAACCTTACCGTCTGTTTGTTGTAGTCCGGATTGTCTGCATTTGCAATATTTGCAGAGGTAATACGGTGACGCAGTGAATAGGAATCCATCGCGCGGGCCATTAACTGGCTGTGGTTGCTGTCAATAAATTTCATTGTTCGGAACTTTTTAGATCATTTTTACTTGCAAGTGGGTGTTAGACGACAAAATTGATCAACCTGTTTTGTCGTCTCCCATCCACAGTGATGCAAGCACTATGCCACGAGTTGCTGCAAAGGTGATGGGTAATGCAAAACAACTTCATTGATCTATTTGAGGGATCCATGCCGGATAAGGAGGTACAATTTTGACCGCATCGCAGGCAAATTTTTCCACCGGGGTGAAATTTTACCCCTTTTGGTTAAGTAGCAATCCGATACAGGTGATAATCCGTATATGGTTTAGCAATACAAGCCTGAAAATAGCCCTTTACTTATGGGCTTGGGTATAAAATTAGAATAAATAAGCGCCGGTTTATTGCGGCTGACTCTTTGCAGCGCAATAAGGTAGATTGGAGTTGTATATGCGTTTAAAAATAGAGAATCAGTAGTGTCCGGTTAAAAGTCAAAGAGTCCCAACTGGTTACGGTCATGGGTCTCTAACTGCGTGAGTGTTTCACCGGAAAATAGCTGTTTAAGCGTCATACGCTCCAATATGGCTACACTCAGAACTTGCATCATCGT
>JAFIFA010000120.1 GCA_020832225.1 Balneolaceae bacterium
AATTTTGGTATCTATACGATGCTCAATCATTCGTTTGGTCGATACGGTCTTACGATTGACGGCGTATGGATGGCCAATACGGAATATTCCGATCCAAGGGTAATTGAAAAGTTGACAAGAGAGGTAACTGAACTCGCCGAAGAGTACCGTGGCACAAGAGGTCTGTTGCTTTATCTGCTTGGAAACGAAAATAATTATGGTCTCTTTTGGGGTGGCGCCGAAACGGAGGACGTTCCGGTTCAGGACCGTATCTCCACTGAGCGCGCACGCCACATGTATCGTCTGTTCAATGATGCGGCTCTCGCCATGAAAGATGTTGACCCCGACCGGCCGATTGCGATCGCCAACGGTGATCTGCTCTTTTTGGAACTGATTGTTGAAGAGGCTCCCGATATCGACATCTTCGGAGCCAATGTCTACAGAGGAGTCTCCTTTACCGATCTTTACGAACGGGTTAAAGAAGAGTACGGAAAACCGGTTTTGCTTACCGAATTCGGAGCTGATGCATTCAACGCACGTACCAACCGGGAAGATCAGCAATGCCAGGCTTACTATAAGCACGGTAACTGGAAAGAGATCTATCAGTATGCTGCCGGTGTTGGGAGTCTCGGTAACTCCATAGGTGGCTATACCTTCCAGTTTAGTGATGGCTGGTGGAAATATGGTCAGACAACCGACCTGGATATTCACAATACAGAAGCATCCTGGTCAAATGCCGGGTATCAGTGTGACTATGTGGAGGGCGAAAACAACATGAATGAAGAGTGGTTCGGCATCATGGCAAAGGGGCCTACTCAGGAGAGCGGTCATTATGAACTCTATCCCCGTGCTGCATACTACATGCTGAAGCGTGCTCACCAGTTTGACCCATACGCTTCCGGTGTTACGGTTGAAAGTGTAGCAGAGTATTTTGACTCCATTTCTTTGACGGAATCGATGCTTCAGGCACGTGGCGATAAAGCCGCTCTTGAGGCTGAACGAAACAGCCGTATCCGGTTGAGCAGGCTCGATATGAAGTTTTCCACCTTCAATACAGGCGGTAGTAAAATCACTACTCCCACAGATGCCAACCCGAACGTGCGAGAGTTTCCGGATCAGCTTGGGTTCGATCACATGCAGTCTGTTTATGTAGGGATTGAAGCCAACCCGTCATCTAATGTTCGGGCAGAAGTTGAGTTTAATGTGCTCGGTAATGTGGCGCAAAACCCGATTGATGAGATCTTTTACGAAAATCGTGGCCGGCCGGTGGATCTCGATGGTCCGGACGGCATCACGACGGTTGAGTCGCTGAACAGGATTCAGCTCTATCGTGCCAGCTACAACTGGAGTCACCGATACTTCGATCTGAAGGGTTTTTACCGGACAGGCCGCTATCACTGGGCCTACGAAGGAGATTTCTTTAATCTCTACCCGGAAGCCAATTATGGGGATCAGATAGATATCTACAACGGAATAGCGCCATTTGGTTTTGAAATGGATTTCCGAAGAGAGCTGGATGGTTTGACGGTCGCATTTGGCCCCGAACTCTGGTGGGGCGCCAATCCGGCCGTACTTGTAAAGTATCAACGGCAGTTTGGCGAGTATGAGATCACAGGTATCTATCACGAGGATATTGAGCGGAGGGCAGCAACAGAGACATCTTTTGTTATTCCTCAGCCGAAAACCCGCCGGGTAACGCTCCATGTAAATCGTGAGTTTGGAGACTTTGAAGTAGACCTTGGCGGTATCTGGGGCGGTCGGCCGCTAGTTGGTCGTGAATTTCAGATCTACCGGGTAGATGAAGCTGGTGAAGACAGGATATTCCGTGATGAAATCAAACCGGAAGACAACTGGGGTGGTAAGCTGAAGCTTACATACTCTGGAGGACGATTTAACTGGTACGGACAGTCGTCTGTAATGGGGCTTGTGGCTAATGGCGGTGCCGATCAGACACTCACCTTCACAGGGTGGAGGCTCAAAGACAGCGGTGCCGGTAATCAGTACAATGTACTTTCCGGAATGACCTATCAGTTAGGTAATCTTCAGATTGCACCGAACTTCATGTGGCAGAAACCAATCGAAGGGCCGATCCCCGGGGATGTTGAGGCTCCTGGACGCCCCAGAAACATTCTGGATGATCCGTTCTCTGTTCGTGGCAACCGTGAAACCATCGCCGGAGAAATTCTCTTCACCTGGGATCCCACACCGGCCACCTTTATGTATGACTGGGACAGCGATTATGCCGAAGATGCGGATCTGGCAATCAGTGCAGGATTTGTTTACCGACATCACCCTACTACACAGGATGCGGCGATCGGTATTCTGCCCGATGGACGAACCACGTTCGCTTTTCCGGGTGCTCCGCCGGCCAGAGACTTGTGGGAGGCACATGCAAGAATTGTATCCAAACCGACCAGGGATCTTGGAATCATCGCCAACATTTATGGTGGCGAAGGTCAGGCCAACGGTAGCGATGCACGTGTTGTAAATCGATATGGCGGAGATCTGAGAATGATTTACCGTAACTACATGCTCAATTCTTTTGTTCGCGTGAATGACTGGGGCCCTTACGACTACCACAGGGATTTCAACCTTACATTTCCTCTTCAGCTGATGGCCGATTTCTCTATGACGGTTGGTACGCCCGACTGGTTCGGGGAGCCTCAGACCAGAATCGGGGTGAGGGGTACCTGGAGATCTTTGGATCAATTCTCTCCTCGCTTTGCACCGACAAACCCGGATGGCTCTGCAGTAGATTTAGATGATCTCGGTTCACCTGCCAATGGCAATTTTGACAATGGCAATGAGTGGGAGTTCAGAACTTACATACAAATTCACATCTGAAATCAAGGTTGAGGAAATGAAAATGGATACGATAATGAAACAATCAAATATTTGGATTCTTATTACCGGCGCTTTCTTGCTGGTAATGATCTCTGCAGCCTGTGAACGATCAGTAGACGGGCTGGATGAACCGGGGTTTACGACTAATCCCGATGTATTTATTAACGACTTCAGTCCGGGTCTCAATTACCTTCCTTTTGAAGGTTCCAGAGCGGAAGCTTTTTCAGTCGATAATGAAACCACATACGGCCGTAGTACACTGTCGATGCGCTTTGATGTACCCAATGAAGGTGACCCGGAAGGATCTTTTGCCGGTGCCATATTCAGAGATGAAAATGGGGGAAGAGATCTCAGGTCTTACAATGCGCTAACCTTTTATGCCAAAGGTACAAAAGCCGGTTCTGTAAACGAGATCGGTTTCGGGCAGGACTTTTTTGGTGGTGAATATCTTGTGACTCTGGAGGGGCTCAGACTTACCACAAACTGGAGAAAGTATATCATACCCATTCCTGATGCCTCAAATCTCAGAGCAGAGCAGGGATTGCTCTGGTACGCTGAAGGACCTGAGGATGGAGATGGATACTCGTTCTGGCTAGATGAAGTGAGATTTGAAAATATCCCCGATCTGGCGCAACCGCGTCCTGCAATTCTGAATGGAAATGACGAGACCATCACCGGATTTCCCGGTACAAATACCACCGTTGACGGACTTATTTTTACTGTAAATCAGCCTAACGGACAGGATGTTACGGTAACTGCTGCACCGGGGTACTATACATTCAGCTCATCAAATAACGATGTTGCTACGGTAAATCAGCAGGGTGAAGTTTCCATTATAGGATCCGGAACAGCCGAAATTACCGCTCAAATGGGGGATATGGACGCAGCAGGCTCATTGACGATTCAGACTTTGGGAGATCTTGAAGCGCCACCAACACCCACTGAAGACCCCTCAGACGTCATCTCCATTTTCAGCAATACGTTCGATGATGTACCGGTAGATTTCTACAACGGGTTTTATGAGCCGTTTCAAACAACCACATCGAACGACTTTGAACTAAACGGAAATCAGATACTGGGTTACGAGAACTTCAACTTTGTTGGAATTGAATTTAACCAAAATGTACCCACTATTGATGGCAGTGAAATGACGCATCTCAGGATGGACATCTACATCCCGGAAGAAGTGCCATCAGGGTCTGCCCTGAGAATCAGGCTGGTGAATAACCTTGGAGGAGATGAATCGGTTGCTTCAACAACGATCACTCCATCAACAAGTCCAGCACTGGAATCCGGACAGTGGATTAGTGTAGACATGAATATAACCGGGATGGCAGACAGGTCGAATCTGGGGCAGATAATACTCGACTCAGACGAAGGTCCGGCATTTCAGGGATCGTCCTTCTTCGTGGGCAATATCTATCTGCGAAGGTAGCAACCAAAGGATTATACGAAAATGAAAAGCTTAAGAGATAGCATTGCATAATTTGTACTTCGGGGGCTGCCAACAGCAGGCTCAAAGGTTTACCCTGGGCAATGCAGATCTCTTATTAATAATAACCGGCTAATGGGGGGTGAAAACTTGTGCGAATATTTTGCACCAAATCAACAGGCATCAAGTCTGATATTTTTCGGATTTGACCATAATTAACCAACGTTAATTCAGGCGGTTGCAGAATACTGTAACTGTCGGTAACCAAGTAGAAAAAATGCAGCTCTAAGTTGATTGTTTAATCAAAATAGAGAGTTACTGTTCAATTTTTTCTTGAATCAAAAATAACATTTGAGGTTTAAAAGATGACAATAAAAAGACTAATGATACTTTTCGTCGCCCTGGCTTTGCCCTTTGCGATGATTTCATGCTCGGACGATCCCGTGAGCAGTGTCGATCCCGGAAACGGTAACGGCAACGGAGATGATAACGGGAATGGAAACGGTCCCGACACCATTGAATTCCCGATCACATTTGAAGAAGATGTATCGTGGGAAGACTTTATCGTCGATTTCGAAGGCGGTGAGCTAAGTGTAATTGATAATCCAGATCCATCTGGTATCAATACCAGTGAGAGAGTGGCCAGAATGATTAAAGGCGAAGGCGAACCTTTTGCCGGATCCGTTCTGGAACTACCTGAAAGCATCAACTTTTCTGATGGTGAGGCCTTTACCGTTTCTGTATGGGCACCCCGGGAAAACACAACCATGCTTCTGAAATTTGAAAATCAGGATGATTCAAGTCAGGAGTATGAGCGGGAACTTACTATCGAAGAATCACAGGAGTGGGTTGATATAACGTTTAACATGTCTGGTGCAGATCAGTCATTAAACTTTGATCAACTGGTATTCATCTTTGACAACGGAACGGTTGGAGATGGTTCAGCAGACTTTACCTGGTACTTCGACAATATTCGCCAGGAAGAGGCAGATGATGACGGTGATGACAATGGTGACGATAACGGGGATACCGGTGAGCAGGTTACACTCCCGATCACCTTTGATGATGATAACGTTGCTTACGGCCTCGCAGACTTCGGCGGAAACGTATCAGAGATCGTGGAAGATCCAACAGACGGATCAAACATGGTTGTTGAAACAACAAAGCAGAGTGGCAGCGAAACATGGGCCGGTACTTCAGTGGGAACTCCTGATGGATTTGCGGACCCGATTCCGTTTACCAGCAGCGAAACAACCATGAGTGTACGCGTCTGGTCTCCAACAGCCGGCATTCCGGTCAGACTAAAGGTTGAGGATGCAGATAATCCTGAGCAGAGTGTAGAAACAGAAGCCACAACGACTGTTTCGGAAGAGTGGGAAACACTCGTTTTCGACTTTAGCAATGAAGCTGAAGGCACTGCGGAACTGAACCTGTCGTACACCTATAATCTGGCAAGTATCTTCTTCGACTTCAATACATCCGGTAATGGCGAAACCTATTACTGGGACGATGTTGAGTTCGGTGGTGAAGCCCCGGATGATAACGGAGACGACAACGGCGATGATAATGGTGACGATAATGGAGATGACAACGGCGACGATAACGGTGCACCGGCAATGCCCGATGGGTTTGTTGCCAGCGATATGGTTGGTGACAATCCTGTTGGTGACGGAGAAGTATTCCTCGCAGCTGGCCCGAATAACGTAAGTCCCGGTGGCATTGAGTACAAATTATTCTACTCAGTAACTGCCGACGCCCCATCCGATCCGCTTGATGCCACCGAATACGTCTTCGGTTCAACAGCTGGCGATGGTGACGGTGTGAATGCCTTTGGTTTTACTTACGGCGGACTTGAGGTTGACACCGAATACACATTCTGGTTGTTTCAGTATGACCCGGATGCCGATTTGTATTCCGAACCGAACGAGCAATCAACGGTTACAGGTGGTGGCGACGAAAACGGTGATGACAACGGCGACGACAACGGTGATTTGACCGGGCCGAATGTTCCTATCGACTTTGAAGATGACGGTTTCGGTGCAGACTGGGATTGGATAGTCTTCGAGAATGAAGACAATCCGGCTCTTGAAATCATCGACAATCCGGATGCGTCTGGTGAGAATACGTCAGACAGGGTAGCTCAATTCACAGCCCGTGAAAATGGCGCCCCGTTTGCAGGTACAAATAGCAGTGATATCGGCACATTCTTGCTTGATGAAACCAACCGCACGATTACGATCATGGTTTGGAAAACAGAGATCAGTGATGTTGGAATCAAGCTCGAAGCCGCCTCAGGTTGGTCAGCGGGGGAAATTAAAGTAGCAAACACTGTAACTGAGGAGTGGGAAGTGCTCACGTTTGATTTCTCGGATGTGTCAAACCCACCTGATGGTGAACCATACAGCGTAATCACTATATTCCCGGACTTTGATGACAGAGACCAGGAAAATGTTATCTATTTCGATAACATCACGTTCTCTTCTAATTAGAGATAGACCTTTAAAGCCGGTGCCATCTGTGATGATGGTACCGGTTATTTTTAACAAGTTGTGAAAATGAAAAGATTTCAGTTTGTACTAATTTTATTGACAACAGCTATTTACATCTCAGCATGCGGAACAGACAGCGGCAGTGATGCCAATGAATGGGAGCTGGTTTGGAGTGATGAATTTGAAGGTGAAGCCGGAGAATCTCCAAATTCCGATTACTGGACCTATGATATTGGTCGCGGTAATAATGGTTGGGGTAATCAGGAATTACAATACTATACAGATCGACCCGAAAATGTAGCACTGGACGGAGAGGGCAATCTCGTAATTACAGCTTTGAGAGAATCATTTCAAGGAGCTGAGTTTACATCGGCAAGAATCAAAACAGAAAATTTAGTTGAATACGCTTACGGCCGATTTGAAGCCAGATTGAAAACACCATTCGGGCAGGGACTTTGGCCCGCATTTTGGATGTTAGGCTCAAATTTCTGTGATGTAGGGTGGCCACAGTGCGGAGAGATAGACATTATGGAACTTAGAGGGCAAAGGCCTTCCGAAATTGGTGGCGCACTGCACGGTCCTGGTTATTCGGCCGGTAATGCCATTTCACAGGATTACTCACTACTAACCGGCCGCTTTGATACGGAATATCACGTTTTCGCCGTAGAGTGGTTCGAAGACCGAATAGATTACTACGTGGATGATGTGAAATATCAGACCATTAACCGAAGTGATGTGCCCGGAGAGTGGGTGTTTGATCAACCCTTCTTTCTGATTCTGAATGTGGCAGTTGGCGGTACTTATGTGGGACTCCCTACCGATCAAACACCGTTTCCGCAAAGGATGACGGTTGATTATGTAAGGGTATATCAGTTGGCAGATTAGCAGGGAAAGATTCGATTTGAAGGGTTCCTGAAAAAAACTTATTTCAAAACTTAGATTTTTTAAAAAATTGGGAATAGAAGCGATTAATATAGAAGGGGAATCGTGGTTCAAAGTTGCCGATCATGATAAGATGCGGCCGTTTTTTATGAACATTGTGAGCGACTCCAATCACTGGATGTTCATCTCAAGCAATGGGGGACTCACGGCAGGCCGAAAGAACAATAGCTATGCACTCTTTCCATACTACACGGATGATAAGATCACCGAATCTGCCGACATAACAGGCAGCAAAACCATATTTCAGGTTGAGCTTGATGGGAAAACGGACATTTGGGAGCCGTTTTCAGAGCGCTACACGGGAAAGTATGAGCTCTCCAGAAACATCTTCAAGAACTTCAACGGCAACAAGATCATGTTTGAGGAGATCAATCATGATCTCGGGCTCACCTATCGCTACCAGTGGAATTCAAGTAACCTCTACGGTTTTGTCAGAAGTTCAGAACTGATCAACCACTCCAAAACTGAACTTTCTGTCTCAATGCTGGATGGGATTCAGAATCTTCTTCCATATGGTGTTGACCCCGATCTGCAGACGCAATCGAGCAACCTTGTGGATGCCTACAAGAAAAATGAGCTGGTGACGGATGCCGGCTTGGGAATCTATGCGCTAAGTGCCATCATCGTAGATAAGGCGGAACCCAGTGAAGCCTTAAAGGCAAATGTGGCCTGGTCTTTGGGAATTGATAGTGCCAATTATTTGCTCTCCTCACTTCAGCTGAACCGCTTTCGAAACGGGGAGCCCGTTGAAGAGGAGAAGCTGATCAAAGGGGAGAAGGGTGCCTACTTTATACATACAGAATTCAAACTGAAGCCAAAGGCGAAGCGATCGTGGAAAATCGTTGCCAACGTGAATCAGAACCATGCTCAGGTCGTTGAACTGATTCACAAAATCAAAAATGATAACGAGCTTGAGTCTCTGGTTGAAGAGGATATCGAAAGCGGGTCTGAAAAACTCCGGCAGCTGGTAGCTGGTGCAGACGGTTTGAGACTGACTGAAGACAGGCTTAAGGATGCACGGCACTTCTCCAATGTTCTGTTTAACATTATGCGCGGTGGCACATTTGACCATAATTATCGCATTGAAAGGGAAGATCTCTCATCTTACCTCTCAAACGCCAATAAAGAACTGTTTGAAAGGAACAGGGTATTAATCAATAGTCTGGACGATGCAATAGAGCGCGATCATCTGATGGAACTCATAGAAGAGAGTGAGGATCCTGATCTGATCCGGCTCTGCACGGAGTATCTGCCCCTGAAGTTCAGCCGGAGGCATGGTGATCCCAGCCGCCCCTGGAACTACTTCACGATCAATACCCAAAGTGAAGTCGACGGATCAAAAATACTCGACTACGAAGGAAACTGGCGGGATCTGTTTCAAAACTGGGAAGCACTTGCATACTCATATCCCGGCTTTATCGACGGTATGATCTTCAAGTTCCTGAACACATCCACCTTCGATGGGTATAATCCCTATCGTGTAACAAAGGGCGGATTTGATTGGGAAACCATTGAACCGGATAACCCTTGGTCGTACATAGGTTATTGGGGAGATCATCAGATAATCTATCTGTTGAAACTGCTCGAATGCTATCAGATGCACAATCCGAATGCTCTTGGTGAGCTATTTGCGAAAAATTTATTCGTTTATGCAGATGTCCCATATCGGATCAAGCCATACGAGGAGATAGCGATTGACCCCAAAAATACCATCGATTTTGATGATGAGAGTGATCGCACTATTCGTGAAAAGGTGGCCGAAAAAGGTGCAGATGGATCACTGCTTGAAAACATGGAAGGGAATATCCATAGGGTCAATTTTATTGAAAAAATCCTTGCAACAACACTGGCAAAGATTTCCAATTTCATCCCCGAAGGCGGTATATGGATGAATACGCAGCGGCCGGAGTGGAACGATGCAAATAATGCATTGGTAGGCAATGGTGTATCCATGGTTACCCTCTATTATCTGCGAAGATTCCTGAAATTCTTTGAGGGTCTTATTGAGGAGTCCGGAGTTGACCAGGTCGAACTCTCCGAAGAACTTCTCGAACTCTTTAATGATATTTTTGGTGTACTGGAAGATAATCGGGATTTGCTGAAAGGAAGTATTAATGATGCAGACCGTAAAAGAATCACCGGTTTGCTCGGCGAGGCCGGCAGCAGATATAGAGTAAAAGTCTATGAAAAAGGATTCAGCGGTAAAAAGTCATCACTTAAACTGCAGCAATTTTCTTCATTTGTAGATTGTGCGCTGGAATTTATGGAACACTCTATAAATGCCAACCGCAGGGAAGATGGTCTATATCATGCCTACAATATTATGAGCATGGAGGAGAATGGCATCACCGTCTCCTATCTAAGTGAAATGCTTGAGGGGCAGGTGGCTATTCTAAGCTCAGGCTATTTAGACTCCAAAGAAGCTCAAACGGTATTGGATGCACTGCGAAACAGCGCGCTATACAGGGAAGATCAAAACAGCTATATACTCTATCCAAACAAAGAGCTGCCGGGCTTTCTTGAAAAAAATCATATACCAAAGGAAGCCGTTGATAAATCTTCACTTCTCAAAAAGCTCGCTGATGATGGAAATAAGCAGTTAATCACAGAAGATATCCATGGAGATTTTCACTTCAACGGTAATTTCAGAAATGCCGGTGATGTGAAAAATGCGCTCGAAAGCCTTAGGAATACCAAATACAAAGATCTTGTAGATCAGGATAGGACAAAGGTTCTAAAAGTTTTTGAGCAGGTTTTCAATCATAAAGCTTTCACCGGCAGGTCGGGCACCTTCTTTGCGTTTGAAGGCCTTGGTTCCATTTACTGGCATATGGTTTCCAAACTCTACCTTGCCGCCGCGGAAGTTACCTACAAGGCATTTATTGATGGCTGTGAGGAAGATCTCTGCCACGGTTTATTGGAGCACTTTTATGAAATTGGTGATGGGATAGGAATACATAAAACACCGGAACTACACGGGGCATTTCCTACGGATGCATACTCACATACACCGGCACACCGTGGTGCTCAACAGCCCGGAATGACAGGGCAGGTGAAGGAAGATATTCTCGCATCACTCTTCGAGCTTGGGGTGTTTGTAGAAAGAGGCAGACTGGTTTTTAATCCGGTGATGCTTCATAAATCCAATCTGCTCAATCAAAGAGAGAGCCTCGAGTTTATTAAGACAGAACTGAAAAAAGTGAAAGTCAGAGCTCCTGAAAACTCACTCTGCTTTACATATTGCCAGATACCGGTTATGTACAGTATCGGTAGTGAAGAAAGTGTAGAGCTGACGCTCAAAGATGGAACTGTAGAGAAAACTCAATCCCTTAAGCTCGACAAAGAGGTGAGTTCAATGGTTTTCCGGAGAACTGGAGAGATTGAAATGATCACTGTAAATCTGAATGAGGAGAGTCTCATTATTTAAAAAAAAAACAGGCCGAGATGGAAAAAACATACGCATTCATAATTCCGGTAATCATAATAGTTATGGCAACACTTTCTTCCTGTTCCGAGCAACCTGATCATGATTTCTCATCAATTACGATCACAGCTGAAGAGATTCTTGGTGATCCCAGTTATCAGGCTATTTCATTTGGTGCCTATCGGGAAACCACACGCGATATACAGCCTACTATTCCGCAAATAAAAGAGGATCTAATGATTCTGCATGCGATGGGGATCAGGCTTCTTCGAACCTACAATGTGCATTACGACGAGGCTGAAAACCTTCTCAAGGCGATCAGGGAGATAAGAGAAGGTAACCCCGACTTTGAAATGTATCTGATGCTTGGTGTATGGATTGATGCGAAAAATGCCTGGACTGATGAGCCGGAACGGATTCGCGACGAAGATAGCCCCCGAAATGAGGAGGAAGTTGCACGCGGTGTAGAACTTGCGCAACAGTTTCCGGATATCGTTAAGATTATTGCCGTAGGTAATGAAGCGATGGTTCATTGGGCTGAGGAGTACTGGGTTGAGCCATCAATCATCCTGAGATGGGTAAACCATCTTCAGGATCTGAAAGCCGCAGGAGAACTTCCCGAGACGTTGTGGATCACCTCTTCCGATGATATCTCTTCGTGGGGAGGATGGGGAACAGAGTATCACAAACCGGAACTGAATGAACTCTTCGAAGCTGTATACTTCATCTCCATGCACACCTATCCCATG
>JAFIFA010000138.1 GCA_020832225.1 Balneolaceae bacterium
TACATCAAAAGCTACCAACAGATTGAAACATTGACACAGGGTGAGATATGGGCCATTCCAATCATGATTCGTCTAATATTGATTGAGAAACTGGCTCAAAAAGCATCCAAGGTGGTTGATCGAAAGCTCATTAAACTGGAAGCGGAAAAGTTTATAGCGCAAATTGAAAAGGGTGAGTATAATGAGCCGGGGAGCATCGTGAATGAGCTTTCGGTTAAATTTAATACCCTTACGGCCGATCCAAACTATTCGTTTTGGCTGGTTGAGATGTTTAACCAGATGCAGAGCTCCGGATTGATGTCGGATCAGGAGAAGAGATGGTTTAGCTACAGATTTCGGCAAATTGACACCACATTCAGTGAGGCCCTTCACATTGAGGTTCAAAAATATTCACGGCTTCAGGTTAGTATCCGAAATGCGGTAATCTCTCTTCGGTTTACTGCGGAAACAGACTGGGCAGATTTCGTTGAAGAGTGCTCGGTAATTGAAAAAATATTGCGACTTGATCCGACCGGTCACTATCCCGAGATGGATTTCCAGACTCGAGATAGCTATCGAAGGGTAGTGGAGAGGCTTAGCAGGCGTTCAGATTACTCTGAATCGGAGATCGCAGAACAGGTTCTCATGATGGTTGAAGAGCAGAGCCATCACGTCTACGTAATTCCCGAAGAGCGACTCTTTAACCGCGATTATACCAGACAGCACGTTGGCTGGTTTCTTGTTGGCGATGGTTATCGGGAACTGACGGATAAAGTGAAATACCGGATGCCGATTAAGGAGCAGATTAGCCGGCAGTTCGAGAAGCACTCCGGGTGGTATCTTGCAATGATCATTGCCCAAACGGTTCTCTTGATGGTCATAATTTGGCTGGCCACCAACTCAATGGGCGGAACATTCGGGGGCGGTTTGGCAGTGCTGCTCGTCTCCCTTTTTCCGGCTCTCGATCTCTCTGTCTCCTCGGTGAACCGGTTTTTGGCTTTTCTCCTTCCGCCAAGAATTCTCCCAAAAATGGAGTACAAGGATGGGATCCCCGATCTTGCCCGAACAATGGTTGTTGTTCCCACAATCCTCACCTCGGTAGATGATGTTCTTAAGCAGGTTGAACTACTTGAGGTGAGATCTTTGGCTAATTCTGAGTCCTCACTTCAGTTCTGCCTGCTTTCAGACTTTAAGGATAGTAGCAAAAAAGAGGAGAAGGGGGATACCTCCATTCTCAAAAGTGCAATGAAAGCTATTAGAGAGCTAAATAAAAAGTACAGCTCTCGGTATGGGAACCGATTCTATCTGCTTCATCGGGAGCGATTGTGGAACGAGAACGAGAAGGTCTGGATGGGGTGGGAGAGAAAACGCGGGAAACTTGAGGAGTTTAACCGGCTCCTGTTGAGCCCGGATAACGAAACCTCCTATAAATACATCGAGGGTGATTTTTTCGATTCCGTAAAGCTTCTTCAGGTTCAGTACGTTCTGACGCTGGATGCCGATACGAAACTGCCGCCGATGAGTGCCAGAAATTTGATCAGAACCATCTCTCATCCACTCAACAGGGCATGGCTAAACAAGGACAGCAAACGGGTTGAGAGGGGATATGGAGTGATTCAACCCCGTATCTCTATTTCTCCCGAATCTGCAGGAAAAACGTGGTTTGCTAAAATCTTCTCAGGAAATGTCGGCCTCGATCCCTACTCAACGGCCGTCTCCGATATCTATCAGGATCTGGCCGGTGAAGCTATCTTTACCGGGAAAGGGATCTACGACGTACAGGTATTTCATGAGGTTCTGGAGAACCGGTTTCCCGAAAACAGGATTCTGTCACACGATTTGATAGAGAGTGCGTACGTTCGGGCCGGGCTTGCTACCGATATTGAACTCTTTGATGACTACCCATCAACGTATGTAAACTTCAGCAAACGGAACCACAGATGGACCCGTGGCGACTGGCAGATCGCAGCGTGGCTGTTTCGGAAAGTGCCGGGCAGAGAGAAAAAGGAGCACAACCCAATTACTCTGCTCTCCAGGTGGAAGATTTTTGATAACCTTCGCAGATCTCTCAATCCACTTTTCCTGACGATATTTTTCATTGCGGGGTGGTTTCTGCTGCCCGGCTCTGCCTGGATCTGGACCGCCGCTGCATTTGGGATTCTTGCTTTCCCAATCTATGTGAGCCTGTCAAGCGATATTCTTAACCGGCCTGCAAGGGTTCGCTGGAAACTTTATCTCGACAAAGTGAGGGCGAACCTTAAGTTAAACACGATTCAGGCCCTCTTTACCGTAATTTCGATTCCACACCAGGCAGTTCTGCACCTGGATGCGATTGTTCGAACTCTCTATCGGCTAAAGGTATCTGGTCGAAACCTGCTGCAGTGGACCACCGCTTCTCTCATTGAGGATTTAGCCCCTAATACGTTTGGTTCATACGTAAAATCCAATCTGATATCAGTTATTCTGGGTGCCGGAATATTGATTGCAGGAGTTACTACAGCTCCGGGATATTTATGGATTGTTGCTCCATTTGCAATATTGTGGGGTGGAGCTCCTCTTTGGTTTTGGTTGATTGGCAGGCAGATTAAGACAAAAGATTACGAACTATCCGACGATCAGGTTCAACTTCTGAGAGGCTATGCCCGCAAAACATGGTTCTACTTCGAAAGGTTGGTAAACGAAGAGCATTTCTGGTTGCCCCCAGATAATCATCAGGAAGATCCCTCCATTCCTGTTGCAGAGCGCACTTCTCCAACAAATATCGGATTGTCGCTTGTTTCTGCCCAAACGGCTTACAATATGGGTTATATCACACAGGGAGAGCTGGTGGATCGTCTATTTAGAACGTTGAACTCCGTGAATCAACTGGAGAAGTTCAGGGGCCACCTCTATAACTGGTATGAAACCCGGCTCGGCGAAGTGCTCAGCCCGAAATACATTTCAACAGTTGATTCCGGTAATCTGGCTGCATGCCTTGTTGTGGTGAAACAGTTCTCAGCCGGCCTTTTACGTGAAAGAGGGATGAACAAACATTTTCGCAGCGGGCTTAATGATACGGTAAAAATCGTTCAGCAGCTCTTTGATGAGTATGGTGATCTGGAGTTAATGCCCGAAGTTAGTTTGAAAAAGATCAAATATCTGACGGGTCAGATTTCTGATAAACTTAGCGACGATACCGATGAGGGAGAAGAAGAGGAGCTGCTCAGATATTTAAAAAGCAGCACCGCAGAGCTCTGCTCTGTTGATTTGATGCCACTCGGAAGCAAGCTGAGTGATGACCAGATGCAGGATCTTCTTTTCTGGCTGGAAAGTCCGCTCCGGATGGTCGAGTCTTATATTAATGAGTGTAAATTAATGCCGTTGTCTGACCATTTTGAGGGGGATTATTCAATTACGGATCTCATTTCACTTCTCTCTGATGAGGAAGAGTACAGCAGCACTTTAGCTGAATTGAAATGCCGAAAAGTGCTGATCGAAGAGATTGCTAAAATGAGTGAGATGATGCTGGAAGAGATGGACTTCTCCTTTCTATACCTTGAGCATCGTGGCCTATTCTCAATTGGGTATAATGTAGAAAAAGCCTCACTGGATGAAGGCACTTACGATCTGTTGGCGAGTGAAGCCCGAATCGCATCTTACGTGGCGATCGCCAAAGGTGATGTACCATCTGAACACTGGTTCCGCCTAAGTCGCAGGCTGACCAACATCAGCGGGAATGAAATTCTTCTCTCCTGGGGAGGAACCATGTTTGAGTATCTGATGCCGCTTCTTTTTATGAGGGATTTTCGGGAAACGCTCCTCGATCATACCAGCAGAAATGTGGTGGATTGGCAGCAGACCTATGCCCGTAAGAGTAACAGGCCTTGGGGTTTTTCGGAAAGCGCGTACAATATTCTGAATCTCGATCTTCACTATCAATACCGCACGTTTGGCGCTCCGGGGCTGGGACTCAAACGCGGGCTTGCTGAAGAGTATGTGGTGGCACCCTATGCATCGATGCTTGCCCTGATGGTTGATCCGGAAAGCGCAATAGAAAACCTGAAACTGCTTGAAAAGATAGGAGCCTCCGGTCTTTATGGATTTTATGACTCGGTCGACTTCACCCCGCACCATCTGAAAGATGATCAAGAATATCATATCGTGAAAACCTACATGGTACACCATCATGGAATGGGGCTGCTTGCTATAGAGAACCTTCTCCATGAAGGGGCGGTCCAAAGCTGCTTTCACTCCGATCCGGCGGTTAAAGGGTGTGAACTGATTCTGCAGGAGAAGGTGCCGAGAGGTGTTCCCGTAAAAGAGCCTCACCCGATTGATGTGGAGCTTGAACCGGGAGAGCAGAGTTCAGTTACAGATCTCGTTGAACATGCAGGAATTCAGGATCTTGATGTATCACCGCCGAGGCTTCAAATTTTGTCGAATGGTAAGTACTCAGTTGCATTAAGCCATACAGGCACGGGGGCATCAAGGTGCAATGGGTTGATGCTGAACGCCTGGGAACCTGATCCTGTGACGGACCAAAACGGTCTGTTTTTCTATATCAGGGATATGGAGTCTAATAACTACTGGTCAGCCATGCATCAGCCGGTAAGGCGCAAGCCTGATCGCTACGATACATGGTTTCACAACGGGAAAATAGTGACGTCGAGAGTTGACGACTGGATTGAAACAACCAGCACGGTGACGGTTTCGCCGGATCACAATATGGAGATCCGGAAGATTACACTTACAAACTATTCACAGGAGGAACGCCAGCTCGAGATCACAAGCTTCGCTGAAGTTGTGCTCAACGGAGAGGCCGATCATCGATCTCATCCGGCATTTTCCAAGCTTTTTGTTCAAACCGACTATCTGGCCGAAAATCACGCTATTCTGGTGAAACGAAGGCCAAGAAGTGAACATGAGCCCACGCACTGGATGGTTCACAGTCTGGCAGAAGAAGAACAGGATAACCTCACAGAACCTCTGCAGTTTGAGACAGACCGTGCGAAGTTTATTGGCAGGGGCAGAACCTATTCTGATCCCCTAGCAATGGATCGTGGGAGAACTCTTCAGGGTACGTTTGGGAATGTTTCAGACCCGATTGTAAGCTTGAGGAAGTGCATAAGGCTTAAGCCGGGAGAAAAGAAAGAGCTGATTTTCGGAATGGGCTATTCAAAGAGCAGGGAAGAGGCAGAACTTCTTGCCGCAATTTTTAACAATCGCCACTCTGCAGAGAGAGCATTTGAGCTCTCCTCGGTTTATAGCCAGGTGGAGCTGAACCACTTTGGAATCACATCAAAGCAGGCACACTATTTTCAAAAACTAGCCTCCTACATCCTCTATTCGGATCCTAAATTCAGGGGAGATTCCAAAGAGCTTCAAAGCAACAGAAAAGCACAAAAAGATCTTTGGGCATATGGCATATCCGGTGATATGCCGCTGATAGTATTCAGGCTTAATGAGACGGCTCAGCTCAGGCATGTAAGTAAATTGCTGAAAGCACACGCTTTCTGGAAGATGAAAGGTATTGAGACTGAACTACTCTTTATTAACGATCACGCTCCCGGTTACATAGATGAAGTTCAGGAAGCGATCATGCATGAGATTGAAAAATCGGGTGAGAGAGAACTTTTGAACAGTCGCGGCGGACTCTTTATGTACCGATCAGACAGAATTCAGCGTGACGATCTAACTCTGATATTGACCGTTGCTCATGCTGTTTTTATACATTCACTACCAGACTTCTCGAAACCGGTAAAGAAACAAACCGATACCGATTCATGGAATCAATCTCTGGAGAAGGGAGAGGAGGAGCCCCGGGAACAACTGTCCGAATTGGAGTGGAATGAGGAACTTCAGTTCCATAACGGCTATGGTGGTTTTAACAAAGAGGGAACGGAGTATCTCATTAATGTGATGCCCGACAGGGAGAGTGGCAAGCTGAACTTCCCCCCGGCTCCATGGATCAACGTAATCTCCAATCCACGCTTTGGCTTTACCGCAACGGAAAGGGGAAGCGGCTATATCTGGTGTGATAACAGCCGTGAAAATAAGATCACCGGTTGGTCCAATGATCCCGTTTTAGACACGCACTCTGCTGCATTCTATTTTAGAAACGAGAAAAATTTTGACAGTTGGAGTCCCACACCGGGGCCCAAACCCGGCACAGGAATATATCAGGTGCGCCATGGATTCGGATACACGGAATACCACCACAAAAACAGGGAGTTTTCAAGTTGCCTCACTGAATTTGTTCCGAAGGAGGATACCGCAAAGGTTTCAATGCTTTCGATCAAAAACAGTGGTGACAAAGCTTTGAAGCTGTCTCTCTTTCACTACCAGGAGAGAGTGATGGGTGTAGAAAGACACCGTTCATCACGATTCATTACTCAGCAGCTTTGTGATGATGAAAAATCGATCTACTCTGTAAATCACTACAACAATGAATTTTCAGGTCGTGTTGTATTTGCCTCACCGGTTACCACACCACCGGAATCCGGGGTACACTTTTCAACAGACAGACGGCGGTTTATCGGAAGGAATCGATCACTGGCTGACCCTGCCGCACTGGAGGAAGCCACTTTGGGAAATGAGCTCGGTACAGGCGGTGATCCGTGCGTCGCTTATCAGGTGACTTTTAACTTAGCTCCGGGTGAATCAACGGAGATCTGCTTTCTAACCGGGGAAGCTGACTCATCTGAAAAAGTTGATGAGTTAATTCGAAAATACGGCGAGCCGGGCATAGCGGGTAATGAGCTTGAAATGGTGAAAGAGTTCTGGAAAAGAGGTCTTGGTCGGGTTCAGGTGTCGGTTCCGGAACCATCCATGAACCTGCTGATGAACGGGTGGCTGATGTATCAGAATATCTCCTGTCGTATGTGGGCAAGAACTGCGTTCTACCAGGCCGGTGGTGCTTATGGCTTCAGGGATCAGCTTCAGGATTCAATGGCCGCCATCTATTTCAATCCCGATATTACCCGAAATCAGATCCTGCTCCATTCGGAAAATCAATTTCCGGAGGGTGATGCTCTCCAC
This sequence comes from Balneolaceae bacterium, assembly GCA_020832225.1. Classification (GTDB taxonomy): domain Bacteria; phylum Bacteroidota; class Rhodothermia; order Balneolales; family Balneolaceae; genus Rhodohalobacter. Next base: position 6,997 of record JAFIFA010000138.1, read on the forward strand.
TGGTGGCATCCTCCAACGGGTAGGGGTATCCGTTCAAAAATTACGGACGATCGGCTCTGGCTTCCGTTTGTAACCCATTTCTACATAAGCAGCACCGGCGATTGGAATATACTCGATGAAGAGACAGAATACATTTCAGCCCGCAGCCTTACTGAGGAGGAGCATGAGGTCTACCTTCAGCCGGATCGTTCGACACAAAGTGGGTCGATCTATGAACACTGCTGCAGGGCAATCGATATCTCACTCAAATTTGGCAGGCATATGTTGCCGCTCATTGGCGCAGGCGACTGGAACGACGGCATGAATCGTGTTGGTGAAAAGGGTGAAGGTGAAAGCGTCTGGCTAGGGTTCTTCCTTTTCATGGTTCTGGAACAGTTTAGTGATATTGCGACGAGCCGAGGGGATGATAAAAGGGCTGAGCGTTATTCGGAGCATGCACTGCATCTAAAGGAACGGCTCAACCGAAGCGGATGGGACGGCAAGTGGTATCTCAGGGCGTTTTATGATGATGGTACACCATTGGGTTCAGCCTCAAACAGCGAATGCAGGATCGATGCGATTTCGCAAAGCTGGGCTTCTATATCGGGAGTGGCTTCGGACGATCGGGCACGGCAGGCGATAGAAGCAGCTGAAGAGCACCTTGTATCTTATCAGGATGGAATTATTCGACTTCTAAACCCACCTTTCGATCGAACTGAAAAAGATCCCGGATATATAAAGGGGTACATTCCGGGAGTGAGGGAGAACGGTGGGCAATACACCCACGGAGCACTATGGCTGATAAAGGCGATGGCTGAAATGGGTGAGGGTGAGAAGGCAGTTCGTGCATTCAATATGATTAACCCCGTAAACCTGACATCAAACCCACAGAGAGCAGAGCGCTACAAAGCAGAACCCTATGTGGTGGCTGCTGATGTTTACGGTGAACCACCGTTGACCGGAATGGCCGGTTGGTCTTGGTATACAGGATCGGGTGGCTGGATGTACAGAGTGGCACTTGAGTCGATTCTTGGATTTAGCTTTACGGATAGAGGGTTCAAACTTAAGCCATCGATCTCGTCTGACTGGAAGGAGTATTCTCTTACTGTCTATCCAGATGATGAAGGAACCGAGTACCACATTAAGGTTGTGAATCCTGATGGGGTGGAGAAAGGTCGTTTTACTGGGGTAGTGAATGGTGACGAAGTAAAAGATCGTGATGGGACGCTTTGGTTTGAAGAGCTGAAAAAGGGTGAAGTTCACAAAATCGAGGTGAAATTGCATGGCACAGTTGAGCTCCATAAGTAATTACCGAACTCAATTGTAGGAGATTTCCCTACAAAACTTTATAAGAATCGATGACTATCACAGGGGTAGCCACTGTAACTCTGTTTGTGCAATAAATGACTACATTTTTTTTGTCGGGATGGTATAAACCCTCTACGGGTTTTAAGGGTGTACAATTTCGGAGAGAGTTGTCTCTTCTCTCTTCGATAAAAACGGGTAAAAAATTGCAGAATCAACTCAGCTCAACTTGATAAAGGTTTGAACTGCTAATTGAATTACTTAAAGACATAGGAAGAGAAAGATGCCAGATAAAAAGATCGGGAGTTTCAAAGTTCTCATTATAGATTCACAGATATTGGTTCGTCAGATTTTGGCCAATTTGTTAAGAAAGCATGTGAAGGCAAGTGTCACATCTACAGTATCCAATGAAAGGGAGAAAGTTTTTTCATCAATTGAGTCCGAGAAACCGGATATAATTCTGCTTGAAGTAAACAGCATTGAATCTGATGAAATGGATCTGTTTTTGGAAATACGTGAACTCTATTCGGAAATCCCCGTTGTTCTCATTACGCCGATGAACCGAAAGGGAGCAGAGGTAGCATTAAAGGGTATACGGCACGGAGCCGTTGACTATATTACCAAACCGGATCACTCCAAAGGTCTTATTTTGGCAACGCGACATTTTGCCAAGCGTGTACCTACTGTAGTAGGGGCGGTTCCGCTTCTAAACCTGAAATCTTTGGACAGGAGCTGGCCTGAGGCCGAATCGATTCAAATCTCAATAACGCCCACTCAGAGTAAAGGGCGTTTGATGTCTCCCAATACAGAACTGATTGTTATCTATGGCTGTCTCGGAGGTGTTCATTCTCTATTCAGGATGATGGCAAAACTCCCGGCCGATCTCTCGGTTCCGGTGGTTATAGTTCAGCACATGCCAAAAATCTATACAAAGGTTTTAGCTGAAGAGCTCGATAAGGTTACAAATCTGAACGTCCGTGAAGCGAAGGAGAAAAGCGTTCTGCTTCCCGGTCAGGTCTATCTGGCTCCGGGCAGCTTTCATACTGTTGTAAAAAATGACGGAAGCCGGAAAAGGCTCTATCTGCACCGCGGAAGCCGCGAACATCGATGCAGACCATCAATGGATGTGTTTGTACGATCAGCGGTTCAGGTTTTCGGCAGTAAGATACTTGCCGTATATCTGTCTGGAGGCGGAGATGATGGACTCGCATCTGCCGAGTTAATTCTGAAGTCAGGCGGAACAATCTTACTCGAAAATAGAAAGAGCAGCCTGGTTTGGCAGATACAGGAGAAACTGTTAACCAGAACTCCAGACCTTTCGACATATCCGACCCAGGAGCTACCCGGTGCTATTCGGGCACATCTGATAGGCGATCGAAAACCTGTTGAAAACCGTCCAAATAAGTTCAATGATGTTGCTGTTGATCTATATCGTGGTCTGTAAAAACAGAGTAGTGGTCATTCAAACCAACCGACCTATTTAAGATCTGAGGCTGATTCTGATGTAAATTACAGGTCAACACTCATTCAACACACCTCTCGGGCTGAGTCGTATGTAGCCCCGGATAGAAGGGCAGTCGATCTATCGGAAAAATCCGGAATCGAATTCAGGTAAGTATGAATGGACTCTGATTGATATCTGAGCACAGGTTAGCTCACTTCATCCGCTATGTGCTTGTGATAGATGCGCTCCAACTTCTCAATTCGATCCCGCAAACGATTCCAGTCGGTATATTCAAAATCACGTCCGGTGTCGGTATCGCCGCCCGCTTTTTTGGAGATCATCCTCATGATGAACCGCTTGAAGAAGTCATACTTGGTGTATAAAAGCGCCCCCGCCTCAAATTCCACAGCGTAAGGTTTCCAGTTGGTCTCGCCAAGAAAATCATCTGTCTGCTGCCGAAGTTCATCCCAGGATTCACTCTCATCGGAGGCGGCCGTAAGGCTTACCGAGATAAACATGCATGGCATGCTGTTCAGGTCGGTGTGATTATCTTTGACAAACTCAAAGATGGCCGGCTGATACTTTCCCGCATGGATGGAAGCTGCAACTATCGCGGCATCATACTCACTTGGTGGAGGTGGCGTTACAGTTGCGTCAAAAAGTGCGATAATATGACCTCTCTTCTCCGCTTCAGTTTTAAGAAACTCAGCTACTTTTCTGGTGTGACCTTCGGTTGTGGCGTAAACAATCATCAGCTTCATAGTTCTCCTGTTTTCTATAGGCTGTTTTCGAATCGCTGCTTCATATGAAGAGTACAACCCCGGATAGTCAGTTGTGGTCAGGTATTTACTGATTGCTCTATAGAGACAATGCTGATTGTTTAGTGATCAATACACTGACAGAGTCAGAACTTGTAAAACGCAGATAGACATGGAATTGTCGCAGTGTTCACCCCGTTGTTGTGGTTGATTGTATTAGGAATAAAACCTAACTCTATGCGCTCCCTTTATACTCTGTTTCCACTACTGATTACGCTTCTTCTCTGCACTCAATTATCAGCTCAGGATCACCTTGATCATCGTGATGATTTTGAAATGGAGTCGATGTCGGGCGGTGACTTCCGGGATTACGTCTCAGAATACATAACCGAGGATTCACGCTGGGCATTATTGATGGTTACACTTGGTAATTTTCACAATCTGATGCATGAGCTGATGAGCCACATTGCACGCTATGGAGCAGAACAGGATGCATACGCCGGAAGTGTTCCGGACTTTGAGTTGAGAATTTCAGGTGGAGAGTGGACCGAAATACGTGAGGCGCTGGAAGAAGAGGGGGTTGAGTCTGAATTTAGTGAGCTTGTGCAGATTTTCGAGATAATGCACGATCGCGTGCATCACGCTATGACCAAAGCGGTGACGTTCGAAAATCAAATTCAGAACCGGGGCGTCAACATCGATGATTATACCCGTGAGGCGAATTTTTCTGCTGAGCGAGCAATCCCTGATAAGGACGAATTGAGGCTGAACAGCGTCTCGGCAGAGATGTTCAGGGAGCTGGTGTGGCATGGTGATGTGGAAGGGGATAACTGGCACGCAGCCATGCAGTCGATGGTGGTCTTTAGCCACATTCTCTATGACCTGCTCACGAGATGGTCAGCGTTTGGAGAGGAGCTGGAGGAGGTTGCCTGTCATCCAGCGGAATTTGGTCACAGCGCTTCGGATCATAGCTGGAGTGCCTATGCAGAAGGGATCGGTAAGTGTTCAAACGAACAGTTACGTGATCTGGTGAAGATCGCCGATTTGATGAAGGAGAGAATCCATCATGTGATGTACACAATGGTGCAGCTGAACGACTCCTGAACTCATCAGCTGTCCTGTTTTAGATCGGGTTACGGGATTCCCTAATTTCTGCCGTATATTTCTTCCTTCGGTTTATCCACATCCAAATAAGAAGATATCTTGGCCGACAGAGACAAAAAACGAATTTCAATCGACAGGGAGAAAAATGAGCATTCAGCGCGCCTCAAGCGCAGCCTGAACAAGGTGAAGTGGTCGCATGCCCTTATGCAGATCTTCTGGACGGCCGGTCCTGTAACATCACTGGGTTTAATTGGTGGGTACTACATCGGCTACGGTACGATGCCCTCCATGCAGCTGCTGATCTACTTTGTAAGCTTTACTGTTTTTTCCGGTCTGATTGGACTTATCGCTAAAGTGGTCTATGATGGCACCCGTGGACATCTAAAGGATCAGTCGGAGAGGGATCTTCTGAACGTGATTGACAAGCTCGGTGATCTCATCCTGATTGCGCGGGATAAAGTGGTTCAGGGGTATGAAGGCGAAGCCAGCCGGCGTGAGGCTGCCCTGCAGCTGCTCAGGAGGGTAGATCTAACGCCGTATGGGGTTACCATTGCTTTTACCGACCTTACCGGCGACGAGGAGATTGGTCGGGTTATGGGGCGAATTCATGCCTACAGACGAATTGGCCTTCAGACAAAGGTAAGAGAACTCTATAATGAGAACCGGGATCAGATCAACGATTCAGTAAGAAGATTGGGGCAACACTCACCACGGGCTGCCAAAGAGCTTAAGAGTTGGTTCACAGGAAATACAACCGGCCGACTTAAGTATGGTGTGCCCAGAGAGAGACTCTTCCTGCAGCGGATTTCATCAGCGATCGAAAACGAAAATCCATACGTGATGACCTTCCGGGATGTGGAGGAGATGATGATTTTGGCTTTCGAACTGATCTGCGGCCGGGAGATCCCAACTCTGACATTCTCTTACCCCAAGCGGTGGAAATATGCTTCGGCCCTGGATGAACTTCAGCAGAAACAGAGCCGCTACA
>JAFIFA010000142.1 GCA_020832225.1 Balneolaceae bacterium
TACCTATTCACTCTACACCATTCCGGACGAAGATGAATGGACCATCATCATCAATAATAAGCTCTCCTGGGGCACACAGTATGATGAGAGCGAAGATCTTGTTCGTGTCACCGTTTTAGCTGAGGAAGCATCACATATGGAACAGATGATGATCTATTTTGAGAATGTTTCCGAAGAGAGTGGCCACTTGGTAATTCACTGGGACAACGTGAAGGTGCCGGTACGAATAGAGGCTATAGCTGAAGGGTAATCCATGTAACTGAAGTTCGACCTGAGCTTTCGAGAAATAAAATCGCCTTCTTTTGAAGAGCCATTTTTGAAAATCCGGTTTGAGTGGCAGGGGTGTTTGAACTACCCCCCTCCATTTTCTGTGCGTTCAAAAACAAGAGCCCACTCTTTATCACTATGCACTCTCGTTAGACTTCTTCGTCTGTATATCAGAAGTTGAAAACAAAATCGAGGTAGGGTATTCCGAATCCCAAATCGGCGTCAAAACCGGGCTGCAGAAATGCCAGATCGACACTGATCTGCTCTCCCATAAAGCGAAGTCCATATGAGTAAACTCCTTCTCTCACTTCCGGGAAGTAGTGATTTTCACTAACGAATGCGATCCGTCTGGAGATACGGTAGTCGCCGCCTGCCATAATGGAAACTGTACCGGTCTCATCAGATACTCCGAAAGCGTTCACACCTGCCGTAAGACCCCCGCGACCGAAATCGTAGGTGTAGTTTGCAAAGCCGATCATTAGTCCATCATTGAAAGCACCGGCCGAAGCCACAGCACCCCCTACGCCCATATAGTGATTACCGCTCACGCTACCGGAGTACTTTGCTGAAAGAAAATAGAGCTGTCGATCAATGGCAACGCCGGGGATCATACTTAAACCGCCCGTAACCGAAAAGTTATCCGTAAAGGCATAAGCCACATTTGAAAAAAGAACGTAAATATTTTGATAGTAACCGGTGCCGCGCTCAAGAGGCTTGGCGGTTGGTGAGATTAAAAGTCGGCTCTGATTGGGGTTTTTAAACCAGCTCCGGCCTGTGATGTCGTCCAGCTCAAGGATGATGTCGATTCGGTCGAGGCGAATTCTCATGCTGCTGCCCGCAACCTGAAGCTCAATATGTTCATCTGTTACCGAGAGAATCTCTCCACGCAGGCGATTGTCATCAACAAGCACAACCACAACAGTTCGGGTAGAGTCGACCACTACAGAAGACTTCGAGATCTGTGCGTAACTCTGTGCAGGGAGAAATGCTAAACTAAGTATGAAAAGAATCGGGATAAACAGTTTCATGCAGGGGCTTTTGTGATTCCGGAAATTGAGTCCAAACATACCAATAAAGCAAATCCAAACAAACACCTCTTGCCTGTTGCATCGCCAAATAAAAAAGGCGCACCCTGTTAAAGGCGCGCCCCAAATAAATTAACGTTAGTAAAATATCAGAAGCCGATCTTCAGATTAACCATAAGGTTTCGTCCCGCCTGCGGGAAGAAGTAGTTGAACTCCTGGCGCTCGCCACCGGAGATCCATCCAAACGTGTAGCCGTTAGAGACATACTTTCGGTTCAGTACGTTGTTGAGCTGAAGCGATGCAGTGATTCCGTTTACAAACGGCACGGTTACCCACTCATAGCCAACCACCATGTCGTGAACAAGGTATGGGTCGATCGACCTGGACGTGTTTTGGGTATTATCGAGAAACTGCCTGCTCACATAGCGAGAGATCCAGTCTGCACTGAGTCCACCCCTTGTATAGTTTATGATGGAGTTGGCAACCACTGACGGGGAGAGTGCGATATCGACATCTTCGTAGAGCTCACGCTGCTGCCCGCCTTGATCGAAGTCGTCCAGGAAGAACTCATATTCGCGGATCTTGTTACGGCTGAAGGTGACGTTTCCGTTCCAGCTAAACTGATCGGTAATTCTTGCACCGAGCTGCAGTTCAACACCGGCCCTGTAGCTGTCGGGTACATTTTCTCGCACGGTATTTCCAACATCATTCACCTCACCGGTCAGGATCAGCTGATCGCGGTAGAGCATGTAGTAGAGATTGACACCAGCAGTAAAGCGGTTGAACTGCCCATCATAGCCGATCTCAGTGTTGTAGAGTCTTTCGGGTGATGGCCGGCTGTCCGGGCTGCTCTCCACATAGTCGCGGCGAGTAGGCTCCTTGCCACCAACGCTGAAAGAAGCGAATGTGCGGTGACCTTCAGCTGGGCGATAAACCACACCTGCTTTGGGGTTAAGAAAGTTGATTCGATCTCGCTCCGTTACATCACTCACCTCACCTGTCTCACCATCAACCCGAAGACCGAGGAATCGATACGTGACGGCTCTGTACTGCATATCAGCAAAGATGTTGATTCGGCTGGAGATGTTGTAGTTGAGCTTGCCATAGAGGTTGAAATCGGTTTTGAAACCGTTGTTGTCGTAGTAGCGGTCACCCAGATCGCTATCGCCCGCGAAACGAGCCCAAATCACCTCGCCAAAGTGATCACCATCATACTCATTGTACCCCCCGCCCAGGGTAAGATGCCAGCGATTCTGCTCCAGTTCGGTTGAGAAGATACCTCCGTAGAAGTGATTGTCGAGCCATCTTCGTCGAACCAAATCACTCCGGGTTACGGTCTCATCACCAATCTCAACCGGTGAGATATTGTAGCTGCTCAGGTTGTCGTCTCTGAGAAACTGTTCGAACTAGCCGCGGCCGTAGGTGTAGTGAAGGGAGCTATTTGCCGTCCAGTTGTCGGTGAACCGATAGGAGTAGTGCAGCTGGTAGTGATCCTGCTGATAGTTGTCGACCTGATTGTCGTAGGTGAACTCATTGAACTGGCGGTTGCCAAGATTTTCTCTCCAGTGAGCCGCATCCTCATCGCCCAGCCAGAGCTGTGAGATATACTCTTCAAGCTGATCCGAATCGTTGTTGAGGATCGGTTCGGGTACGCCATTCCAGGCTTGATAGGTCTGCTGCTGTCCTGAGAAGACATCCGCCTTGAGCAGGCTTCGCTCTCCATGTCTGGATGCGGATAGGTAGAAGGATCTCAGATCGGAATCAGCGCGGTCGATATATCCGTCTGAATCAATTTTTGAGAGTCGACCTTCAATCTGCCAGCCATTTTCAAGAAGCCCGGAGCCGAGCTGCACACTCGCTTTTTGGGTGCCGTAGGAGCCCGCACCAAGGGTTACCTCACCATACGCTTCAGGGCGCATCAGGGAGGTTTGAAGGTTCATTGTGGCGCCAAATGCACCGCTTCCGTGGGTTGATGTACCCACGCCGCGCTGAATCTGAATGTTTTGTGTGGATGATGCAAAATCGGGCATATTGACCCAAAACACTCCGTGCGACTCCGAATCGTTTAGCGGAATACCGTTCACAGTAACGTTAATTCGCGCCTGATCCACTCCACGGATTCTCACATCGGTATAGCCAATTCCGGCACCGGCATCAGAAGAGGAAACTACGGATGGTGAAGTGTTGATCAAGACCGGGATATCCTGCCCGAAGTTTCGTCTCTCAATTTGATCCCTTGTGATGTTGCTGTATGCGATCGGGGTGCTTTCGTCCACGCGCAGGGCGCTAACAAAAACCTCTCCCGAGAGAATCGGTTTAGGCACCAGTCCCACCGCTATGGTTTCGTCGAGTCCGGATAGCGCAACAACAGCAGATTGGTAGCCTACATAGCTGATTACAATCCGATTGGAGTCTCCGGTGAGCCGCAGAGAGAAGGATCCATCCTCTTCGGTGGCCGTACCGTTATCGGTTCCCATTTCGAGAACGGTTGCTCCCAGAAGGGGTTCTCGCGTCTCCTGGTCAACCACATGGCCGGTAACGGTTTGAGAGTAGGATTCAATTGCTGTCCCGAAGAGTATCGGGAATAGTGAGAATAAGTAAAGGTAGCGTTTTAGCATGATGCCTCCATCAATTTAAGATGCGATTGAAGGAGGGGGTACAACAGTTTCAAGCCGCAGAACGGCTCTAAGTATTGCAGATCGGTTTCCCTACGCCGGTACAAACCGGGTCAGGTTCACAGGGTATGATCTCAGTCTCGTATTTAACGAAACACCCCCAACCTATATTTGGTTAAGCATGGAAGATAGGGCGCATCCGGTTAGGCTTCAAGGAAGATTGGAGTGTTGATTAAAATGAATAATTAATTTTGAACTGTGACGGTATCGTCATAGTTTTGATTCCAAATTCACAACCAACTGGTTGGGGGTGCTTGCAAAGGCTGAGATCATACCCCAAACACCTGATTCCGGATAATACCGGGGAAGGGAAACCAGGAGCTCATGCCGGCTGTTTAGTCCGGTTCTCTCCACTCTGCCTTAGAGCAAGCATCCGCTGCCATTCAATCCCATATTTTCAAAAAAAGGATGCAAACAAAAGCTACGATTTCATCATTGATGATGTTTTTCATCATCTCAATCATTACACCTCTGCAGGGGCAAAACATCGAAGGAGTGGTTCTGGATGCCCGCTCCGGTGAGCCTCTTCCCGGTGCCACAATCATTCAGACCGGAACTCAGAATGGGACCACTTCAGACAGCAATGGAGAGTTCGCGATCTCCTTGCGATCTGGTCAGGAGTCTTCTCTTACAATCCGCTTTATCGGATATGCCACGAAGACACGGGTTGTTCGTGAAACAGATGAACGAATTGAGTTTGCTCTCGAACCCTCTATGATCAGCGGAGATGAGCTCTTTGTGGAAGATGTTCGGGTGGAAGAGCACGTTCCCGTTACGCAGACCACGGTGAACCGTGCCCGTATTGAGAGCGACAACAAAGGCCGTGACCCGATCTATACCCTGGAACGGTTTACGCCATCAATCCTGACCCACTCAGACTCGGGGACACGGTTTGCCAACTACGGCTATATGAGACTCCGCGGGATGGATCAGACCCGGATTAATATGACGCTAAACGGAATTCCACTTAACGACATGATCGATCAGGGTGTCTTCTTCTCAAACTTCAACGACTTTGGCAGCAGTATTGAATCGGTACAGGTGCAGAGGGGAGTGGGTACATCCACGCATGGAACGGCCTCCTATGCCGGCTCGGTCAACTTCGAATCACGGAATATCGTGCGGGGCGATCCATCAGCAAGCGTAAGACTTGCCGGTGGAGCTTTCAACTCCTATCGAATCAGCAGTGAGGTCAATACGGGCTCGATCGGAAATTTCGGGTTCTACTCTCGGTTCAGCAAAACGGAGTCGGACGGCTACCGTTTCAACTCGGGTTCAGAAGCTCTCTCTTTCTTTTTGTCCGGAGGATATTTCGGTGATCGGGACCTCTTCCGGGTTACCGCCTTTTCAGGGACCACGGCGAACGAACTTGCCTACACCCCGGTGCCGCTGAGCCAGATCCGCACGGAGCCGAAAACCAATCTGCTGCCCGAGCACGATACCGATCGGTTCTCACAGCAGTTTCTGCAGCTGCAATATGGCCGGAGTCTTACTGATGACCTGACACTTACCACATCGCTCTACTACGGCGGTGCGGGCGGGGACTTCCCGGTTGGGTTCTTCGATGCGGATGAGGCCTTTGTTCAGCAAAATTTCAGCCTTGAAAATGATCACTATGGGGCTCAATCTACCCTTCGATATCGAAGCAGGGAAGGGGTGGAGATCACCGGTGGGGTTCATCTCTACCGTTTCGACAGAGTCAATTATGAGAGCTTTGAGCCGCAATCGGAACTGCTCACCTACCGCGACAGCTCACAGAAAGATGAGTTCAGTACCTTTGTAAAAGGAAGCTACAGGATTGGAGATCTGGAGTTTTATGGTGATTTACAGTTCCGGACGGTCTCTCTTACACTGAATCCCGATATTGGATTTCTCGCAGATAGCGGAGTTGACACCCAGGGGCTGACGGTGCCGGTTCGGAACTGGAACTTTCTGAGTCCAAAGGCGGGTGTTACCTACTTCGTAAACGACCGTTTCAATATCTACGCTTCCTATGGGCGAAGCGGACGTGAACCCACGCGGCAAGATATTCTTGGTGCACTCAACATCAACCCGGGAAATCTGGAGTCTGTGCAGGACAGAGAGAGCGTTCGGGCGGAGTATGTGGATGACTTTGAAGCAGGCTTTCGGTTTCGACGCGGTTCTTTCGATGGTAAACTGAACGGTTTCTATATGAGCTTTCGTGACGAGATCTCACCCACAGGTGAATTTATCCCCGAGGGTTTCGTTCAGTTAAGAGAGAACATCAGTCGAAGTACCCGGGCAGGCGTTGAGGCGGAGTGGAACTGGCAGCTGCACCGGCAATTTGCCCTTTTTGGCAACGCTACATGGATGCAGTCATCGATCCGTGAGTTTAGTACAGGTGGTGAGACTTTCAGAGACAGGGAATCTATTCTCAGCCCGGAGTGGCTCGCAAACGGAACACTGGTCTACTCTCCGGTAGCATCGCTGGATCTCTCGCTAACCGGACGCTACATGGGTGAGGCGTTTCTTGAACTGACAAATAATCCCGAATTTATGCTCCCTTCCTTTTTCGTGGCAGATTTTGGAGTGGATGCGCGGATCGGTTCCAACGTAACGGCCTCCATGAATATCCACAACCTCTTTGATGAGCTCTACTTTACCAACGGTGCCCCGATGGATACAAATTTTGATGGCATGTTCGATTCTCCCGGTTACATCGTTCAGCCTCCAAGGCACCTCTTTTTTGAGGTTGCTGTACGGTTCTGATCCGGTAAGCTTTAAAATTAACTTCGATTAATAATATGTCAATTAGGATCCTAAAAGTCCCCTTCTTTTCAAGCAGGGCTCATCTTCTGATCGCGTTAGTGAATTTAGGGGTGGGAAGAAAGGGCTATGAATCAATTTTAAATCTATTGCTATGAAATAATGTAGTGAACCACCCCCGGCCCCTCCCCGACGTTTCGGGGCAGGCTCTTGAGTAGGAGGGGAGATTCATTTTTCAAATTTTAGAATCGAATTCAGGTTTTGATCATTGCCGAAGTTCTGAGTTAAACTGAGAGCTACGGTAGTTTTAAAATAATTTCGTCAACTTAATCAATAAATACAGAACACTATGTCTGAAGAGAAAAAACAGGATTCACCAAGAATTGCAGGGTGCAGTTTTTCCATCTACCCAATGAGCGACAACTTTGTTGATCTCATCCTTTCGTCCATCGATAAGGCTGATACCTCGAAAGTATGGATGAAGACGGACGAGGTTAGCACAATTGTGCGTGGACGCATCCCGCACATCTTCGATGTAACCCAAGCGATTTTTCTTGAAGCCTCCCGATCGGGTAAGCATGTGGTCTACAGCTCCACCTTTTCGGTAGGCTGCCCGGGCGATACCGAAGGCCACGTCTTTATGGCGGAAGATGATGTAACTATGAACAGCAGCCTCATTGATGAGATCGATCAGGATGCCTCCGCCAAGTTTGCCCTCTATCCGATGGGTGGTGGCAACTATATGGAGCCCATCTACGAACAGATTCAGGCGATGAAGTCGCACAATGTTGAGGTGGAGCTTACCCATTATGAAACGAAGCTCTTCGGGAAGGCTCAGGATATATTCCGTGGGCTTCAGAGTGTGCTTCAGGCGATGGAAGATGCGGGCTCACCCCATACGGTAATGACGGTTACGGTATCCGCCAATAGCCCCTCCAAGCGGAGTTAAGATAGCCGGAAGGCGGTTGAACAACTCTCTGATTTATTTGCTACTTTTGGCTGAACCCGTGAACAATCAGTCGCTATCCCAGCAATGCAATCAATCCGATACTCAGCCGCCTCTCTGCTTTTTTTGATCTCTGCTTTACTTCTCATTTCCTGCGGCTCCGACCGGGATAATCTCTCGGGTGAGGAGTTTCTTCAAATTCATGTAAGCTGGCTGGCTGATGACGCCCGCGAAGGAAGGCTGGCAGGTTCTGCTGCCGAAGCGGAGAGTGCCAACTATATCGAAAATGAGTTTCTGCAGTATGGACTAATTCCTGCCGGAGCCGATGATACCTACATTCAGCTCTTCCGGCTAACAGGTCCGATGGCCTCAGCTATGGATGTCGACAATATGATCTCACGGAACGTGGCGGGATTTGTTGAGGGCACTGAATACCCCGACCGTTTCATCGTTGTAGGTGCGCACTTCGACGGGCAGGGGATGGGTGGCATCATCAGTATGGACCACGATGGTGAGCCGGTAATCCACAATTCAGCCGATGACAACGCATCGGGTACGGCCGGACTTCTCTGGCTTGCCAAACAAATCTCCGAGGATCCACTACCAAAATCGGTGCTTTTCCTCGCTTTTTCCGGTGAGGAACTGGGACTGCTCGGGTCCAGACACTTTGTGCGGGAGATGGATATAGCTGCCGACTCGATCACGGCGATGATCAATCTCGATATGATCGGGAGGCTCACCAACGATGAGGTTACGATATTCGGAACGGGTACTTCTCCGGGGTGGGATGAGATTTTGACCGGAATTTCGATCGATTCACTAAATGTGAGGACAGCACCGTCAGGTTCGGGAGCCAGTGACCATACTTCATTTTATGAGGCAGGAATTCCTGTACTTCACTACTATTCAGGCACCCATGAACAGTATCATACACCATCCGATACGGAAGATCTGATCAACTATCGCGGAATGAGTATGATTCTTGCCCATACGGAACAGCTTATTCGAACTCTTGGCGGATTGGACTCCGGCGCACTGCCATTCAGCCGAACAGAGGGAACGAGAGGGACGATGATGCCCACAGATGGTGTGACGCTTGGGGTGATTCCGGACTATGCCTACTCGGGTTCCGGTTTTAGAATTGAGAGTGTTCGAAGTGGCTCAACAGCTGAGCAGGCAGGTCTTGAGGCCGGCGATGTAATTGTTGGAATGAAAGGTGAGCCGGTTGAGGATATCTATGGGTATATGGATCTTCTTGAGGGACTTGAAGCCGGTGAAGAGGTGGAGCTCGAGATCGAAAGAGATGGTGAACGAATTAGAGCTACAGCTAATTTCTGAGCGCTTAAACAATAACAGAACAGGAGTGTTGTAAATGAAAAAGTGGATTATTTTAACGTTGTTAATCTCTGTTTCAATAGTGGCCTGCATGGAGCCGGACGATCTGCCACCGGTGCCTTCCGGGGTTCAGGGATATTCACAGCTGGGGGATACACTCTATAAACCGGATATTGATGAGGAGACCTTTCTCGAGTATAGCGAAAATCTGACGAGGGCTATTGCAGACTACAGGAGCGATCCGGAGAACCCTGACTACATCATCTGGCTGGGAAGGCGAACGGCCTACCTTGGAGAATACAGGGAAGCTATACGTATTTTTACGGAGGGAGTTTACAAGCATGCGGACGATCCCAGAATGTATCGCCACCGCGGACACCGCTATCTAACCCTTCGAATGTTTGACCACGCTATTCGCGATTTTGAAAATGCGGCCATCCTGATGAGAAGGATGGATGATGAGATCGAACCGGATGGATTGCCAAATCCTCAAAATCAGCCTGTGAGCACGTTGAAGTCAAACGTCTGGTACCATCTGGGTTTGACATACTATTTAAAGGGCGACTATGAAAGGGCTATAGAGGCGTACGAAAATGCATTTGAACTCGACCTTAGTGAAGATATGCGTATTGCCACACTCTACTGGCACTACTCGGCTCTAAAGCGTTCTGGTCTGGATGAAGAGGCAGGAAGGGCAATCAGAGATATCACACCTGAGATTGAACTGATTGAAAACGATCTTTACCTCAATCTTCTGCTGGTTTTTAACGGCCAGTTTGATGCAGAGCGGTTGATGGAGGCTGGCCAAGATGCGATTGAGAATGCGACACTCGCATACGGTATCGGAAACTGGCACTACATGAATGGACGCGAAGAGCGGGCGTTTGAAATCTGGGAAGCGATTGTGGAAAACGGCAACTGGCCCGCTTTTGGCTATATCGCTGCAGAATCGGAACTGGCAGCACGTGAGGGTGCCGGTTCCTGAAGTATTTTACTTGTGAATGTAGTTTTCAGATACCCAACCAGTTACTGTGAACTCTACGTGAGCCCAGCCGTTTTCTCTGTCGGTAATCAAAACTTCCGTTCTTCTGGATAACGGCTGACTGATGATATCAAAATTTGTACCCGGTCCGGAGCGTACATTGAGTGAAGGTGCAGAAACAAATGCCTTCTCATTCAAGCCTTCCTCATGGTTACGGCCGCTTCGGTCACTCACTAAAACTCTTTCACGGATCTTCTCAAGTGGAAAAGCCGGGCCGGGATCTCGTTTACGCCCTGGTGAGATCTCTTCATGGTCCAGGATATAGCGGATTTTATACTTCTTTGTAAGCACTTTACAGATGTTCATCACCGAATCGATCTGTTCTTCAGTGAAGCGGTGCCAGTAAGTGCGCTTGTCTTCGTTGCGGTGTATAGCTCTGACAACCTCCTCACGTTTATAGCTTCTTCCATACCAGGCATACCAAAGGTTGCCGCTTTTTTCCAATGGACCTGCATTCACCACTTCGATACCGATAGAGTAACGATTGATTCCGTTTAGATCGAGCCAGCTGCTGCGTCCGCAGTGCCACGCAATATTGCTGAAAGGGATGAGCTGAGCAACAGATCCATCAAAATCCACAAGCAGATGTGCCGATGACTCAACTGCGGGATCCCTGAAGGTGTTTATTGCAGATGCAACTGAGGGACCGGCCGTATAGTGGATCACAATTGTATCGGGCAAACCAGCTTCAAATTCACCGCCGTTCTTGCCGGCTTCATCAAACCGGCACCCTTCACCGGTGAGTATCTCATCTTTGATCGCCATATCTCCTCCGTATTATCCTGATCTCTTTCGATCAATATAATTACAGCACGGTATAAGAGAATTATTGAGTCAAAAAAAGCTCAGAGTGGTACCTGGGTCGGGGCATAATTAAGATATGCCGAACATATATAGATTTGCTAAAGAATAACTATTAAATAACAATATTAAACATTACTTATACATCATAAAATAGTTTTGCAGAGAATAGCATAATATCCCTATAATGTAAAGAGTTGCTTGAAACAAAGCCTTTCATCTTCAGCAGCTAAATCATTCCCTCCACCTTTTGACAAAATTATTTTCTCACTGCAGCATTAGTCTGTCCGGCATTGAGTTTAAGTGTAGAACTCCGTGATTTTCCGTGTCTCAGCGGCAATAACTTTCAATTGAAAGATTCCTTTAATGAATTGCAAAGAACGGATCTTCTGAATACGAAGTGAAAGGCATGGTAATCCACCCAATCTAAAGTTTATCGAACTCTTCCGGCTCTCTGTCCGGCACCTTCTCCAACAACTCGTCAAATGATTTACGATCACCTCTTTGAGCTCTTTCTTTCAAATAGTCTACGGTTAAAAGGGTAGATACCTTCTCACTGATAGCAAGTGTAATCAATTGATTCATGGAGACCCCTTCTTTTTCGGCCATTTCTTTAAGACGCTTATGAAGAGATTCGGGAAGTCGAACGCTTAATGTGCTCATCTCAGATCACCTTTATGACTTTTAAAAATTCTTGTGCTGTGACAACCTGAATTCCAAATTGGCTAATGTCACTGAAACCACGGGTGTTGTATGTAACGATGTATTGACAACTTGCCCGGACAGCCAGGTCAAGAATCATGTCGTCTTTTGGATCGTTTAGGATTGGTCGCTACAAAAAATGTACTTCATGTAAGTTGGCAATTTGGCAGAAATAATCCAGAATTTGTCCAATCTCTCTTTTAGAAAAGATTAGCCTTGGTTGTTTTCTGAGTTATACCTCTTCGAATTCCAAAGTAAGAGGTACAGCCAGATTGATTTCAAATTTTCCTGAATCCAGATGCTTAAAGAGCTTATATGAGGCGCCCCGATTTGATCGAAGTCCGGATAAAGCACGTTTGTATCCACGACGATTTGAAACGTTTTCATGTATGGTATTACATATCATACCAATAATAATTGCAAGGGGAAGTGATTCAATAGGCTCTGTGGCAGAAATTCCGGAGAGCTGAAATGTTAGCACAAATCAATTTTATCAGATAGGGAAAACCAAAAATCAGTTATTCTCCAGGGCGTTTCGGTATCTGTAGATGGAGAGGAGTCCCATAGCGGAAAAATAGAGAATCAGCAGAGTTGTATTGAGGGGCCAGCCGGAACCTTCAATTAATTGAGTGACAACCACAAAAATGACGCCCCCTACTGAAAAGAGAGCGGATACCATAAAGGCCTTCTTCATATCCTTCATGATCCGGCCGCGGTTGAGGAGATAGATAATAACGGCCAGGATAATGGCAACGACAAGTATGGGTGTGCTTTCCATGGTGCTGTCTCTTTAGGGTCTGTAAGTTTGTTTGATTTGGATAGGTAAAGGTTTAGGCTTCAGCAACTTCATCCAGCTTCACGCCAACCAGTCTGCTCACGCCGGTTTCGGGCATGGTAACACCATACATCATCTCCGCTTTCGACATGGTCTTCTTGTTATGGGTGATGATGATAAACTGAGTATCGTCACTGAACTTCCGGATCATACCGCTGAACCGCTCAATGTTGGCATCATCCAGGGGGGCGTCCACCTCGTCAAGAACACAGAATGGTGAAGGTTTTACCAGGTAGATGGCAAAGAGCAGGGCAATGGCCGTCAGCGTCTTCTCACCACCTGAAAGCTGATTGATACTTGATGGTCGCTTCCCTTTCGGGTTGGCCCGGATCTCAATTTTAGCCTCAAGCGGATCTTCAACATCCTGTTCGATCAGCAGATCACAGTTGTCATCTTCGTGAAAGAGGGTTTTAAAAACCGTTTTGAAGTTTTCACGAATGGCTGTGAAGGTTTCGTTAAAGCGTTCGGTTGCGGTCTGGTTGATCTCATCGATCGTCTGACGCATCTCCTTTTCGGCTCTTTCGAGATCGTCGATCTGCTCTTCATAGAAATCGAGCCTCTCTTTCTCCTCCTGAAACTCCTCAATGGCGAGGGGATTCACGTCGCCAATTTTGTTCAGCTTCTGCTTCAACCAGGCAATCCGCTCTTTCGCTTCATCCGGGGTGGTCTCTTCGGGCAGGGTTTCGTTCACCTGATCCATCAAAACACCGTAGGTCTCCCAGATATGGTCAGAAAGGCTCTGCGCCTGCATCTCAAACTTCTCACGGGCCATATTGAGGTGGTGTACCAATTCGAGGTTCACCTCCTTTTTGCGCCTCAGTTCCTTCAGCTCTTTCTCAATTTCGTTGATGGCGCCTCTCTGTCGGCTGCTCGCCTCTTCAGCCTCAGCAAGTTTTTCGTCGGCCTCTGTTTTGAGGGTGCGGTTTCGGGCAAGGTTCTTTTCAGTTTGCTCTACACCGTGCTGGTAGCTCTTGATCTTTTCCCGGCTCTCATCCATCTTCTCTTTGCGGCTTCCCAGACGCTCTTTGAGATTCCGGATTCCCGTCTCGGCACGCTCAAGCTCACGTTCCAGATTTTCGGTCTTGTTCTTTACATCCTGATGGGAGAGCTGCGCATCGTTAAAACGGTTCTGTGCAATGGCGCGCTCCTCCTCCAGGTTCTGAAGCGCCTCCTTTTTCTCCTCCTGCTGTTGGCTCAGCTCGGTAATCTTCTTCTGCAGCTCCTTCTGCTCCGGGTGGAGTGAATCAAGCTTCTCCTGTGCTTCATCACGGCTGGAGAGCAGCGTGGATTTACGGTTATTCAGATCGTTGATGTTCTTTTCGTAGACCTGAATACTTGATTGGTGACGGCTCACGCTCTGTTCGCGGGAGCGGGCATCTTTCTGAATTTCACGAATTCTTTGCCGGATCGTATCGAGGTTGAGCGATTCCAGCTCACCATTAAGTTCATTCAGGTTCTTCTCTTCGTTCTCTAAAGAACCGGTAACCTCATTCAGCTTCTCATCCAGTTTCTGGAGTTTATCCTTCAGGCCGAGCCGAATTCCCGACTGCTTATTCTTGCTTCCGCTCTTCAAAAAGCGGTTGGCGGTGAGTAGATCACCGTCGGATGATACCGCGGCAGTGGCACCATCATTCAGTTCGGATGTAGCACTCTCCAGATCATCAAGATAGAGCACCGTACCTAAAAGGAGCTGAGCTAGCGGCTTAAGGTTCGGTTCGCAATTTACTTTTCGTGCGATCGATTTCGGGTGAACGGGGTATGAACCGCTTAGCTCCGATAGGGGGATAAAGGTGGCGCGACCCTTTTTATGCTCTTTGAGAAGGCGGGATGCACGAAAGGCATCATCCATACTGTTCACAACCACAAAGTTGATCGCCTCTCCGAGTGCCGTTTCGAGAGCGGATGCCGCTTCTTCTTCGGTGTGTAGCATCTCGCCAACGGGTTGCAGCAGATCGAAGTCAGAACCGTGGTTCTTCATGAGCCAGGCGATAGAGGAGGGGATCGCCTCATTTGATTCGGAGATGCTCTTCATCAGTGATATCTCCGACTGGAGCGACTCCCTGCGGCTTTTGAGTGACCGAATCTCTTCTCTGAGCTTTTCGCGCTGCTCTTCCAGCTCCCGGCGCCGGCCGGTTGCCGTTTCAAGACGTTTTTCTTCCTCTTCAAGCTCTTGGTTGATCTTGTTGAGGGCCTCACGGGCAAGGTTCATCTCACCCTTGGCGTTCAGAATCTCATCCTCAAGGTCTTCGATATCGCGGTTGATTCGAATCTGGTCATCTTCACTGTTTTCCAGTTTGGACTCCAGTTTGATCCGGCTCGACTGCAGCGAAGATAGTTTCTGGTTCGCATCACTCACTGATATTTCCAGTTCATAGAGCTCGTGGCGAATTCGCGTAAACTGCTGCTGAACTTCATTGAAGCGGGCTTTGGCTTTTTTTAGGCTCTCTTCAGACCGTGTCCTTTCATCATCAAAAGCCTCAAGCTTATCGATACTGCTCTGCTTTAGCTCCTGAAGGTCAGTAAGGTCTTTGCCGCTCTGCTCAATATCGGAGAGGTGCTGCTTAATGACGTTCTCTTCGTTTATAATCTTTTCCCGGGTAATCTTCAGGTTGGTCTCCATCTCACGAATTGAGGAGTGGAGCTGATTGACCCTTCGCTGCGCTTCTGCCTGATTCCGTTCCTTGTCGAGCAGCCTGGTTCGTGCTTTCTCTTCGCTCTCCTCCAGCTCTTCGAGTCGCGATGAGATCTCACGCTTCTCCTTTTCGGAGTTGTTGATTCTTGTCTTAAGCGGCTCCAGCTCCTCTTGTATAGAGGTGTATTGATGGAGAGTGTAAGCTTTATCGAGAGATTCGAGTTCGGTGCGGTACTTCTTTGCTTTTGTGGCCTTTTCGGCCTGAATCTCAAGAGAGCGGGCTTTCTTTCGTACCTCAACGAGGATATCCTCAAGTCGCTGTAGATCCTTTAGTGTTTCGTCGAGTTTCCGGAGGGTCTGCTTTCGTTTCTCTTTATACCGTGTAACTCCTGCGGCCTCTTCAAAAAGTCTTCTTCGGTCGTTATTCCGGTCGTTCAGAATCTCTTCCACCATCTTCAGCTCAATCACGGAGTAGGCATCGGAGCTCATTCCCGTATCCATGAAGAGCTCCATAATGTCCTTGAGACGGCACGCCGTGTTGTTGATGAGGTATTCACTATCTCCGGAGCGGTAGAGCCTTCTGGTGATCGTCAGCTCGCTATACTCCACGGGAAGGATGCCCTTGTCGTTCACAAAGGTGAGGGAGACATCTGCCATGCCGAGAGCTTTCTTCCGGGCGGTACCGTTGAAGATAACGTTACTCATCGCGCTGGAGCGCAGAAGGGTAGGTCGCTGTTCGCCAAGTACCCATCGGAGAGCGTCGACGATATTCGATTTTCCGCAGCCGTTGGGTCCCACAATAGCGGTAATTCCGCTGTCAAACTTCACATGAGTTTTATGGGCAAAGCTTTTAAATCCGTGTAAATGGAGATCAGATATATACATGCTTCAATTAATAACGGGAAAGGAGGGAGAAGCGGCAGATTTTAAGATCAACCTGCCGCCGGTTCAACTAAAGCAGGAACCTAAACGGTCATGATCTCGCTCTCTTTCACTTCAAGAAGCTCATCCACATTTTTGATGTGCTTATCGGTGTGAGCCTGAATTGCATCCTCACTCTCAAACCGGCTGTCTTCCGGTAGCGACTCTTCCTGTACCGTACTCTTTATCTCGTCGTTTGCTTCACGGCGTGTATTCCGGATACTGATTCGGGCTTTTTCAGCCACCTCTTTCGCATGTTTTACCAATTCCTTACGCCGCTCTTCGGAAAGGAGTGGAAGAGGGATACGGATAATATGCCCATCATTGTTTGGATTGAGGCCAAGACCTGAAGCCATGATCGCTTTTTCGATATCCTCCATGGTGGATTTGTCGAAAGGCTGAACCACAAGCAGGCGGGCTTCCGGTGCTGAAACCGAAGCAAGTTGATTGAGGGGCGTTTGGGAACCGTAGTAGTTCACTTTGATGCCATCAAGAAGAGAGGTTGTTGCCTTGCCGGCGCGGATATGAGAAAATTCCTTTTTACAGAAAGAGACGGCCTCTTTCATACTCTCTTCTGCGGTATCGATGATAAGTTGAAGTTCTTCTGGGATCATAAGAGTCAATAGCGTTTAAAAATGTTCTTTATGATAAACAGCCGACCAGGGAGCTCCCGAACGGCTGAGAAACGGATCATCCATCTGCCGCACGAACAGGAACTTTTGAACGAACGATACCCGAATGACGGCAAGCAGTAAATTTAAGAAATCTGCTACTGATCCCAAACAACGGTCGTACCAACAGATTCGTCGGTGCAAACCAATTTCTTGAGATTGCCGGGTTTGTTCATGTTGAACACGATGATTGGGGTGCGATTGTCGCGGCAGAGGGTGAAAGCGGTGAGATCCATTACATTGAGTCGTTTATCCAGAACTTCGTCACCGGTAATAGTCTCAAACAGGACAGCGTCACTATTTTTTTCCGGGTCGGAGTCATAGATACCATCAACACGTGTACCTTTGATGATCACATCTGCTTCAATTTCGATGGCACGGAGCGAAGCGGCGGTATCGGTGGTGAAGTAGGGGTTACCGGTTCCGGCGCCAAAAATGACCACGCGACCTTTTTCGAGATGACGTATTGCGCGTCTACGGATATAGGGCTCTGCAATCTCTTCCATGCGGATGGCGCTCATAAGGCGGGTGTGCACGCCTTTACGTTCAAGTGCATCCTGCAGGGCCATGCTGTTGATCATGGTCGCAAGCATCCCCATGTAGTCTCCCTGAACACGGTCCATTCCCTCAGTAGCACCTTTTACACCCCGAAAGATGTTTCCGCCGCCAATGACGACCGATACCTCGATCCCTTCGGCCTGTACTTTTTTGATCTCATCGGCATACTGTGCCAGAATGTGTGAGTCAATTCCGTGACCCTGCTCACCGAGAAGGGCTTCACCGCTGAGCTTGAGTAAGATTCGGTTATATTGATTAGCCACTCTGATTGTTGCTTTAAGAGTTAACGGATATAAAAAAGGCTACCGGAAAGGTAGCCTTTAAGAGAATAAATTATGCTTCGCCAAGCTGCATTCGATGGAATGCCTTGACGAGTGGAGCATCGTTTTGCTCCAGATACTCTTTAACGGTGATGCCGTTATCTTTTACAAACTTCTGTTCGAGCAGAACGCGCTCTTCGTAGAATCGGCGAAGTTTCCCTTTGGCCGCTTTTTCAGCGATCTCAGCAGGCTTGCCTTCGTTGATCAGTTGCTCTTTTGCAATTTCGAGCTCTTTCTCTACAACGGAAGCATCAACACCGTCGCGGGTAGCTGCGAGGGGGTTCATCGCTGCAATCTGCATTGCCACATCTTTTCCGATATCTTCGTTTTTGATGTCGCCATCAAATTCGGCGATAACGCCAAGCTGGTTGCCGGGGTGGATATAGTCGACCAGAGAACCGTCTGTTTCAATAAAGTAGACGCGGCTCACTTCGATCTTCTCACCGATTTTACCGACCATCTCTTCCAGGTGCTTCTCTACAGTGAGGCCGTTAACCTCCTTTGGAAGCAGTTCTGAAACGTCGCTGATCTCGTTATCAAAAACGGTATTCAGAAATGACTCTGCCTGCTTCTGGAAATCTTCATTCCGGGCAACAAAGTCGGTTTCGCAGTTAATTTCGATAGCGGCAGCCTTTTTACGGTCGTCGCTGATGCGGGTGAGGATGAGGCCTTCATTGGCTTCACGCTCTGCACGCTTTTCAGAAACTTTCTGTCCCTTCTTGCGGAGAAGCTCAATCGCTTTATCCATATCGCCGTCGGCTTCAGCCAGTGCCTTTTTGCAGTCCATCATGCCTGCGCCGGTAACGTCGCGAAGTTTCTTTACATCTTTTGCACTAATGCTCATTGTCTTGAAAATGATTTACGGTTGGAGTTTTGCCTGATCAGAATTTGGTAAAGAGAGTCTCTACTCAGACTTATCTTCGTCAGATTTTTCACCGGACTCTTCTTTCTTTTCAGCTTTCTCAGACTTTTCAGCTTTTTCAGCCTTCTCATCACTCTTTTCTGATTTCTCGCTGTCTGTTGAGTCTTTTGTTTCTGCTGAATCTTTTGCTTCTGCTGAATCTGATTTGCGACGACGCTTTCTGCGCTTGGTCTTGGTGCCGACTGTTGTCTCTTCGCTACTCTCTTCGGAGTCTTTGGAAGGTTTTTTGGCTTCGGCAGCTGCTTCTTCCATCAGCTCTTCTTCTTTAATTGCTTCCCTTTCAGCGTTGCCTTCAATAATGGCATCGGCAATCAGGGATGTAACGAGTTGGATGGTACGTGCAGAATCATCATTGGCCGGGATGATATGATCCGGAATGTCGGGATCGCTGTTGGTATCCACCATACCGATGATCGGGATGTTGAGTTTAACCGCTTCGTTAATCGCGATATGCTCTTTGATCGTATCGACGACAAAGATAGCGCCCGGCAGACGGGTCATGTTGGCGATACCGCCAAGGGTCATCTCAAGTTTCTCCTTCTCACGGTCGAGCATCAGGCCCTCTTTCTTGGTGAGCTCGTCGTAGGTACCGTCCTTTTTCATCTGGTCGATCTCCTCCATACGGGAGATGCTCTTTCTTACGGTACTGAAGTTGGTGATCATTCCACCTAACCAGCGGTGGGTTACAAATGGCATGCCGCAGCGGATCGCTTCGGTCTTGATAATTTCCTGAGCCTGCTTTTTGGTTCCAACAAAGAGAATCGTTTTTCCGGCACGTGCAAGCTTGGTAACCTCATCAAGGGCTTCCTGCAGGTAGGTGTGCGATTTTTTCAGGTCGATGATGTGAATCCCGTTTCTTTGCATGAAGATGAATTCTTTCATCTTGGGATTCCATCGGCGGGTAAGGTGTCCGAAGTGAGCTCCGGATTTCAATAGTTCTTGTACGGATGCTGCTTTAGGCATGGTATAAATATGTGTGTAGTTTGAGTTGGTCCTCTATGCAGGTCAGCCTCTGATCACCAATCCCGGAGGGCGGTTTGCCCGATTCGGAACACCCGGTGCAGAGTCGCTGCATATGTGTGATTAAAAAAATTGGGTTGCAGGGTTTTCAGGCAGTGCAGTTGAGGGATTTCCCAAGTAAACTGATGCCTGTAGAATCCTGCAGGGTAATTATCTCTTGGAGAACTGGAATTTCTTCCGGGCCTTCGGCTGGCCATACTTCTTACGCTCAACCATACGGTCGTCACGGGTAAGAAGGCCATTCTCTTTCAGAACACCGTGCAGATCTTCGTTCAGATCATCGAGTGCGCGGGCAAGTGCGAGAGAGATCGCTCCGGCCTGACCGGTGATTCCGCCGCCGCGAACAGTGACTTTAATATCATATTTTCCGTCCATCTCAGTTACTTCGAGTGGAAGACGGGCTATGTTCACACGGGCCTGTGTATTAAGGTGATCTTCGAGTGGTTTACCGTTGACGGTAAAACTTCCGCTTCCCTCCTCAATGTAGAGGCGTGCCGTGGAGGTTTTACGTCGTCCTATATAATTGGCTTTTGGCATGTCTGACGTTTAATTCTCTGAAATTTCAGGTTTCTGTGCGGTATGAGGATGCACAGGTCCTGCATATACACGCAGGTTTTTGGCAAGTTTTCGGCCAAGTTTGTTCTTTGGAAGCATTCCCTTCACTGCCATAGTGATCAAAGATGTAGGATCTTTCTCCATCATCTCTTTAGCGGAGGTGAATGTCTCGCTGCCGATATATCCTGTGTGGCGGAAGTATTGCTTGTTGGTCATCTTCTTGCCGGTGAGTTTCACCTTTTCGGCGTTGATGACAACAACATTGTCGCCGGTATCCATGTGTGGAGTAAATTCCGGTTTGGTCTTTCCGCGAAGGATATTGGCAACACGTGAGCTGAGTCGGCCCAGTGGCTGATCTTCAGCATCAACAATCACCCACTTTTTGTCTATAGTGGACGGCGTTGCGTTGTAAGTTTTGTTGCTGATCGTATTCACGATATTCTCTTTGGTTTTCATGCAAAATTGGAAAGATGATAAAGATAAAGGGAAATATCTTGTATTGCAATACAGAAAGTTCGGGAAAAATTGGGAGAGAGGGAGAAGAGAGGAGGAGTGGGAGACCTGTGTTGCGGACTACATGTTTCAGGTTAAAGGTTGAAGGTTGCTGGGATGTTGACATCATGGGTCGGGACTGCGCAAATGTACGCAGCAATGGGCATTTGATAGTTGACAAGCTGAAATTTAAGAACTTGTTAGGGTTCTCTGTTTACCGCGGCGGACGCTGAGTAGGTGCAAAGTACGCAGAGAGATTCATGTCCCAAATTCTAATTTGCCTCCGGCTTCCAACTTCTGGCTCCGACAGTTCAACAGTCCAACAAAACCTCTTTCCGCTCCAAATCCGACGCAGCCAGGTGCTGTGCACGCTGGCAGGTCGTTGCATATTGCCCTTTGAGCTTCAGGCTTTCAGCGCAAATCACTCCAAATAAACCGCCGCATCCCAGCTCTCCATGCCGCGATTGTTTACAGCTTTGACGGAGATCGGTTTGCTGAGGTCTGCACGGCGAAGCGTGGTGTCTGTTCCGGTTACCTCTTCGGTGTGCTTCGATCCGGTTGTGTCGGTGTATTGAACCAGGTAGTGGGTGATGTCGCTCTCGGGTGAGCTGTTCCAGCTTACAGTAAAGCGGCTTCCACTTCGCTCCTCAACTTCAAGCCCGGTCACTTTTGAGGGGGTGTTGGCCAGGTTCATCAGCGTTGCCGTGGTCGATTTGGCCACTTCACGTACCAGGTGATGGTTGATCGTCTCAAGTCGATCTGTGGGCTGGTGATAGTTAGG
Organism: Balneolaceae bacterium; assembly: GCA_020832225.1. GTDB lineage: Bacteria > Bacteroidota > Rhodothermia > Balneolales > Balneolaceae > Rhodohalobacter. The sequence continues at coordinate 21,228 of JAFIFA010000142.1, forward strand.
GTTGCCCAAAATCGGGTAGGAGCCGATGCCGCCAATCACATCACCATACGCCTCGTAAAACACCTGGGCGTCGGTGAAGCGGTAGTAGCGGGAATCGTACGTAATAAGATCGGTAAAAAGGATCGCTCCGGAGTGCTGAACATCCCGGATACCGTAGTTTGAGAACCGTATGGTGTTGTCGAGACGATGGTGACGGGTCCAGCCCATCATATCATTGTTGACCACGCCGGCCACTTCAAGCCCCTCTTCTTCAGCCACTCGCACAAATTCGCGGGCGCCCAGCAGTCCGGACTCCTCCGCCGTCAGAGATGCAAAAATAATGGTGGCGGGCTGAGGGTTTTCGGCCAGTACACGGGCAGCCTCCATCAGGACAGCTGTACCGGTGGAGTTGTCGTCGGCACCCGGACTGCGCAATACAGAATCGAAATGCGAACTCAAAATATAGACCACTTCGGGATGCTCTGTTCCCTCCAGGCGGGCAATTACATTAGCGGTTTCGATATCACCCTGTGGATTGAACCACTGCAGTTCCGGCTCATAGCCAAATGATTTCAGTGTTTCATAGATATACTCACTCGCTTTCTGGTTTCCGGGCTCTGTCATATGCTTAGATCCAAAATCATAGAGCGACTTCTGGTAGTGATAGAGCCGTGTGATGTTCACCTCTTCCGTGGCAGCCCGTA
>JAFIFA010000143.1 GCA_020832225.1 Balneolaceae bacterium
GCCTCAATGCGCTCAGCGAAAATGGAGTGCTAACGGCACAGACCGAAAGCCCATGGGTTGAGTCCTACTATCCAAGCATGAGGAAGGTTTTTGGGGCTCTGAAGGAGCTCTTTCCCGTTTCGGAGATGTATCTGAGCTACATACCACTCTATCCTGCCGGAATGTGGTCTATGGCGTGTGCAACCCGTGGCATCGATCCAATGAGTGAGGAGGTGGAGAAGCGAATTGAAAAGGGATCAGCTATCACAAATAGCCTACGCTATTACAACCGTGATGTTCACAAAGGTGCTTTTGCACTGCCGGGTTTCGTTAGGGACATTATTGAGTAGGTTTCTCCCTGTAGAGCCAGCTATCTACGGTCCATATTGTGACGCCGATGGCAGATAGCAGAATCAGCATGTAGACCGGCTGCCAGATTACGAACCCACCGACGGTTCCCAGCACAGCTCCCAGATATTGAATGGTGCGTAGCTGTTCGTTGGTGGCGTTACGTATCATCTTCTCAAGCCGCGCTTCGTCATACTTCTGCAGATTCTCTTCAACCAAGGCCTGCACATCAAATCGGTTAACGAGAGTATAGACCAGACCCGTGACGGTAGCATCTAACTGATTTGTATTCTCCCTGATTGCTTCCGGGAGCTCATCTAACAGATCATCAACCACGTCAATTTTTCGCTCCAGCGTAATCGGAATGTCATCTACAGCGTCGGCAATGAGGTCGGTTAGTGTTTTTCCACGTATCAGCATATAGGTTTTCAGAGCTGTTCTCTCAATCGGCTTCTCCTTCAGCCCTTTTTCAATCTCTTCTGTAATCTGTCTTGTGAGACTGCTTTTTACCTTCGGCTCGCGAACAAGATCCTGCAGGTAATCCATCAGCCACTCTTTTACATCTTTTCTGAAGGCGGGTTTGCGGATTACTGACTCAATATCATCGATCATGGCCGACCTGTACCTGCTTACGGCCCCGGAATCGTCGAGTTTCTGCTTGATCAGGTCGGGATTGATCAGGTCTTCCGATACAGCCGTAGAGAGCCGCCACGCAATCCTCTCTTTGTGTGCAGGAATCAAGCCCTGCCCGAGAAGTGGACGTCTTCGAACCGGTCTGAAGAGCATGGTAATGGCCACCCAATTAGTGAGAAACCCAATCAACCCACTAACGCTTACAATTCTGAGAAGTCCGTTTAAAGGCAGGGTAAGATTAAATAGGGTGATGGTGCGTCCCTCAAAGTCCCAAAAAAATGAGATGGCAAAGGTAATGAGCAGAATCCAGGGGACGAGCTTCAGAAATTTCAGAATCTTCAGCTCCTGATATACCTTTGGCGGACCTTCTCTCTTATGAGGGCGTTCTGGCCCGTCAAACTCAAAGTGACGGCTGAACCTCTCACTCAAAGAGGGGGCTCTGTCACTGTTGGTTTTGGTGGTTTGATTTTCTTCCAGAATATTTTTCACAATACTAAGACGAAAGAATCTGCTTTACGGTTGCAGGCTGTAGCCCCGATTTTTTGCTGGCTTCCCTTAGTTCAATCAAGATCTTGTGATATTTGCCTGCATCGTCCAGGTGATATCTGAGTGCCGATCCGGCGGTTATCTCAAGCCCATCGCTCTTCAGAAGGCCGTTATTCAGCCATTCATCCATCTTTCGGCCAAACCGTGACGGTTTTACAGCACCCAGCCTATTGAGTGCTTTTCCAAGGTTCTCGGGTGTGATAAGTGGGCGAACTGTGTTTGAATTCGGGTTTCTGTTAGCCTGTTTGTCAGCCGGGTAGAAATATATATCGGGATAGAATTCAGAAACAGCTACGTTTTTTAGCTTCTCCGGCATACGGATCGCTTCCATTGTCTTTTCGTAAATCAGTCGATATAGTTTGCCTGCAGCTGATGAGAGCTCGCCGTCAATTGAATCAGGACTCTTTTGTAGCGAAAGCGGATGTATTCCTTCATGAGGTACGGAGCTATCTGCAATTGCCTGCAGAAAACGGGGTTTCAGCATACTTAGCTCCCCAAATTTCAGGAATTGATTTCGCAGGCTCTCCCAGGTTGAGCTATAGAATGCGTTGCTGTCGGTACGCGGATAGCTGATCAGAGATTCATCAGATAGAGATAACCTGCTTTGAAAAAGCTGCTGCAGTTCAATTTGGGCATCCGTATGAGTTTCAGAAATACCTCTTCGAACCATCTCGGGGATAATATCGAATGTTGATAGCGGTTCTTCACGGCTATACTTATCGCCCGACTTTTCAGGATGAACCGGAATCCACTCGCCCGGTTCGGCATAAACGGGCTCCTGACTGTGATAGAGCGTGCCGGCTTGATCTGTGAAAAGGTTTGATGGGAGTGAGGATCCCAAAACTGCGCCTAGAGCTGCTTCGTCAAATGCGGGAAGGTTGCCGGCTCTGTTCCAGAGGTGGCGAATCATGTAACGGTTTTGCAACTCCTCACCAAGGGTATCCCTATCAAAGCTTTCAGCTTCGCTAATCAGATCAACCGCACCGTTTTTGCTGATATCGCGGATGTAACTACGTTTCAAAATTGCCGGTTTCAGAAAATTCGCAACAGACCAACAGATAAAGTCACCCGATGGATCAGAATCTGTTGCAATGATCACATTACCTGCAAGGGATGCCTGCTCCTTCATCTCCTTTCGAAGATCTTTTTTAGCAGGATCGGCGATAGCCTTGAGCCGGTTCGATTCAGGATCGAAGGTAGGGCGCCAGCAGTATCCGGAGGTTGAAATTACGTAGACAGAGGATGGGAGGTGCTGTTGAATCAGCCCGGCGATCACCGGTGATTCGGTGATCAGGAGGGTATAGACTTTGCCCGTCACGACTCTTCGCTGAATTTCTCCAGACAGCTGTTCTCAAGTAGGGTCATATTCTCCTTATCTGCCTCTGTCTGATCGTCGAGCCCTGTAAGGTGTAACAGTCCATGGGCAGCCACCCTTAAAAATTCGGATTTCTCATCACTCTCAAATTCAACACTCTGTTCAGAAATGCGTGGAGCGCAGCAGTAGAGTGTTCCCTCAATGGCCCGATCGTCGTTATCATCATAACGAAAGCTGATGATGTCGGTAACATAGTCGCGCTCTAAATACTCCTGATTTATCCGAACGATCTCATCTTCGCTCACGTAAGCGATTTCGACCGAACTGAACCGTACCGATCTTATCTCTTCAACAACTTCTGCGATCTTTTTGAGATCTATCTCATTGATGGGCAGAGAGAACTCCTCTGTATTGATCAGCAGAATTTTTTCTGATTGAGAGGATTCCGGAAATTCAGGAAAGGTTTTCATCATCGAAGGTGAAGTCATCCAGGTCGGCGGATTCGGTGAGAGAGAGAGCAACGCCACACATCATCATATCTTCCGGCAGCTTGGTGAAGTCACCCTTCAGTACCGATTCATCCACATTTGCATAGATACTGCATCCTGCAGACTGCTCTACAATTAATCCTGTGGTAATTTCACCTTGTTTACCAAAAAAGGTGACCTGCTTGAGGATATCACTGGCGATGAATGCCGTGCAGTTATGAAGCTGAAGAAAAACAGAACCTGAGTAGACGGAGACAAGGTTCATCCGTTTGCTGTCTACTTCAAGCCCAAGATGTACTTCGAGTGCAAGTTTGCTACCCGCTTCCTGATTAATCAGTTCAAAGCGGTAGACATCATTTCCAATTGGCTTTGGAGAGGTACCAAGTACTTCCCCAATTGCTTTAATATTCTCTTTGGTAAATTCGTGGATCATAATGGTTGGCTCCTTGCAGATCTGTTTGCTTTAATATACAACCTGAAGCGCTAAGTTTAAAAGCGAGTGGAGTCGCCGCACCCTATTTCAGGGTACGGCTGCTCTCTTTAAATACCAAGGCCGAAGCGGCGAATCTGATCTCTGCTCTCCTCAATATCTTCGGGGAGAGAGAGTCTGGCTCCGGTTATTCGCTGTACATCCATGGCCAGAATATCTGCAAGATCCTCTTCACCTGTCTCAAAATAAACGTTTTGAAGGATGGTTAGTCGGCTAACCGAGAAACTGATATCAGAGATCTTCTCTTCTCTCTGATTTTCGAAGCGCTGAAGTCTTGTCTGAAGCTGCCTTGCGCGGTCGGTTCTTGCGCGCTCCCGAGCGGTACGTATCTGCTCTTCAACCTGACTGATTTCATCCTCTTTCTCATCAAGATCACGCATATCCCATCGCAGATCGTGAAGCAGACGCTCTGCGATAAATTCGGCCAGTTCAACCGCTCTTTCGTTCTCCTCAACCCTCTGATAGCGATAGGCATAGAGCGCGGCAACGGTCCAGTCGTGCTCAATCTTTCTGAACGGAATTTTATCCTCACCATATTTCAGCCAATAAGCTGCGCTCTCCAGGTCGCCTCGCTGAATGTAAGCATCGGCAAGCTGTGTGAACCCGTACCGGTAGTTTCCAAGCATTCTCCTTACGTTTTCATCGAAGTAGACGTTAGGGTGATTCCAGTCGTTGAACTCAAAACTTCCAAGTCGTTCGGCATGTACTTCAGGATCTACGTAGCCAAACGGACCTGCATCGCGTTCCAGAGGCATTACCCTGAATGCTTTACCCTCAAACTGGAAGTAGTCTTCCAGCCCGAGCTGACCGGATCTTGAAACGGTGTTGGCAAAATAGATCGGCCTTAGCCACATGTTATTCTCCAGCAGGTGGAGAACCATGCGATCCTGTGTCTGAAGATAGTATCGCGGATTACCCTGGTTGTCCTGTCCGGCAAAACGTCCCTCCAGGTAGAAGCTAACCTCATCATCCAGCTCATCCACACTCACAGAGAAGGGGGTGGCCATACGGATCTGATTGTAGAGCATCTCATTCATCTCTATCTCTGCAAGCGGATTATCTCCGCGGTAGAAGGTGCTGGTCGTGTCTTCAAGCTGGTCGGCAGAAGCCTCGAAGATATAGCGCAGAAGGTCCTTATTTACAGGTATTCGTATATCCTGCGGTGTGTGGAGCTCCAGCTGTGTGGTCATCTGCTCAATCTCCTCATCCGTCAGGGTTATGGCGAGCGGTAGCGCCTCATGAGTCTGTCGATCGCGCATCTGTTTGATATACCAGTTGGTATTTAGGAGGCTAAGGTTTACAACCCGAACATCGGTACGAATGCCCTCCACCTCCTGAAGATACCAAAGCGGGAAGGTGTCATTATCTCCATTGGTAAAGACGATGGCGTTCTTCTCCAGAGAGTTTAGCAGATTGTAGGCGTAATCGCGGGCCACATAATTATTGCTGCGGTCGTGGCTGGGCCAATTCTCTACGGCAACCAAACCGGGAACGGCAAGGAACATTAGGCCAACCGTGCCGTAGGCCACACCCTTATGGTCTTTGGTGAATTGCCGGATCATCTCCATCAAACCGGTCATACCTATCCCAACCCATATGGCGTAGGCAAAAAATGAGCCCACATAGGCGTAATCCCGTTCACGAGGCTCCATGGGTGTCTGATTAAGGTATACGATAATCGCCAGTCCTGTCAGAATAAATAGTGTCGAAACCGAAAGTGCCCTCCTCCAGTCATTTTTGAAATGAAAGAGAAGGCCGAAGAGTCCCAGCAGAAACGGGATGTAGAAGTAGCCTGAGTTGGCCGGATTATTAGAATGTCTGGTTTCAGAGAAGCCTGAATGCCAGCCGGTATGCTGTATATCGGCCTCCCTTCCGATAAAGTTCCAGTTGAAATATCTCAGGTACATATGGTTCACCTGATATTTCCAGAAATACTCCATATCGGAATCGAAGTTTTGGTAATACTCCATGTGATGAGGCTGAGAGCTGTGTCGCCTCGGGAAGAGTCGTTCTGTGGAGCGGTCGAGATTTCCGGTACGGTTATCGAAGCTGTATCCGCGAAGAAGAGGAGACTCCCCGTACTGATCACGGTTGAGGTAGCTTACAAATGCCTCGACGGTTGAAGGTTCATTTTGATCGATAGCGGGCTCTGCCTGTGATCTGATAATCACCAAAGCATAGCTTGAGTAGCCGATAATGATCATTGTGTAGGCAAGCATCACCAGATTGATTTCCCGCATTTTCTTTTTATGCGAGTAGTAGATGCCAAAAGCGAGGATTGCCAGAAAAATCACCATAAAGGTGATTGGCCCAATCAGCCCATAGGTCATCGCACCTATCTGCGCCGTCATGTTGGGCAGGTTGATAATTGTAATGGGAAATATTGCGAGAAAAGCAGCGATGGAGCTACCGGTCAAAATGGCAAAGCTCTTTATCGAGAACTCAAATTTCTTGAAGTAGATGATGAGCGCTACAAAAAAGAGCGCTAACAGGTTGAGAAGGTGAACCCCGATTCCCAATCCAAATAGATAGGCGATCAGGATAATCCATCGCTCTGAATAGGGTTGGTCGTGGTTGGCAGACCATCGCAGCGCCATCCAAACCACAAGGGCGGTGAAGAACATCGAGGAGGCGTACATCTCAGCTTCAACAGCGTTGAACCAGTGGGTGTGGGTTACGGTAAAAAAGAGAGCTGCAATGAGTGCACCGGCATAGGTGCCAAGCTGATCCATGAAATCCATGGAGTCGACTGATCCGCGCCACTCTTCAATTAGTCTCACAATAATGAGATAGAGCAGCATAATCGTGAAGGACGATGCCGTAACGCTGATCATGTTGATGCTGAGAGCGACATAATCTGGTGGCACAAACATCGATACTACCCGGCCCACAATTGCAAAGAAGGGTGATCCGGGTGGGTGTGCTACCTGAAGAGTATGTGCTATGGCAATATATTCAGCCGGATCCCAGAATGATGCTGTAGGAGCAACAGTCAGGGTATAGATGACAAATGCGTAGAGAAAGCTAAGAGAGGCAAAAAAGATATTTCGCGACCGGTGCTGTGCGAAAATAGAAGAAAAATCCATCGAAGGTTCTTTTCAGTTGCCGGTTATGGTTAATCACAATTGGAGTCAGGGAGGGTAACGTACTGCCGAATACTCCTATTTTGTCCCGATTCCGGGGAAAGCTCCAAAGATACCGAATCACCATTTGAATGCACAATCTAAAAGAGCCGGGCTTATGATTTGGCATATCATAAATGGTGAGTCTCAAGTAGCAATTTTACAGTGGTTTCGGAGAGTAGGTGTAAAATTCTGCCTTGCCTGTCTTCTCAAAAATGGTTATCAACCGCCTGAACAGAAAATAGATCACAACATATCTCATGGCAGCGGCTGCTAAAAAAGAACGATTTGCAACAAAATGGGGACTGATACTGAGTGTTCTCGGAATTGCAGTGGGAACAGGCAATATTTGGCGCTTTCCACGGATTGCGGCAGAGAATGGGGGGGAGACCGGTGCCGGTGCGTTTCTTATTGCATGGGTAACTTTCCTCTTTATCTGGTCAATTCCGCTCATCATTGCTGAATATGGCATCGGTCGGAATGGGCGAAAAGGTGTAGTTGGCTCCTACATTAAAATGGCGGGAGAGAGGTTTGCCTGGATGGGCTCTTTTGTAGGCTTTGTGGCAACAGCGATCATGTTCTATTATAGTGTGGTTGCCGGATGGTGTCTCTACTACCTGATGGAATCTATATTCAGTGCTCTTCCTGAAAATGTGGAGGATGCACAAATGGTATGGAACGGTTTTCAAGGCTCAACGCTCCCGTCTGTGTTTCACGGTATCATGATCTGCCTGGGTGGTTTTGTAATTCTGAAGGGAGTGAAGAGTATTGAACGAATCAACATGATTCTGATTCCATCCCTGCTTCTGGTGCTCCTTGTATCCCTGGCCAAAGCGTTGACGCTGCCGGGAAGTGGCGCGGGAATTACCTATCTATTTACTCCGGACTGGTCCACGCTATCCAATCCCGGGCTTTGGCTTGAAGCGCTCACCCAGAATGCATGGGATACAGGCGCAGCCTGGGGATTGATTCTGACCTACGGGGCCTATATGCGCTCCAGGGATGACATCACCATTACGGCACTGCAGACAGGAATTGGAAACAACATGGTCTCTTTGGTTGCGGCGATCATCATCTTCTCAACGGTATTTGGTACGCTCGGCAGCGATATGAGCGACAGCCAGATTCTGGATGTGATGCGCGACTCAGGCCCCGCCTCAACCGGACTTACATTCATGTGGATGCCGCAGCTCTTTCAGGAGATGGCAGGCGGACAGATTTTTGCCATTCTATTCTTTCTGGGCCTCACGTTTGCAGCATTCAGCTCCCTCATCTCTATGATTGAGCTTGCAACGAAGGTATTTGTTGACATGGGGATTACCCGTAAGAAGGCGACCATCGCTGTCTGTACAGCCGGTTTCCTCTTCGGTCTTCCATCAGCCATCTCACTCGATTTCTTCGCCAATCAGGATTTTGTGTGGGGAGTGGGGCTTATGGCATCGGGAGGATTGATCTCCTTTGCAGTCGTTACCTTTGGGGCGGATAAATTCCGAACCACACTCGTGAACAACGATGAAAGCAAGGTGAAGCTCGGAAAGTGGTGGGTCTTTGTGATTAAATATCTCATTCCTGTACAGGTAATAACCCTGTTGGGTTGGTGGATCTGGCTGAGCGCAACCGCTTTTGCACCCGATTCCTGGTATAACCCACTTAGCCCGTTTTCTGTGGCCACAGTCCTGGTTCAGTGGGGGATAGCGATCGCACTATTCAAATTTTACAACAAAAAAATTGCGGAGAAGACCATCCTGAACTGATTCAGATCTTCTTCTCGATCCGCTTAAGGGTTTCGTTCATCTCCAAGATGAGCGATTCCAGCTCATGCCCGGATTTAGTTGCAGCCGAGGTACTCTCTGTGGGTGCGCGGTCTGTAATTTCATCACGCTGATCGAGTACCATCTCTCTGAACTGACGGGCATCTATGATGCCGGTAAGCGACATATCCGAGGCGCCTTGTACGCTCTGTCCGGCAGTCTCAATTTTCAACTGGCTAAGCCCGAGATATCGAAGCAGCGGGCCTTCCTTAAATGTGAGATCCTGAATTTTGTCAAGAGGAATGGTTCGTTCTGTCTGAAACATCACACCTTTCTTAAAGTGAAGAGCCCTGGTTGTAAGCTCACAATGGATCTCCCGGAAATAGCGATTGAGGTAATAGTACATAATGAGCAGCCAAAAGGGTATCAGCACAATTCCGAAAACTGTTGCTGTCAAAATAGCGATTCCTGTAATGTTGATATAGGTTTTCAGTCGAGGATCGAACTTTGCAATGTGTATGGTGGAAGCTTTTCGTTTCTGTAGAGACATTCTGAAGATATGGGTGATCGGTTAGAGCATAAGAACATACGCCAATAGAGGGACATAGGTTTCACCAATTCTTGTAACTTGAGTTCGATTAATAATATGTTGGGGTGCCACCCTATATCAAAAATACTTCTTCAAATGAATTGCTTTCTTTTTCGTTTTTAAGGAAATTGAATTGAATCATAAATATGCTTTATTATGGAAGACACACTGACCAAACAGATCGAAAAGCTAAACAAGAGCGAGAAACTGCTTTTGGTTGAGGCACTATGGGACTCAATCGCCTCCGAACCGGAAGATGTTCCGCTACCAGAACATCATAAATCTGTTTTGGATGAGCGTCTCAAAACACTTGATGAAGATACGGAAAAGGGAACCTCTTGGGACGAATTCCGGAAAAACTATTTATAAGTTACTGTGGGCAAACCATATATCATTACTCCCCAGGCTCAAGGAGATTTTGACAGTACTTATTGGTGGTATGAAGAGCAATATCAGGGTTTGGGAAAAGAATTCGCTCGTTGTGTGGATGCAAAGATAGCAGAGATTCAACGGTTTCCAGAGCAATTTCAAATTATTTACAAAGATAGAGTTCGAAGAGCTTTGGTCTCACGCTTTCCATATTCTGTTTTTTTCGTAGTCAAGCCAGAAGTACTCAGCATATTTGCTATTCAACGACAAAGCAGAAATCCTGATCTATGGAAGTCTCGAGTATAAATAGTTGGCACACTAACAAGGTGTTTCCGGCTGACCTTTTCAGTATTCTTGCTAAACTTTTAAAACTGATCGTCAGGCAGCAGAAACACTAGACCGATATACTCCAAGTAAAGTTCAGTCGTTTTTTACAAGTGATGGAGTTTAACAACATTTATAGATGTCTGAAAAGGAACTCAAAAAACGAATTAAGAAGCTATCAACAGAAGCGCAGCAAGAAGCGGCAGAATCTTCCGAATCTCTCTCTCTAAAAAGTATATCCAAAAACCGGTTGACCCCAGCTCATCTCAAAAGAAATCCATTTTAGAAAGTTCGTTCAGAGGCATGTGGAAAGATCGGGAAGACATGCAAGACAGTACAAAATGGGTTCGGGAACTTCGGAAAAGCCGTTAGGCTAAATAAATACAATTATGGCTCAATCTGTAATTGTTGATACAGATATTCTCATCGATTTTGGTTTAGACAGGCCCGATGCAGTTCAGACTATGGCAAAGCTTGAAGAAAATTACACAATTACTGTTAGTGTAATTAGTGGGATGGAGTTATATGCGGGTATCCACCCGACCAACTACATCTTCCGGTTGAAAGGTAATGGTGATAGTTTGCTTGTCAAAAAACGATGACAACAAAAACAAAGACCGAGACCATGTTTGCCC
>JAFIFA010000149.1 GCA_020832225.1 Balneolaceae bacterium
CTTGTGCCCGGCGGGGGGGTGGAATCGTGAGTTGATTCGATTGGTTTAGTCGGGAAGTCGAAATGCAAAAAATGAACCATTTGTCAGGTCTCAACGTAAACCGGCAACCAATAACTGGTAGCTTTTATTAAGTTCATAGATTATTGGGTTTAAGAGGCAATGAAGAGAATGGAAAGGTTGCGGAATTAATAAAAGACAAAATAGTCTTGATTCTTTATATAACTCTCCCTATCATTAAAACAGATTGTCGAATCATAAAGAGAGTAGGCGATAGATTGATTATTGAAGGAGAGCAAAAATGATAGGTCCGCTCAGATGGTGAAATATCTAAGCGGAATTAAAAACATGAGTAATGAAACCATATAGAATGAATCAGATGATGCAGAATATTAGTGAGGGTAAATTCGCAAACCGGAAAGTGGGAGAGATTGTCAGCGACAACTACAATGCAGCCGGTGTTTTGAGAAACTATGGAATCGATTTCTGCTGTGGTGGCGGGAAACTACTTGTTGATGTGTGCAGAGATAAAGGGCTGGATCTGAGTGAAATTAACAGAGCACTGGAGGGATTGGATAATCAGCCGGAACATCAGGGTGATAATTACAAATCGTGGACCCCGTCCTTTCTGATCGACTACATCATCAATACCCACCATCTTTTCGTGAAGGAGAAGACAAAAGAGATTACTGCATATGCTGCAAAAGTGGCAAAGGTTCATGGTCGGTCAAATCCGGAGAATGTTGAGATTAATAAGAAATTCAGCATGCTTTCTGCTGAACTGATGGACCATCTAAATGATGAAGAGAAAGTGGTTTTCCCTCTGATCAAAAGCGTATGGAAGAAAACAGAGGAAAACCGTGAAGTGACGGAAGAGGAGAAAACAGCACTTAAGAGAGAGCTCAGAAATATGGAGAGTGATCATGATAAAGCAGGACGCATCATGGAGTCAATTCGGCGGGTCAGCAACGACTTTACTCCGCCGGAATATGCGTGCAGAACCTATCAGGTTCTCTATCAGAATCTGGAGGGTTTTGAAAAAGAACTACACAAGCATGTGCATCTCGAAAACAATATTCTTTTTCCAAAAGCTGAAAGGTTGCTGGAAAAAGCAGAAAGCCAGGGATTAAAACTTTGAACAAGCTAAAATGGAAGTCCGATGCTCCTATCGAAAACATGCATTTACGGGCTGAGAGCATCGGTGCTGCTCGCAATGCGTAACGAAGATCAATATGTAACAATCAGAGAGTTGAGTGATGAACTTGAGATTTCATTCTACTTCCTGACCAAAGTACTGCAGCATATGACCAAAGCCGATATCCTCGAATCGTACAAAGGGCCAAATGGTGGTGTAAGACTTGCCAGGGAGGCTCATGAGATAAGAATGATGGATGTTGTAAAAGCGATAGATGGTGAACTGAGCTTTAAAAGTTGTGTGATGGGGCAGAGTGAATGTGATATGATGAACCCTTGCCCCCTACACAGTAAATGGGTCGAACTTCAAACCAAAATGACAAGCATCATGAATGGTACAACCATTGAAGGATTGGCAAAAGAGATGAAAGGCAGGTCGGTAAAAACACTGCTGGAAAACTGATTATATATTTTTGTACATAAATAAGATTAACTACTCCGATAACTTAAATTAAGATCAATGAAATATCTGATAACCATAGTTGCCTTCATGTTGATGCTTCTGACTATTCAGGCATGCGGTAATGGAGAGCAATCAGAAAGAAGTGATGCCAGTGATACTGCCAACGGTAATGAACTAACAGATTTTGAACTCGAACACGGATTTGGTCCGGTTACCGAGCGTCTGGATATCGACGAAGAGATCGATATGGATAAGGTGGCCAAAGGCCGCAACATCTATGAAATGAAGTGTGAAATGTGTCACAATATGGGCAGCCGCATGGTAGGCCCGCCACTGGGTGCCATTACCGAAACCCGCTCTCCCGAATTCATAATGAATTTCATTCTGAATCCATCAGAAAACGTCAGAAAACACCCAATTGGTCAGGCACTACTCAGAGAATACATGACTGAGATGCCCTATCAAAATGTGAAAGAAGATGAGGCGAGAGCAATCGTGGAGTATCTGCGGCACTACGCTGAAACTGAACTATAAATCATTGAACCAACCAACAACACTAATACCAATGCCATGAGCAAATCAAAGAAAAATAAACTGCGTGGGCTTCTGTTGGGAGCAGGCTTTGTCGCCATTGCCGCTTTCATATTCACAGGGTGTCCGTCGCAACAGGGAATGATGGACAGAGGAGATGCCGCTCAAAAGGTCTATGTGGCTCCGGGCGATCATGATGAATATTATGGATTCTTCTCAGGAGGATATAGCGGACAGCTAAGCGTTTGGGGGCTTCCCTCAGCACGTTTTCTGAAAGTGATTCCGGTATTTTCACAAGATCCGGAAACCGGCTATGGATACTCAGAAGAGACAAAACCACTGCTTCAAACCAGCTACGGTTTTATCCCATGGGATGACTCCCACCACCCTCACATCTCACAAACTGACGGGGATGCGGATGGTAGATGGATCTTCATTAACGGAAATAACACACCGAGAATCGCACGTATCGACCTGCAAACATTTGAAACCAAGGAGATTCTGGAGCTGCCAAATACAGGCGGTAACCACGCATCATCATTTGTTACGTCAAACACCGAATATGTGATCGGTGCTACACGCTTCAGTATTCCTTATGAAATGGATCTGGATGTACCAATAGATAGCTACAGCGATGAATTTCGCGGTGCATTAAGCTTTATCGAGGTAGATCCTGAGTCGGGCAGAATGGAGATGGATTTTCAAATTCTTGTTCCTCCATACAACTACGATCTTGGCCGTGCAGGTAAAGGGCAGTCTTCAGACTGGGTATTCTTTACCACCTACAATACAGAGGAAGCGCACACCATGCTTGAGATCAACGCGTCGAGAAATGATAAGGACTACATCGCAGCTGTGAACTGGAAACGTGCTGCAGAGTTGGTTCGTGAAGGTCGCGGAACCACAATGGATGCATACTACTATCACAACTACTATGAAGGGAATCAGGGGATTGCGATCAACGATGTGAAAGATCAGGTTACTGTTCTTACACCGGAAGATGGTCAGGATTTCATCTACTTCCTGCCTACACCCAAATCTCCCCACGGCGTGGATATCGATCCGACCGGAGAGTATATCGTAGCCGGTGGTAAACTGGCCACCGTGATCCCGGTTCACTCATTCAGCCGTATGCTGGAAGCGATTGAGAATCGAGACTTTGACGGAAATGTCGAGAATATTCCAATACTGAACTACGATACTACCATTGCCGGAGAGGTTCAGGACCCGGGTCTGGGGCCACTGCACACAGAGTTTGACAGTCGTGGTTACGCATATACCTCTGTATACATCTCATCTGAGATCGTAAAATGGTCTCTGGATACCTTTGAGGTGGTAGATCGTATCGATGCGTACTACTCAATTGGTCACCTTATGATCACAGGCGGTGATACTAAGAATCCGGATGATCTATACCTGGTAGGTTTGACCAAAACCGCAAAAGATCGATATCTGCCAACAGGACCGAAGCAGAATCACCCTGCACAGCTATACGACATTTCGGGCGACAGAATGGAGTTGCTGCTTGACTTCCCAACGATCGGCGAGCCTCACTATGCACAAGCTATCAGGGCTGATAAAATCTCCGGTAACGTAGCACAAATCTACGAAATCGAGGATAATGATCACCCTTATGCGATCGACCGAATCAATCAGAATCGTGTAGAGCGAGACGGAGATGTTGTCCGGGTCTATATGGGGTCCACAAGGAGCCACTTCCGTCCGGATAACATTGAAGGAATCAAAGTGGGCGACACGGTCTACTTCCACCTCACCAACCTCGAACAGGAGTGGGATGTGGTACACGGTATTGCAATCAAGGGAGCTAACAACTCTGAAATACTTGTAGCACCTGGCCAAACCAAGACCATGAAGTGGGAGCCAAAACGAACCGGAATCTATCCGTTCTACTGTACAGCTTTCTGCTCTGCCCTCCACCAGGAGATGCAGGGATATGTGAGAGTATCGGCAGCAGATTCGGATGTGGAACTGACCTGGAAAACAGGAACAAACTAAAGGTTGACCTAACCCACTCTGCCTCGTGCAGAGTACACATCAGACCCGGGCCTGCAGCGACTGCAGGCCCGGTTATTAAAAAATGCTCTTTTATTTAATGAAGGGAGTTGAAGAGAAGAAAGTGAAAAGAGGTTCACGAATTCAAAGGCTCCCATCATCAAATAAAACGGCCTGAGGTTGAATTGTTTGGGTTGAAATAATGGGTAACATGAGAATCCCCCCTAATAAGGGGGGACAGAGGGGGGTGTCGAAATTGATACAAATAAAAATACTCCCTTCTAAATTTCACTAACGCGTACAATAGATGATTCCCTTATTAGGAGGGAATAAATACGCTACCCAAAAAACCGTCCCACAACTCACCAAAGACTCTTTTAAAAAGGTAAATCCATTTAATAGAAAAATCATGAACATTCAATCAAGAGTATTAATGGCCCTGGGTGCCTTGATGCTGGTTGGCCTCTACTACATGCCGTTCTGGACCATAGATATGCATGCGCCACAATACCCGGAAGGGATTGGGATGTATATCCATATCGATGATGTAACCGGCCATAAGCGTCACGATCTGCAGAGTATCAACACTTTGAACCACTATATCGGGATGGCAGAAATTCACGCAGAAGATTTCTGGGAGTTTGAAATCATGCCCTGGGTGATCGGATTACTGATCGTGTTTGGACTGATCGCTGCTATTTTCGGAAGCATGAAAATGGTCTATGCATGGCTTGCCCTGATGGTAATACTCGGGATAGTTGGACTGGTGGATTTCTATCTCTGGGGACACGAATACGGAAATAACCTCAGCCCCGATGCACCCATTAAGGTGCCGGGCATGAGCTATCAGCCGCCACTAATTGGCTGTAAACAGTTGCTGAACATTAATGCATGCTCCTGGCCATATACGGGATCCATCTTTATCGGGCTCTCGATGGTTTTTGGAGGAGCAGCGGTATGGTTTGGCAAAAAAGGAATTAACAAATAGGAGAAGCAATGAGATTAATCACTTTAATAGTAATTGCCGTCATCACAATGAGTATGACAGCATGTGGTGAAACCGACAACAGGAACACCATAACGGCCCTTAAGGCTGAAAAGGAGCAGATAAACTACGGTTCCGATATCTGTGAATTTACGGGAAAAACCATAAGGGAAGTGAGGTATGGCGGCAGGATGGTTACCTCCTCAGGCGACACTCTAAACTTTATGAGTGCAGAGTGCCTGGCAGGATACCTTTTGAAGATGGAGAACCGAGATGAGATAGCATCGATGAAGGTGGTTGACTTTGTAGACGGAAAGAAACTGATGCCGGTTGAAGAGCTCAAATTTCTGAACAGCAAATTAAGACCAAGCCCGAATGGTATGTATCTGACGGCAGTAGACGCCTCCAACAAAAAAATGCTGGAGTTTGTATATGACGCCTACCCGGGCCCATATCTGGAGTGGAATGAAGTGATTGACAAGGTGGAAGCGGAATGGTTCGGAGAGACCGGAAATGCCGCTATGAATTAAAGAATATCAAAAAATATAAAAAGGAGAAGACGATGTGGGTTAGGAGACACAAAGTTATTCTGATAGTAATTGCGGTTATCATGACCGCCTGTGAACCAAAACCTCAACCGGTTGAACTTGGCAGCGACCAGTGTTCATACTGCCGGATGATGATCACCGACAGGGAGTTTGCATCCCAGGTACTGAATAATCAGGGACGATCATTTAAGTTTGATTCCGTTGAGTGTATGGCAGCCTACGACCTGTCGGCCGACGAGACGACAGAGTTTCATTCGCTCTGGGTGCCCGATTTTAAAGACCCGGAAACCTGGTTGCCATCAGAGGAGGCGATCTACCTGAAGAGCAAAACGCTTCGCAGTCCGATGGGACTAAATCTCACTGCATACTCTACTAGAGAGAGTGCTGAAGAGATGAAGCAAGAGTATGGAGGTGAAATCGTGAGCTACGCCGAGGTGAAAGAGCTGGTGAAAAGAGAGTGGCTCAACGGCAGTGGAAACAATCATGGCAGCCACAACCACCATTAGGAGAGAGCCATGAAAAACTTGAGCATTCTACACTACGCATTGAAGCTCAGCCTGCTGCTGATTTTCATACCCGCTTCTCCTCAAACTCTGTTCTCACAGATTATCGTAAGTGAAACCGGAAGCATTACCTTCATTCAGGAAGCAGTAGATCTTGCGGCCCCGGGAGATACCATAGAGGTTGAATCCGGAACCTACAAGGAGTGGAATATCGAGATCCGAAAACCATTGACGTTAATCGGAATCGACCGGCCGTTGGTGGATGGCGAGGGAGAAGGAACCATCTTCTCGATACATGCAGACGATGTAACGCTGAAAGGATTCGACATCAGGAGAACGGGCAGAAGCTATGTTCGCGATTACGCTGCTATCCTGATTGTAGAATCGACACGATTTCTTATTGAGGATAACCGATTGGATGATGTCTTTTTCGGGATCTATCTGGCCGAAACCACAGGTGGTGTAGTCCGAAGTAACAGGATAGAGGCTTATGATCTGCGTGAAGCATCCTCAGGAAATGGGATCCATCTCTGGAACTCCAAAGAAGCGACCATAGAGGGTAACTTTATAACCGGAATGCGCGACGGAATCTACGTGGAGTTTGGCGAGGGCATGAAGATCAACGGAAACACCAGTGAGGCCAATAATCGGTACGGCCTTCACTACATGTTTTCTGATGGTGGAATCTACCAACGAAACACCTTCAGGAAGAACGGAGCAGGAGTGGCTGTGATGTATTCAGAAAATGTGGATATGAGCCACAACCTGTTTGAGCACAATTGGGGAACCTCATCATACGGCTTGCTTCTGAAGGATATTCGCAACAGCACCATCGAGTACAATCGATTCTATAGAAACACAATTGCGATCTATTCAGAGAGCTCCTCCAATGTGATGATTCGCCGCAATGATCTCGAGCTAAACGGCTGGGCCGTTAATATCAAATCGAGCAGTGCGAGAAACCATTTTGAGGAGAACAACTTCATTGAGAACAGTTTTGACGTTCGCACCGACAGCCCCAGAAACAACAACCATTTCGAAAGGAACTACTGGAGCGCATACGAGGGATACGATCTGGACAGGGATGGAATTGGTGATGTTCCATATCGCCCCGTCACTCTATTCTCGATGGTTACCGAACGGAGTCCCGAGTCTCTGATTCTGATGAGAAGCATGTTTGTCAGAATTCTGAACACGGCAGAACGAATTGCTCCGGTGCTTACCCCAAAAACCCTTGTTGATGAAAAACCTAAAATGACCCGAATCCAATGATTGAGATAAGCAACCTACAGAAATCCTTTGGCAGCCTTGAAGTGCTGAAAGGTATCGATCTTGCGATCCCGAAAGGCCAGGCAACCGGAATAGTTGGGCCAAATGGAGCGGGAAAAACAACGTTAATTAAAACCATTCTCGGTTTAGTTAAACAGGATGGAGGATCGATTCGGTTTAATGGAAAGGAGTTGGATGGCGACTGGCTCTACCGGCGCGATATCGGTTATATGCCACAGGTGGCACGATATCCGGAGAATATGAAGGTCTCTGAACTGATCGAATTTATGAAAGGACTCCGGGATCAGGAGGCGATCTATGAGCAGGAGCTGATCACACAGTTTTCACTAGATTCGGAGCTTGATAAACCGCTGCGAACACTCTCAGGCGGAAACAGGCAGAAGGTAGGGGCCACACTCGCAATGATGTTCAATCCGCCCATACTCTTTTTTGATGAACCCACGGCAGGTCTGGATCCGCGTTCAAGCCACCGTTTCAAGGAGCGTGTTGCTAAGGAGAAAGAGAATGGAAAGACGGTAATTATCACCTCACACATCATGAGTGAGCTGGAGCAGCTTACGGATCACGTCATCTTTCTGCTGGACGGACGGATACGATTCAATGGTGCGATGAAGCAGCTGCTTACAGAGAGCGGAGAGGAGCGGCTTGAATCGGCCATCGCAAGGATGATGGATTCACCGGAAGAACAAGCAGCTCCTGCAAATGAGGATGGACAGCAGTTTTTGTCTGAAGAGTTAAAAATCGCGTAGTAACTATACCTGATGAGAGGGTGAGAATATAAACAGACCGCATGCTTGAACCGGAAATCACAATGAAAGCGGGGGAGATTAGAAGAGCAAAACCCTTTACGGTGATTGCGGTCAAATTGAGACGACTATAGGAGAAAATGAGATGAAAAATTTAATACACATCATCAAAAACGAATGGCGGACACTACTCCGCGGAAAATGGGTAATTGGCTATGCACTGATCTTTTTGGTGCTTGCCGAATCCCTGCTTCGCTTTGGCGGAGGTGGATCGGAGACGCTTCTGAGTCTCTCGAGTGTGATGCTGCTTTTTGTGCCACTAGTTAGTATGATCTACGGAATTCTCTATATTTATCAGTCGCGAGAATTTATTGAGCTTCTGCTGATTCAACCCGTTAACAGGGGCGTGCTCTACTGGGGACTCTTTCTCGGTATCTCTACTCCTCTGATGGCGGCCTTTATGGTTGGTACGGCACTCCCGCTTGCCTGGCACGGTATTCTGGGTGTTGGGGCAGCCGAATCGATGCTGGTGCTGCTGCTTGGCGGTGTTCTGACGCTGATCTTCGCATCGCTCGGGTTCGTGTTGGGACTGCTGTTCTATGAAGACCGGATTAAAGGGTTCGGCTTCACAATTGTGATCTGGCTCTTTCTGGCGGTTCTCTACGATGGAATCGTTCTGATGCTGATCTTTTCGTTCGGACACTACCCGTTGGAGCGTTTTGTGATTGTCGTATCGATGCTCAACCCGATAGACCTGGCCCGCATTATGGTGATGCTGGAGTTCGATATCTCCGCCCTGATGGGCTATACCGGCGCGGTTTTTCGCCGATTCTTTGGTACAGCTGCCGGGTCGCTGACAGCAGCGGGAATGTTGACCCTCTGGCTTGCCGCCCCGATGTGGTGGGGACTAAGAGTTTTTAAGAGAAAGGATTTTTGAAAAAGGCGCGAATCCAAATTGAGCTGACACAACGGTATTCCAATCAGGATACCGGGGTGGAGCCAAATTTTTGAAATCACATAAAAGCTAACCAACGATTCATCTGCAAATGACCCCAACCGATAAGCGACATCTTCGAATCTGGTACTGGAGTGGTGCGGCGATCGTCTTTTTGATTCTGATTATCGGCGGCATCACACGGTTGACCGGCTCCGGGCTCTCCATGACCGACTGGAAGCCTATTATGGGTGGTATTCCACCGATTACGGAAGCTCAGTGGGATGATGCTTTTGAGCAGTATAAGCAGTTTCCGGAGTATCAGCTCAACAATCGGGGTATGAGCCTGTCGGAGTTTCAGTTTATTTTCTTTTGGGAGTACCTCCATCGCATGGCGGGACGATTGATAGGATTGGTCTTTATTATTCCCTTCGCATGGTTTTTGATCCGTAAAAAGATGGATAAACGTCAGATCTTCAGGGCGTCTATTTTGATGGTTTTGGGTGCCGGGCAAGCAGCGATGGGGTGGTATATGGTTCAGAGCGGATTGGTTGATGTACCCATGGTGAGCCCCTTCCGGTTGGCAGCCCACCTCTCCCTGGCCTTTTTGATCTTCGGGCTCTGTGTGTGGTTCGCGCTCGATCTTCAGTCAAACCAGAAACGACCCGGAGATGGTGCACCTGAGTTCAGAAAGTGGGCCATAGCCATTTTTGGACTTCTCACGCTTCAAATTGTTTGGGGAGCTTTTGTGGCCGGACATCATGCAGGCCATATCTACAACACATTTCCAATGATGAACCAGTATTGGTTGCCGCCGGAGCTTTTTGTGATGGAGCCGGTGATCTCCAATTTTTTCCAAAACATGAGTACGGTTCAGTGGATGCATCGGCTATTGGGTACGCTTCTGCTGCTAACAGTTATTGGCTTTTGGGTACGTGTACTCATTATTAAACCGAGCCAAAGAGTTCAGAAGCTCGCACTGGCGCTATTCGCCTTGATTCTGCTTCAATACGCCACCGGTGTTTTTACGCTGATCTGGCATGTGCCACTTTCACTTGCGGTAATTCATCAGGCAATGGCGATGGTTCTGTTTGGGGTGTTGGTTGCGCTCTATCACAAACTTCTGCCGTTAGGGAGGAGGCCTTATGCAACCGCAGGATAGACTGGTAAGGAATGTGTGGCTACTCTCTCTGCTGAGCTTTTTGATTGCCGCACTTGCCGGTTTTCTCTATCGATATGGAATGCTCTGGCAGCTTTCGGAGTGGATCGGTTTTGCCAATCTGAGGCATGCCCATTCACACCTGATGTTTTTCAACTGGGTGGCGCCACCGCTGCTGGTCTGGATGATGGTTGAAGTGATGCCCGATGGAGGAGAACGATATATTGGGAAATTTGCCGCAGCTCTCTACACCATGATCTTTCTGGGCTTTCTCTCCTTTCCGCTCTTTCTGCTTTATGGCTATCACTCCGTTTCGATCGGGTCTGCAAGTTTGCCGTTAGCTGCCATCGTCTCGGGTCTGGTGATGATCACATGGTATTGGTTTTCTATTCTTTGGTACAGGCTCAGAGCAGGAGCTAAAGACTCTCTTGCGCTATCGTTTTATGATGCGGCCCTCATTGCGCTGCTGATCAGTTCGCTCGGAGCATGGGGGGTGTCGGTATTTCAGTTCACGGATATTGATGCACCCCTTATCTCGTCTGCGATGACGCACTTCTTTCTCGGGGTATTCACCGAAGGGTGGGTGGTGCTTGGTTTGCTCGGGATGATATGGAAAAGAGTGGGTGAACCGGATACAGCTATGAAACGAGAGTGGCTCTGGCTGCCACTTTTGGCAGGGTCGTTGTTGGTCTTTCCCTTTAGCCTGAATCAATCGGTGATTACCCCGGCGATGCACATGACGGCAAATCTGGGGCTTCTATTAATAGGGATTTCTCTTGTTCTCAATTTGTGGCTGTTGTTCAAACAGCCGCGATTCAACGGGCTGATTTGGAGAACAGTAGCGGCACTGATTACCCTCAAGGTTCTGGTACAAATCATTGCGATACTGCCGTTCAATATATGGCCGGGAGAACATGGATTGCGAGTACTATATCTGCACATTCTGCTTCTCGGAATCACATCCATAGCGCTGTTTGAACTCTACCACGCGGGAAGGGATTGGATCGCAAAACTCATCTTTGCCGTGGCCGTTCTGGCTCTGCTGCTCACTCTTGTGATGATCAGCGGATATTGGCCTGCCGCTCTCGCCTCTCCACAACTCTATCGATGGGTCGCCGTTGCAGCTTTGTTGCCAGTCCTGCCGGCGCTTTGGTTATTTATATCCGCATTGAGGAGTGAAACCACGATTTTCCCTTAATAGAGGAAGGCGTAAACTGGAACGCTGAAGCTTGCAAGGTTTTTGTTGAGGGCTTGAAATTCCCCTCTTTCCAGAGGCTGTGAGAAAATGAGGATACAAGTTTAATTCAAAAAATGTAGATTATTTCGGTGAATATAATCGATTATCTTACTGTTATTTCGTATTATAAGGGGTGTCATTTGAACCTGTAAACGCCCATGCTATGCCAACCAT
>JAFIFA010000152.1 GCA_020832225.1 Balneolaceae bacterium
TACGGGAATATCTTCCGTCAAATCATCAATATCGGATCGATGAGGCGTCCATCCTTCTCTTTCATCCTCAGACGTGCCGGTTCCACCCATCTCCCACTGCTCATAGGCGCCACACATTCCTCCGGTCATCCACATCCCTTCCGGCAGGCGTTCGGCCGTTTCGGCTACACGCTCCCGCAAACCCTCCGAGTCGGAAACATCCAGAAGGTTGATGCCCATCAGAAGCTCTCCCGCCCGATTGAAATGGGTGTGGTTGTCAATAAAACCCGGCACCACCATACCACCATCGGCATCAATTGTTGTGGTACCGGCGCCATCAAAACGTGCAATGTCAGATTTACTACCAACGGCGATAATAACTCCTGCCCTCACCGCAACGGCTTCAACCTGAGGAAAATCATCACTGCCGGTCCAGATATGCCCGCCCTGAATGATATATTCGGCCTCATCCGTTTGAGCACAACCGGTTAAGAGAATTAAGAGAAATGGCAAAATGAGAAGAGCTCTGTATTGAATTTTTTTCATAATGGCAGATGTTGTTTGAGTGACTGGCAGAGACTCGTTTACGCTATTGCGCTTTTAAAAAACGAAACTGATTGCGATTTTAAAAGCACTGTTAGGTAAGTGAATCAGGAACAAGAACGGACTCACTGGATAAGAAGTTAGTACTACAGCCGTTATAAATAAAAATCAATACAATCAGCAAAAGCATATGTTTAGTAAAACCTACACCACTCTTTTTGCAATTCTTTTTTCATTTGCCATTATTAGTTGTGACCTAAGTACAGATTTTGAAGAGCAGGATGCAGCTGCTGCCATCATTGCTGCTGAGTTTTTTGATGGTAATACCGGTGAAGCATTAGCCGATTTACAGGTAACCGTATCTGCCGAATTTGAAGACTCCGGCAACCTCTTTGAACAAGGAACCGTTGAAACTGATGAAGATGGATCGTTTGAGGCGGCAATCTCCAGTAGCCAGGAGACCGTTATCACTCAGCTGGAATTCACAGTAACTTATAATGATCAAGTCTACACCTTCACCGAAGAGGTGGATGTTCTTGTACAGTTTGAAGAGCCTTACGATCGTATTGATCTCACATTCAATATTGAAGCGGATCAAACACCCGATCCAGAGTAGATTTAACTATCCTTTCTCAAATCCTTTTTAACCACAACGAGCACGAAGTTCGGCACAAAGAACTCAATAAAACATCGTGTTCATTGTGGTTAAAAATTGTATGGGTTAGATACCTTTTTCACGCTCAGGATCCGGCCCGCTGTGCTTCATTATTTTTTCCCTCCCCACTCTCCCCCACTTCTCCCACACTCTCCCACCACACTCCATAACTCCCCTTATTTGCTCATATAAGCAACATTTGAGAAGGAAACTGAGAAGCCAACTCAGGGCTTAAAAAAGAGTAATCTTTTTCCTTGACTTCTTTAGGGCCAAAAAGGTACATTGTGGGAAGAAGTGGGAGATAGTGGGTATTAGTAGAGAAAGTTTCCAGACCTGCTGTCCAAGCTATATTTAGCAATCAACACAGACCTGACCTGTGGCAAGTTTTAAAGGGGAATACGAACATAGCGTGGATAATAAAGGGCGTGTAGCCTTCCCGGCCAAGCTACGCAAATCTCTCTCGCCCGAGGCTCAGGATAACTTTACCCTGATTCGGGGACTCGAACCCTGCCTCTACCTCTATCCTCAGAATGAGTGGGCGAATGTGGAAGAGAAGCTTTCGTCTGTCAATAGCTTTTCAAGACAGGGCCGAATCCTAAAGAGAAACTTCCTTCGCCACGCCGAAGATCTGATGCTGGACAAACAGAACCGTATCTCCCTCCCTTCCCACCTTATGGAGTGGTCAAAGATCAGCGAAACAGCCATTTTTATCGGAAGCGGTGAGAAGATCGAGATCTGGTCGCCTGAGAAGCTTGAAGAGGCCGATGCAGATCTGACCATGGAGACCTACGAAGATATTTTTGAACAGGTAATGGGAGACGGCGATGCTCCGGGGTTCTGAGATGACAACATATCACCCACATATCCCGGTCCTGCTCCAGCCTTCCGTTGATTATTTGATCACCGACAAGAATGGCATCTATATAGATGGAACACTTGGCGGCGGCGGACACAGTCTGGAGATCCTGAGGAACCTCTCCGAGAAGGGCACACTTTATGGAGTTGATCAGGATCATGAAGCCCACATAGCCGCAGCTGAGCAAATTGGTGATGACAGCCGCTTCATTCCCGTTGAGGGGAATTTCGGCCACCTCACTACCCTCATTCCAAAAGAGGCTCACGGAAATGTTAACGGCATTCTGCTCGATCTGGGCGTCTCAACACATCAGATCCGGGAGCCGGAGCGAGGGTTCAGCTTTCAGCACGACGGCCCGCTCGATATGAGAATGAGCGAAATGAGCGGTATCTCTGCCTATCGGGTAGTAAATGAATATAGTTATGAGCAGCTCCGT
The DNA here is from genome assembly GCA_020832225.1 of Balneolaceae bacterium. Classification (GTDB taxonomy): domain Bacteria; phylum Bacteroidota; class Rhodothermia; order Balneolales; family Balneolaceae; genus Rhodohalobacter. The sequence continues at coordinate 2,470 of JAFIFA010000152.1, forward strand.
GACGTGATCTACCACTATGGAGAGGAGCGCCGAAGCCGTGAAATTGCATCCGAAATTATCAGTCGGCGTCCGGTAGAGACCACCGGCGAACTGAAAGCGGCTGTTGAAGCTGTGGTGAAAGGGAAGTATACCATCAAATCGATTGCCCGGGTGTTTCAGGGAATCCGTATTGAGGTGAATCGCGAGCTGGACGTACTGAAAGATGTGCTGCAGCAGTCGCTGGAGCTTCTGAAGCCGGGCGGACGCATCGTTGCGATCTCTTACCACTCCCTGGAAGACAGACTGGTTAAACACTTCTTCCGCAGCGGCAACTTTGAAGGCAAGGTTGAAAAAGACTTTTTTGGCAACCCACTCTCTCCCCTTAATAGCATCTCCAAAGGCATTATTACGCCCGACGAGGATGAGAGAGAACGAAATCCGGCTGCCAGAAGCGCGAAGCTTCGCGTAGCCGAAAAGACCGGGGAGGATAGCTGATGTACGTTAAGTCCCCGATGAAAAAGAGCAGCGTAAAGCCGAATCGGCGCGGTATTTCGGGCGGTTCCCCCTCCGCCCGGAAGAACCGCACCGTTTTCGGAAATGGTAACGGTAATGGTACAGGTGCGACACCCCGAAATTTTGGAAAAAGAGCATCTCAAGATACCCCTAAAAAAACCCTTCCGGCTTTTACCCCCTGGAAGGTTATTCTCGCAAGCTTCTTGATCGGAGTTTGCGGGATTCTCTATATCGGACATGTATTCAGCACCCAGCAGGCATTGATCGAAGTGCAGCAGCTTGAGGCTGAGTACGAAAGAGCCCAGCGGCTATACAATGAACAGCGCCTTGCTTACGATCGGATGGTAGGTCCCAAAGAGATCTACCAGAAAGCCCGTGAACAGGGTTTCATTAATGCAGGACCCGCAGATCAAATCATACACATTAATCCATAAACCAGGACGGAAGAATGAACCACCGCTCAGCCATTATGGGGCGCATGTTTCTGCTTCTCGGGCTCATTTTTCTGCTGCCCGCTGCCATCGTTATGCAGATCCTGCGTCTCAATGTGATTGAGGGTGAAGGGCTGAACAAACTCTGGAGCTCGCAAGCGATCGAAATGATCGAAATTCCTGCACAGCGTGGCAGCATCTTCGACGCCAGCGGTTCCCTGCTCGCCACCAATGTTGTAAACTACAAAGTTGCCGTCGATCCCCACGCCCCCGGCACAACTGCTGACCAGCTTTCGCAGGTAGCCGGTGTATTGAGTCAACACACCGGCCGCAGCGCCTCACACTACAGAAACCGAATCTCATCCGCCTCTCCCCGGTCACGCTACATCGTTCTGGAACGAAGCGTCACAGCTCAGGCCTATGAAGATCTGAGAGAACTCGGAATTCGAGGAGTGATTTTGGAAGAGGAGTACAGACGAAACTATAACTTTGGCTCTCTATCTGCACACGCCCTCGGTTTTGTCAATCACAATGTGGACGGAATGATGGGACTGGAGTCCCGCTATAACGATATTCTGAAGGGTGCCAACGGACTTCAGCAGGTTCGTAAAGACAGACAAAACAGGATTTTTGCCTATGTGGGTGCTCCACGGAAAAAGCCCCAGCAGGGCCACTCCATTCACACCACTCTCGATGCCGTCATTCAGGCCATCACTGAAGAGGAGCTGGAGGCCGGAGTCGCCCGTCACAGAGCCAACTACGGCACCGCCATTGTGATGGATCCGAAAACCGGTGCCATTAAAGCCATGGCCAACTACCCAACCTTTGATCCAAATCATCCTGCTACCATCGATCGTGAGAACCGGCGAAATTTTGCCGTATCCGACATTATTGAGCCCGGCTCCACCTTTAAACTGGTAACCGCCATCGCCGCTCTCGAAGAGGGTGTGGTTGATTTTGATGAAGTGTTTGAAACCCCCGAAGACGGCCGGAAGATGATTCGGGGCCAGGTAATGAGGGATCACGATCCGTTGGGTAACATGACCTTCACTGAAGTAATGGCCAAATCATCCAACATCGCCACCTCTGAAATTGCGATGCGCATTGAACCGAGCAAATTCTATCAGTATGCCAGAAATATGGGTTTTGGCACACCAACCAATATCGATATCCCCGGTGAACTTCCGGGACGCCTTCAGAGACCATACGAGTGGAGCGGCGTAACCCTCCCATGGATGTCGATCGGCTATGAAGTTCAGGCCACCCCGATTCAATTGATTCAGGCCTACGCCGCATTTGCCAACGGCGGAGTTATGATGCGACCTTATATGGTGGACCGGGTTACCGATGAGTATGGTCGTGTGGTTGAACAGACCCGCCCCAATCAGGTTCGCCGGATCGCGAGCAAACAAACTATTAACAAGCTTCTACCCGTTTTTGAACAGGTTGTAACCGATGAGGGAACAGCAGGTTGGGCGGCTGTTGAAGGGCTTCGAATAGCCGGTAAAACCGGAACCGCACAAAAGCTTGTAGACGGACGTTATCAAGCGCTTTATCGCGCATCTTTTGCCGGTTTCTTTCCTGCAGACGATCCCAAATATGTGATGCTGGTAATTCTGGATGAACCACGAACCAGTATCTATGGTGGATTCACTGCAGGGTCCATCTTCAAGGAAGTAGCTACACGGATTGCCGGTCTGGATGAAGATATCCATCGTTCCATGCTTCCCGGCCCGGTTGCCGATTCAGGCGAACGTGTGGTGCCGTCTGTTGAAGGGCTCAATCCGGAGATTGCAAAGAGCCTACTGAGCCGAAAGAGTATCCCAGTGAGAACTACCGGCAGAGGCTCTCTTGTAGTAAAGCAGTCTGTTGAGCCGGGCGAAAAACTCAACTCCGGTCAGGTTTTAAAATTGTCTCTGGCCGATGCAGAGGCCGACTCCATCCCCGAAGGTTTTGCCCGCATCCCCAATCTGAGGGGCATGAACATGAGGCAGGCTACTAATTTATTGATATCCCGCGGTCTCGAGGTTGAGACAATCGGGTCTGGTACTATTTATACCCAATTTCCAAGAGAAGGTGATCTGATGCGTCAGGGCCGAACTGTAACGGTTCGCGGTCAGGCGAGATCCCTTCAGCAGGCTTCACAAATAGTCAGCAACGAATGAAAAGCAGTGAACTCATAACGTTTTGCGATCCAATCTCCGTGCAGGGTGTTCTGCCGGGTGATGTGAAGTTTCTGCGTCTCGATTCCAGAGCCGTTAAACCGGGCGATGTATTTATCGCTGTTTCAGGCACCAAAACCGACGGACACAACTACATATCCTCTGCCATCGAAAACGGGGCGGCGGCGGTGATCGTAGAGAAAGATATTGAGCACAACTCAAATGTTGCCCTATTGAAGGTGGCCGACACCCGCAGCCTCCTCGCTCCGCTTGCCCAGCGTTTTGCCGGCGATCCTGCCAAAAAGCTCCGAATCATCGGAATTACAGGAACAAACGGTAAAACAACGGTTGCCACACTGGTCTACCAGACTCTAAGAGGCCTTCAGCGAAAGTGCGCTCTTTTGGGCACCGTTACGAAAATTATCAATGATCGAAAGATTGAGAGCCTGCTTACTACCAGCGATCCCATTGAGCTTGCAAACGATATGCAGCAGATGGTTGAGGCCGGTTGTGAATTTCTGGTAATGGAGGTTTCATCCCACGCCCTGGTTCAGAAGCGTGTACACTCCATTCCATTTGAAGTGGCCGCATTTACCAACTTAAGCCACGATCATCTCGACTATCACGAATCGATGGAAGGGTATGCCTCTGCAAAACAGATTCTCTTCAATGAGCTTGATCGTACATCGTGGGCTGTGGTAAATGCGGATGCCCCCTACTCCGATTTTATGGTGAAGAATACAGAAGCCAAGAGGCTCGACTTCTCGTTTGAAGGGAAAGGGCTCTTCCAGGCGATCATCTGGACGATGTCGCCACAAGGCTCACTGATTGAGGTGGAAGGAATTGAGTTTAACACCCCACTTACCGGCCGGTTCAACGCCGTAAATGTTGTTCAGGCGCTGCTGATCTGCACCGCACTTGGCTTTGACGGTAAAAAAGCGGGCGAACAGATTGAGAAGGCTCCCGGTGCCGAAGGGCGCATGGAGAAGGTGAACCCGGATCGCGGAGGTAAGGATCAGCCGGTCATTATTGTTGATTATGCACATACCCCCGATGCACTCAAAAATGTCGCTTCCACCCTGGCCGAGGTTAAAGAGAAAAATCAGAAGCTGACCATCCTCTTTGGATGCGGCGGCGACAGAGACCGGAAAAAGCGCCCTGAGATGGCGGCTATAGCCGAAGAGTTTGGGGATCTGATCTATGTAACCTCTGATAATCCCCGTACGGAAGACCCAGAATCCATCATTCGCGAGATTGAAGAGGGCTTTAGCAAAAGTGCAGCGTATCACTCCATCACCGATCGCAAAGAGGCGATCCGCAAGTCGATCCTGGAGAGCGATATCAAGACGATTATCCTTATTGCCGGTAAGGGGCATGAGACCTATCAGGAGATCAACGGGGAGCGAATCCATTTTGACGACCGCGAGGTGGCCCGCGAGGTTCTCGATGAGTTCAACCGGAACTTTAAAACCCGGGGGAACTGATGTTATACTTTCTAATTGACTGGCTCGACGATCTCTACAACATCCCCGGATTTGGTGCTTTCGACTTTATCACCACCCGAACCGCGTTTGCTGCGGTTACAGCCCTGATTATCAGCCTCATTATCGGTAAGAACATCATCAACTGGTTGAAGCGGATGCAGCTGAAGGAGGTGATCCGCGACGATATCGGCCTCGACTCACACCTCAACAAAGGGAACACCCCAACCATGGGTGGAGTGATTATCATTCTGGCGATTGTAATTCCTGCTATCCTCTGGATGGATCCCACCAGTATCTACACATGGATGATCGTATTCGTCACCCTCACACTGGGCGTGGTTGGTTTTATTGATGACTACATTAAAGTGGTGAAACAGGATAAATCGGGTCTTCAAGGCTGGTTCAAAGTTGCCGGTCAGGTTTTTGTCGGGCTGGTTCTTGGTGCCGCGCTCTACTTCTGGCCCGCTTTTTCCGAGTTCAACACACTCACGACGGTTCCCTTTTTGAAGGATGTGAATATCGACTATGCCATCTTTGGTGAACAGCTTGGATGGCTGATCTATATCCCACTCGTGGTTTTTGTAATCACCGCTGTTAGCAACTCCGCAAACCTTACCGACGGCCTGGACGGACTTCTCTCCGGTACATCTGCGATTGCGGGTATTGTACTTGGAATCTTTGCCTATGTATCGGGACGGAGCGATTTCTCTGAGTTCCTCAACATCATGTATCTGCCAGGCAGTGGTGAACTCACCATTTTTGCAGCCTCTCTTGTTGGTGGCTGCCTTGGGTTTTTGTGGTACAACACTCACCCGGCATCTGTTTTCATGGGAGATACCGGCTCTCTGGCCCTTGGAGGCGCAATCGGCGCACTGGCCCTGATGATCCATAAAGAGCTTCTGCTGCCGATTATTTGCGGAATCTTTGTGGTAGAGACGCTTTCCGTCATTATTCAAACCAGCTACTTCAAGTACACCAAAAAGAAATTTGGCGAGGGGAAACGAGTCTTCCTGATGACCCCCATTCACCACCACTTTGAGAAAAAGGGATGGCCCGAGAGTAAAATTGTGGTCCGATTTTGGATCATCGCCATCCTCCTTGGAATTATCAGCCTGTTAACCCTGAAACTGCGATGAGAGATCTTAAAGGCCAACATATCGTGGTTGCCGGAGCTGCCCGCAGTGGCGTTGCAGCAGCGATGCTACTAAAGCAGCAGGGAGCCGTGCCGTTTATCTCCGATTTTGGTGAGATAAAGCCGGAATATGCGGATCGTCTCGAAAAGTATGGGATTGAATTTGAATCGAACCAACACAGTGAACGCGCTCTTGAAGGCGAACTGCTCGTATTGAGCCCCGGCGTACCGACCGAATCATCGATTGCCAGAACATACCTGGCGGATGGCAAACAGGTCTGTTCCGAAATCGAGTTGGCTAGCTGGTTCAACCGCTCCCCTATCGTGGCCGTTACCGGAAGCAATGGAAAAACCACGGTTACATCCTGGATGGAGCACATCTGGAAGACAGCCGGGCGGGAATTCCTGACGGCCGGCAATATCGGCACCGCCTTTTCAGAACTGGTTGATCAAACCGGACCTGAAAAGACGGTTCTGCTGGAGGTTAGCAGCTTTCAACTCGACCATATTGACACCTTCCATCCCGATGTGAGCGTGATTCTGAACATCACCCCCGATCATCTGGACCGATACGGAAACAGTATTGAGGCGTATGCGGCCTCTAAACTCGGAATTGTAAGAAATCAGACCTCCAAAGACTGGTTCATCTGCAATGCAGACGATGCCAGACTGGCGAAATTTAAAGATGAGCTTTCAGAAATGGAGAATTCCCCCCGGATTCTCACTTTCTCAACCAAAAAAGAGGTAGAGAAGGGTGCATTTGTCCGCAACGGCCAAATCATTCTCAAAACCGACAACAAAGAGGAGATCCTCATGAATGTTGAAGAACTCGCACTACCAGGTCACCACAATCTGAGCAACGGCATGGCCTCCGCGCTTGCCGCTCGAGCCTTAGAAATTAGCAATGAAGCGATTCGCGAAAGCCTCCGTATTTTTGAAGGCGTGGCTCACAGACTGGAGTTTGTCCGATCCGTGGATGGCGTCCGCTACATCAACGACAGCAAAGCGACCAACATCAATGCCGTCTGGTATGCCCTCGACAGCTTCCAGATCCCGATCACCCTCATCCTGGGTGGCCGCGACAAAGGGAACGACTATCGCGAACTGGCAGAACAGATCAACAGCAAGGTTCATACGGTGATCGCTATTGGTGAAGCCAGGGAGAAGATCAAAGAGCAGCTTGGCGATATGCCAATCACGATCAAAGAGGCCGAATCGATGAAGGAGGCTGTAAAGCTGGCCCGAAAAGGCGCCAAACGGGGTGAGCTGGTTCTGATGAGCCCGGCCTGCTCCTCTTTCGACATGTTTGATGACTACCGCCACCGCGGCGATATGTTCAAACAGGCCGTACTGGAACTCTGAGACCAATCACCGAACAGAATATAAACCGAATTAACAGACAACTTTTTTGTACTACACCACACCAAATAGCAAAGTAGGATCGATCTTCAACACCACGCAGGAAGAGCTGGAGACTCCCGTACAGGGGAGCGACCGCGTGATTCTCGTGGCTGTCTTTATGTTGATGATGTTTGGCGCAATGGCCGTCTACTCTTCGATTGCCTATTTCGCGCAGATGCACGGCACAACCGCCGGCACCCTGGTTAGTGGTCATATCGTCAAACTGGGTATCGCGTTTATCGCCATGCTCTTTGTCTCAAAACTCAACTACCGGGTTCTGGCACGATTCAGCCGAATTGCGGTGATTGTGAGCTGGCTTCTGCTGATTGTGGTGATGATCTACGGCGACCTGGTCTTTGGAGCGAGACGATCCCTCTCCATCGCCGGATTCTCTTTTCAGCCATCAAGTTTTGCCGCCATTTCAGTGATCATCCATACCGCAGTAATGCTGCATGAGAAGCAGGAGTACATCAAGGATTTTAAACGCGCGTTCCTCCCGATCATCATCTGGATTACGATCACCTGTTTCCTCATCGCCCTGGAGGATTTCAGTACCGCAGCCCTGCTAATGAGCATCTGTGTTGTGATGATGTTTGTGGGCCGAATCAGCGCCGTACAGCTCTTTGCGCTCATTCTGATCGGAATCATCGGTGGAGCATCGCTGATTATGAGCTCGGCAGAGAGACAGAGCCGTGTAACTCAATATATCACGCAGATTACCGACATCAACACCGACCGTTTGGAGTCGGCCAGCGGATATCAGGCGCAGCAGGCCCACATTGCGGTGGCTAAAGGCGGATTCTTTGGCGTGGGAGTTGGAAAGAGCTCTCAACGCGATTTCCTGCCCGCCCCCTACAACGACTTTATTTTTGCGATTATCGCGGAGGAGTATGGCATTGCCGGTTCCTTCCTGCTGATCCTGATCTTTACTGTGATTCTCTTTCGTGGCGTAGCCGTCATTGCACGAAATGCACCTGATGTACTGGGAACCCTGATGGCGCTCGGTGCCACGCTGATGATCACGCTCTATGGATTTGTAAACGCAGCGGTAGCCACAGGGCTCTTCCCTGTTACCGGCCTGCCGATGCCCTTTATCAGTTATGGCGGTACCAGCATGCTCTTTGCGGGAGTGATGGTGGGAATTCTGCTCAATATCTCGAAGCACAACCGCCAGCTGCAAAACAAATTTTATAACGGCTGATGATGACCGACGTGAAGAACATATCATCCACAGAAACCTCCGGTGCCAAAGCAACGCCTGTCAAGGTGTTGCTTGCTGCCGGAGGTACGGGTGGGCATGTCTATCCGGCCATCTCGATCGCAGATGCACTGCGCACTGCGAATCCGGAGACCTCAGTCCTCTTTGTGGGAACGCGGGATCGGATGGAGTGGGAAGCTGTGCCTAAGTCGGGATACGATATTAAAAGCGTCTGGATCAGCGGATTCCATCGGCGACTTACCCCGCAAAACCTGCTCTTCCCATTCAAACTGGCCACGAGCCTGATGCAGAGCTGGTCGATATTGCGGAGATTCAAGCCCGATGTAGTGGTTGCCTGTGGTGGATTTGCTGCCGGACCTGTGGGCTGGGTTGCTGCCAAAATGGGCATCCCGATTGTGATTCAGGAGCAGAACAGCTATCCCGGAGTGACGAACCGACTTTTGGCCAAGCACGCCGAAATTATCTTTACCGCATTCCCTGATGCCGCCTCCTTCCTTCCCAAAGAGAAGATCCGGCTTGAGGGGAATCCCGTTCGCAGTCAGCTCCAAAAAACAGAGAAGACAGAGGCTATGGCCTCATTCGGCCTTGATGACGACTCCCCTCTTCTGCTTGTACTTGGAGGGAGCGGAGGAGCGCTTGCCATCAACAAAGCGATGATCGATCAACTCGATGAGCTCCACGATGCGCTTGGCCTTCAGATTATCTGGCAGTGCGGAGAGAAATATTTCAAAAATCTCAGAAACGAACTGGACGAAGAGGAGTATTCAAATCTGAAGCTGGTTCCCTATATCGATGATATGACTGCCGCGTATAGCGCAGCAGATCTGGTTCTGACCCGCGCGGGAGCCGGTACATGCAGCGAACTGATGCTGCTGGGGCAGCCCGCCATCCTGGTGCCTTCACCCAATGTGGCCGGAGATCATCAGGCAAAAAATGCAAAGTCGATGACCGACAGCGGTGCCGCTATCCGGCTGGACGAGAAGAACCTTGAGACTCTCTCCACAGAGATCAAAAAGGTGATCTTTGATGAGAATCGTCTCTTGGAGATGTCTGATGCCATGAAGAAGCTGGCCAAACCGGATGCCGCGAAGATCATCGCCAATGAAATTATCACCCTTGCAGAGAAGCACCATGAGTAAAAAAATTCAGACACAACCCGTTTTTGGCCGCACCCGACAGATCCACATGGTTGGAATTGGCGGAATTGGTATGAGCGGCATTGCAGAGATTCTGCTCCTTCGCGGTTACAAGGTAACCGGTTCCGACAACAATCTGAGCGAAACCACTGAGAGGCTCGAAGAGCTGGGTGCAACCATTTTTAAAGGTCACCACCCCTCCAATATCGAGGGAGCGGATGTGGTGGTCTACACAAGTGCCGTTGAGGCCACCGAAAATGATGAGACCAAAGCCGCACTCGCAAAGCAGATTCCGGTCATCAAACGCTCAGAGATGCTTGCAGAGCTGATGCGAATGAAGTACGGCATCGGCATTGCCGGTACGCACGGTAAAACCACGACCACTACCCTTGCTGGCCACGTGGTGCAGGATGGAAATTTTGATCCAACCATCGTTGTTGGCGGCCGTGTTCACAGCTTTGACAAGACCAACGCCGTTGTTGGAAAGGGTGATATCATCCTGGTTGAAGCAGATGAGTTTGACCGAACCTTCCTCCGCCTCTCCCCCTCCATGGCGGTGATTACAAATATTGAAGCGGAGCATTTCGACATCTACAAGGATCTCGACGATGTAAAAGATGCATTTATCGAATTTGCCAACAAGGTGCCGTTCTATGGCGTGGTGATTGTCTGTCTGGACAACCCCGCTGTGCGAAGCATTCTGCCGGATATCAAACGGAGAACCATCAGCTACGGCTACACCCCGCAGGCTCAGGTACGCGCCATCAATGTTGGGCAGGAGGAGTTCAGAAGCACTTTTACGGTGATGTATGAGGGTGAGATTCTCGGCGAGGTGGCTCTAAACGCACCCGGCGATCACAACATCAAAAATGCCCTCGCCTCTATAGCGATTGGCCTGGAGCTCGGGATGGATTTCAGCGACATCAAGTCGGGACTTGAGCGGTTTGAAGGCGTTTTCCGCCGCTTTCAGCCGAAGATGGACTACAATAATGTTCTGGTTATTGACGACTATGCCCACCACCCGACCGAGGTTCAGGCCACCATTCAGGCGGCACGGGCAGGATGGAAAGACCGCAGAATTGTGGCTGTATTTCAGCCACACCTCTACTCGCGCACCAAGGAGCTCCATCAGGAGTTCGGCCTCTCCTTCTTCGATGCCGAGGTTTTGGTGGTTACCGACGTATATCCATCGCGCGAAAAACCGATCGAAGGGGTTTCCGGTAAGCTGGTAGCCGATACGGCAAAAACATTTGGACACCGCGGTGTGCACTATGTGGAGGATAAGAATGAGCTCCCCGCACAGCTCGAATCGATTGTAAAGGATGGTGATATCGTCATCACCATGGGAGCCGGTGATATCTACCGGTATGGCGAAGAGTTTGTAATTCGAATGAAACAGAAATAGAACATCCGTTGACAAAGAAGAAAAAACATAGCAACGCTGAGAAGAACGTACCGCTGAAGGCGATGAGCTGGATAGCCGGTGCCCTTCTGCTGGCCGGGCTCGGCATCATTGCCGGACTCTACCTGGATCAGAACACTCGCATCAGCGGAGTGGAATTCAGGCAGAACTACTTTACGGCCGAGCAGGATCTGCTGGATGCGATGGAGTCGCCGGAAGGGATGCTGGCGGATAGCGTGAATGTAGCCGGGATCTTCAACTCCCTGCGCACTCTCCCCTATGTGGATGATGTTTCACTTAGTATGAATCGCCGCGGTACACTCACATTCACGGTGCAGGAGCATCAGCCCCTGGCCATGCTGGTAAACGGTTCAACCCGAAGCTATGTGAGCGAAAGCGGTGTGAAACTACCTCTCATTTCGGGCAAGGCGGTTGATGTGCCATTGGTTTATGGATTTCCTGCCAATCCGGCCGGGGATACCCTCAGCACGGATGCCTTCCGTCAGGTTAGCGATTTCCTGAAATCGGCAAAAGAGAATGAGTTCGGATGGATCACCATCAGCGAAGTAACCTGGAATGAACGCGAAGGCGTGGTGGCGTTGAGCCATGAAAACGGGGTTCGCCTTGTTTTTGGCCATGAGCAGTTCAGACAGCGGCTTGAGAACTGGGAAGCCTTTTACGGAGAAGTTGTCTCCAAAAAGGGGATCGGTTCATTCAACAGGGTTGACCTGCGATTCCGAAATCAGATTGTAACACGGTAAATGGTACTACAGACAACATAAGATTTAGCAAACAACAAGATCAGAAGGTGCAGTTATGGAAATGGAACATGAAAATGAACGAATTGTAGTTGGCCTGGACATCGGGACCACCAAGGTATGCGCTGTGGTGGCTTCCATTGATGATCAGGACAGAATCCACATTCTGGGCGTGGGAAAGGCCCCCAGTGACGGGCTGAACCGGGGTGTGGTTGTGAATATCGACAAGACGGTGAACGCCATCAAAACGGCGGTTGAGCAGGCTCAGCTCGCCTCAGGCATCGAAGTGAACTCTGTGAACGTGGGGATTGCCGGCGATCACATACGCAGCATCCGTAGCAAGGGCGTGATCACCATCAACAACCGCGACAAAGAGATTACCGTGCAGGATGTGGAGCGTCTTCTCGAGGATTGCCAGCGAATCATGCTCCCCCCCGATCAGCAGATTCTGCACGTGATACCGCAGGAGTTTGTAGTGGATGGCCAGGACGGTATCAGCGATCCTGTGGGAATGAGCGGGATGCGGATGGAAGCCGAGGTACATATCATAACCGGGCTTGTCTCTGCAGCAAAGAACCTCTACCGCTGCGTAGAGCGTGCCGGCTTTCAGGTGGCCGACATCATCCTCGAGCCGCTCGCAAGCTCCTACGCCGTACTCGACGATGAGGAGAAGGAAGCGGGCGTCGTGCTGGTCGATATCGGCGGCGGAACCACAGATCTGGCGGTCTTTCAGGACAACACGATCCGGCACACAGCCGTCATCGCCATTGCCGGGAAGAAGGTGTCGGATGATATCAAGATGGGCCTCAGCGTGCTCGACGATCAGGCTGAGAAGCTGAAGCATCAGCATGGTGAATGTTTTGTAGACCTGATTGAGGAAGATGAGTCGATCACCATCCCCGGAATTGCCGGCAGGCCGCCAAAAGAGATCACCAAGAGTATTCTGGCAAAGATCATCCAGGCACGAATGGAAGAGATTATGGAGATCATAGCCATCGAGGTAAAGCGAAGCGGCTACGCAGACTCCCTGAGCGCAGGTATTGTGCTCTCGGGCGGCGGTTCGCTGATCAAGAATATCTGTCCGCTGGCCAATGAAGTGCTCGGCCTGGATGCCAAGATCGGAAAACCGCTCGGACTATCAGGCGGGCTAACCGAAGAGGTGAACAGCCCGATGTACGCAACCAGTGTTGGACTGGTACTGCACGCCATCAAGACCGGCGGAAGGGAGAGCCAGGCGATGGTTCCCTCCTCTTCAAAAGGATCGGGCGTAGAGAAGGTGATGAACCGAATCACGGATCGGATGAAGAGCTGGTTCAAGGAACTTTAAAGGTAACCGGGAGAAGGCAGCCCCCCGATTCCGGATCGAGACACAACAAACAGATAGCAATCTACCAACACGAAAAATAGCAATCACAAAAGGTGAACATTATGGATAACATGAACTCACGCTTTAGCTTTGACGAAAAAGGTCAGGATAACGCGAAAATTAAGGTAATAGGAGTTGGCGGAGGTGGTGGCAACGCCGTCAACAATATGATACGGCGAGGCCTCGACAGTGTGGAGTATATCGCTCTGAACACGGACGCACAGGCTCTCAAGAACAGCGCAGCCGATCTCACCGTACAGGTAGGATCGAATCTGACGTCGGGACTTGGAGCGGGTGCCCGCCCGGAAATTGGCCGCGAAGCGGTTGAGGAGAATCGTCACGATCTCGATGAGGCGGTCGATTCTGCAGATATGATCTTTATAACAGCCGGCATGGGTGGCGGAACCGGTACAGGTGGTGCGCCTGTGGTTGCCGGCATCGCCAAACGGAAAGGAATTCTGACCGTCGGTATCGTCACCACGCCGTTCCAGGTGGAAGGCAAGGTGCGTATGAAGTATGCGATGGAGGGAATTGCCGAACTGAAGAAGAACTGCGATACCGTTATCGTGATCCCCAACGAGCGGCTTCTCGACATTGCTGATGAGAACACCTCACTGATTGAGGCGTTTGAACAGGCCAATGACGTTCTCTACAACGCAACCCGCGGTATTTCGGACCTGATTCTGATGCCCGGTCTCATTAACCTCGACTTTGCCGACGTAAGAACGACAATGATTGATGGTGGTGCCGCCATAATGGGATCAGCAACAGCAAGCGGCGACGACCGCGCTGAGATTGCAGCCCGTGAGGCGATCAACTCTCCCCTGCTCGACGGCGTAAGCATTCGTGGTGCACGGAATGTGCTGGTGAACATCTCTGCCGGCTCGCAGCTCGGTATGCGGGAGACAACAACCGCAACGCGCATCATCCAGCAGGAAGCCGGAGACGATGCTGAGATCATTCTCGGTACCGTGCTCGACGAGTCGTTTGGTGATGAGCTCCGCGTAACGGTAATTGCCACCGGATTTGAGCTGGCCAACGACAAGAGCCAGACCCGCATTGAGCCCTCAAAAAAGGGACGTACGGACTCCGGTGATAAGAGACGATCACTTCTTCCAAAAGCGGAAGATATTGTACGCCGCCGAAGCCATACCGACGGTGATTTCTACAAGGGTGAGAAGAACCTCAAAAACCTGGACTCCCCTGCCATTGGTCGCCGAAATCTCAAGTACATCAGTACCAATGTTGAGCAGGAAGCCGATGAAGAGTATACCGAGGAGATCCGTCACCAGAGAAGAAAAGCGAGCAACGACGATACCTTGCTAAACGATCGCAGTGAGCGCATCGACAAGCGGGATACCGATCAGCCGGCTTTTCTCCGAAAGATCATGGACTAATCAACCTCAGTAAATGTGATTGCTTTATACCCCCATAGTTAGGCGTTCTCTGCCTTAACTATAGATTGCTAAATCTAAAAGGAGTTCCTTTGACCGGGGCTCCTTTTCTTTTTTTCAGGTATCGAGAGGACTTTTTACACCCTTCCCTCCCCTGTTTAGTACATGCAGATAGATTGATGTTATGTAACAGAATTTTCTCCAACGTTTGAGTATAACCTCATGAAAACAAATCACAATATATTGTCTCCATGAGATTGCAGTTTCATACCTCATGCGGTATTAAGTTTCAAACAAATACCTCAAACGTTGGGATCAAACATTCCTCCACAGAACTGAATAAACATATGATGGTAAAGAAAAAGACAAAATATATTCATGCAGGTCGTTATGTGGCCGAAGTGGAAGTTGACCTGATCGAAACTAAAGATGAGTGGGCCCCTTATCTCAGCGTTGAAGATGCAACCAGGCTTGATGATGTCCGGGAAGCTTTACAAAGAGAAGATCTGGAATCAGCTTCACACTACGGTCGTATCTATAAACTCGAGCCCATTAGTAAATCATAGTTTCTTTGCATTGATACAAGAGGCAAATTAAACGGAAAACCTTATCGCATGTCCTCGCCTGTTACATAACGAGGGCATCATGCAGTCGAGTTAACGTTGATTGCTCGACATTTGCTTTGGTCGCCTCGCTGCATACGCCCTAAACCGTTGTATTGAGGCTTTTGTGTCCGAGTAGGTCCTAAACCGTACGGATGTCGTAGCCGTTGTTTAATAGGAGCTCCCTTTTAAAATCAGACGACTCAAAGTAATTTTTCAATCTGTTTCTTATGTATCTCTTCCCCATACCAGATTCAAAATAATCATTAAGGATCCAGAGGACTTTTCACACCCTTCCCTCCCCTGTTTAGGACATGCAGATAGATTGATGTGGTTTTAAGGCTTTTGTGTCCGAGGAGGTCCTGTACGGTTCGGATGTCATAGCCTTTGTTTAGAAGATGGGTAGCGAAGGAATGGCGAAATGTATGCAGTGTCACATGTTTATGGATATCCAGTTTTCGAACACTCTGCTTTACATCAGCTCTGATTTTTGATGAATCCATGTGATATCTGTGAATTACACCTGATCGGGGATCTTTGCGTCGTAATTTTGAAGGAAAGAGGTATTGCCATTGAAACTCTTTGTTGGCATTTGGATACTTTACATGCAGTGCTTTTGGCAGAATAGTCTGCCCAAAGCCCTTTTCCAGGTCGGACTTATGGAGCAGTCTCACTTTATGAATGTGCTCTTTTAGCTCGGGTATCAGAGATTCCGGCAACATCGTTACTCTGTCTGCATTTCCTTTTCCACGGCGAACTGTAAGCTGTTTATAATTGAAATCAAGATCTGCAATTCTGATTCTCATCGCTTCTGAAGCCCGTAAACCTGAACCATACAAGAGTCCTGAAACAAGGTGGCTAATACCTGATAAATTGCCGAGGATTGCCTTTACTTCGTTCTCTTCAAGAACCACGGGTAGCCGCTTTGGTTTTTTCGCTCTTTGCAACGATCGAAGTTCCTCGACCGGTTTTTTGAGAATATGTTCGTAGAGAAAAACCAGTGCGCACAAAGCCTGATTCTGAGTAGACGCCGCAACATTTCTATTATTAGCCAGATGATTCAGAAATTGCACGATATCTCCCCCCTCTAAATCTAAAGGGTGGGTAAGCTTATGATATCTAACATACCGAACAATCCAGCTGCAGTAAGATTTTTCAGTATTGTAGCTGTAGTTTCTTCTTCTGATTTCGGTTCTTACCTGATCCAATAATTTGCTCTTCGCCATTGTCTCTGATTTGTTTCTACTCTCTACTAGTAAGAACCAAAATTCAGGCTGTACTTACACCCAATAAAAAAATTATTCGGACTTTTTATTTCGGACAATTATACGAGATGTCAGAATTGATTTGACTTCGTATTACTGCGTTAGTTGCTAAATAGGATCATTGGAGTTAGATTGAATAAAAATTTATCCCTAAGGATTTGGGGGTATAATTATATGTTATACAGCAAGTCTACAAACCTGGTATTCGCCTACCTTGACTACTTCTTCCATTTTGAAATAATGACGTTTTTTTGCTACGTTGAATTTACATATACGCAGATTTCAATAAGAAATGAATATTACCCAACTGAAAACAGCTAAGCTTGAACAAGCCTGTGAAGATTTCCGGGTCAAGAGGCTCTATGTTTTTGGTTCAGCAGCCTCCGGTCATCTTTCGGATGAAAGCGATCTGGATTTTTTAGTTGAGTTTGACCGACAAGGGTATCAGGGTGCTTTTGAACAATACATGGGATTTAAGCAAAGACTTGAAACAATTTACCAGAGACCAGTAGACTTGGTAACCGTTAAAAAATTCAGGAATCCTTTATTCCAAAAAGAGATTGACTCGTCAAAAACCTTGATATATGCCGCATAGTCCGCAGAAATTATTGCTAGACATCAGTAATGCCTGTGAAGAGATCATGGAATTCACTGATGGTAAAAGCATTGCTGATTTTAAAAAAGATCGGATTCTGAAGTTAGCACTTGAAAGGCAATTTGAAATCATAGGAGAAGCACTGTACAGGCTGGACCGAATTGACCATGACAACTTGTGCGACAGTATTCCTGAGTATTCAAAGATTATCGGTTTTCGTAATGTCATTGCCCATGGCTATGATGTCCTGGACCAAGATGTACTTTGGGATTTCGCAAAAGAGCGGGTTCCCGAGTTGCTCGAAAAGATTCGCAACTACTAATCCAAAAGTTCATTTATTAATACTACAGCTTGCTGTATAACAGGCGTTTCGCTTCGCGGTTCTTCGAATCAACCGGCCGGGTAGCCGGATTTCACCCATCCACAACAGCAATCACCCCGCCGGTTAAACGCGGGGCCGTTATCGACTGGAGGTCGGTTCGGTAATATTGACTCAGAAAATGATGCTTGTAAATTAAGAAGGTTTTCCGGCTAGGTTTTGTAAATTATTGCAGTAATGTGGGTTAGTAAAAAAGTCTTGATAGTCGGAAAACATAACCAAGACGCGAAACCCATTGGAATCCACACATTCTTGAATGAAGAAAATCGCAATTATTGGTGGTGGTATAGGCGGACTATCCACCGCCAATTGTTTACAATATCACGGCATCGACTTTGAAGTTTTCGAACAAGCCCCGGAACTCACAGAAACCGGTGCCGGAGTAGGCTTATCAGCCGCCCCAATTCAAATACTGTCATACCTCGGACTCGATAAAAAATTGATGGCCGCCGGAGCCCCCATCAGTGGTGCCTGTATGATGGATAAGCATTTTCACATTGTACGGCAGATAACCCTCAGTCGTCTCAATGTCTGCATCCACAGAGCACGATTA
>JAFIFA010000159.1 GCA_020832225.1 Balneolaceae bacterium
AAAAGTGAAAGGTGAAAAGTGAAAAGAGTGAAGCCTTAAACTCAAAGGATGCGCATATTTACGCCGCGTTTTCTGCGCCTACTCCGCGATCGCTGCGGTTAAGATTGGCCAAGAACTGAAAGCTCAAAGGAGGGTTAGTTGAACAGATGAGGAGTGAAAAGTGAGACGTGAGACGTGAAAAGTGAAAGGTGAAAAGTGAAAAGAGTGAAGCCTAAAACTCAAAGGATGCCCATATTTACGCCGCGTTTTCTGCGCCTACTCCGCGATCGCTGCGGTTAACCTCGACCAACATGATACATGTTAACTAAAAACGTCAACCGTATTTAGGCATCAACAACCAGTAACTCGCAACCCGCAACCCGCAACCCGTATCCAGCAACACCCGAACTCAACCTAAAACTCGAACCTCAGACGCTTAAATTTTCATCAATCAACTCAATTTTTCCAATTAACCGGAGATCAAATGTTTACGGGAGAAATCTTTTATTATATTGGCTCATCAGGTTTTGGGGTGAAACGTGAATAGCAAATCGTATTGGGGGTGAGATGAATATTGGTAAGTTTGTAATAGAACAGCTGAGCGAGGGTTTCTTTGAACTCTTTGAGGATGGTTCATTTCAGAAAATGAACCCCGCACGCCTAGAAAATGTACCCGAAGATCCAAATCTCGGGAACTACTCTTCCGCATTAGGGATCGACCCCGTTCTCATTAGCGACGGCCGCCAGAATGTGATTATCGATCCCGGTTTGGGATGGGGACTCGATCACAGAAGCAAATACACCGACACCTCCAATGTTATCACCAATCTGGCTATTTTTGGGCTCAGACCCGAAGATATCGACCACGTGATCATCACCCACCTCCACTACGATCACGCTGCAGGCGCCACCTACGTTGCCGACGATTTCACCACCCGGGCAACATTCAACAATGCAATCTACCACCTCCATCGCGATGAGTGGGATCATGCCATCGCCGCAGTAACACAAAACAGTCAGACGCCCGGAGCGGGTTACAGAATGGATGAGCTCTATAAACTGGCTGCAGAGAACCGAATTCGATATCAGACTCAGTACAGCATCGATGTGATACCGGGAGTTACGGTGATGAAAACCGGCGGACACACCCCCGGCCATACCGTAGTGAAGATTGAAGATCGGGGACACATAGCCTACTTCGCCGGTGACCTGATCCCTACCGAGTACCACCTCAACAACTACCCTGCCCGCCAGGTCGACAGCAACCCGATTGAAGCCAAAAAGGCAAAGACGCTTCTGCTCAGAAAAGCACTGAAGCAGGACGCCGTGATGCTCTTCTACCACTCCCTCTACAAAAAAGCCGGTAAGCTCTCGATCGATGAAAAGAAGCAGTATGTATTGGTTGATGTTTGATTGTTGGAGCTCAAAGCTGAAAGGGATGAGCTCAAAGGTTTAATCGACCTGACAGCATCCGTAGCGAAGCGGAGGTTCTGTCAGCGTCGGTTTTTGGGAGTGGCTTTAAACTATTTATTGGGCAAATTTCAGATTCTGCACCCTGTTTTTACCGCTGCGGTCGCGGAGAAGGCGCGGAGTACGCAGTGCGTTATTGAAGCTCAAAGGTTTCCTAGACCTGACAGCATCCGGAGCGAAGCGGAGGATCTGTCAGCGTCGACTTTGGGGAGAAGAGCTCAAAGGAATTTAAGAACGAGCCGCACATTTTATGGCACTGGGAAAATTTCAGGTTCTGCAGCCTGTTTTTACCGCTGCGGTCGCGGAGTACGCAGAGAAATTCATGGGCCAAAAACTTATTTTGCTTCTGGGTTCCAGCTTCCTCCTTCCGGCTTTTATACGATTCAACAGTTCTACAATTCAACCTAAACCAAGCCTCCTTTGAGCTTTAAGCTCTCCCCTTTCAGCTCTTATAACCCTACTTATTCATCGAGATGAGAAACTCGTCGTTGGTTTTGGTGCCTTTCATCTTGTCGAGGAGAAACTCCATCGCTTCGAATGCATTGTGGTTGTTGAGGTAGCGGCGGAGCAGAATCACTTTTTCTCTCTCCTCATCCGGTACAATGAGTTCTTCACGGCGGGTTCCGCTCTTGAAGACGTCAATGGCGGGGAAAATGCGTCGTTCGGCAAGTCGGCGGTCGAGCACCAGCTCCATGTTACCGGTTCCCTTGAACTCCTCAAAGATCACATCATCCATGCGCGAGCCTGTCTCTACAAGCGCTGTAGCGATGATGGTAAGGCTTCCACCGCCTTCGATGTTCCTGGCGGAGCTGAAGAGCTGTCTGGGCGCCTTGAGCGCTTCTGAATCAACACCACCCGACATCGTTCGTCCGGAGTTGCTGCCGGCTACGTTGTAGGCTCGGGCAAGACGGGTGATTGAATCGATCATCAGGAGTACATCCTGACCGCTCTCAACAAGGCGTTTCGCCTTTTCAAAAACGATCTCTGAGAGCCCGATATGATTCTCCGGCTTCTCATCGAATGTGGATGCCACCACTTCGGCATCCTTAACGGTACGCTCCATCTCGGTAACCTCTTCAGGACGCTCGTCCACCAAAAGCATAATGATCTTGGTATCGGGGTGATTCCTGTTAACCGCATTGGCGATGTTTCGAAGAATCGTTGTCTTACCTGTTTTAGGCTGGGCCACAATCAAACCTCTCTGCCCCTTCCCTATTGGGGAGAAGAGATCGATTATTCTTGTGGTGTACTCAGAAAAGTTGTTCTCAAGTCGGTAACGCATATCGGGATAGATCGGAAGCAGATCCTCAAAATCTTCCCGATTGTCCATATCGCGAGGAATTTTACCGTTCACACCCTCCACACGGAGCAGTGCAAAATATCGCTCGCCTACTTTTGGCGGACGAATGATTCCGATCACACAATCTCCCTGCTTCAGCCTGAAGCGCTTGATCTGTGATGGTGATACATAGATATCATCCGGACTCGCTTTGTAGTTGTAGTTCACAGAGCGGAGAAAGCCGTAGCCATCGGGGAGTATCTCAAGCGTACCTTCATTAATCAAAAACTTTCCGAGCTGCGGAATGATCTCATCCAGCCGCTCGTCCAGGGTAGGCGCTTCCGATTCAGGTAGCACGTTGCTCACATGCTTCTTATTCGGTGGTTTGTTCTGATTTTGATTGCGATGCTTCGGCTGATTTTTCTTCTTCCTGCGGCCACCGGACTTATCCCGATCGTCATAAGTCTGGATGTGAGCTTTGGCACCATATGTTGCATCTTGCGATGCAGTGGCTGCTCTCTGCTGCTTCTTACTGTTATCGTCCGAACCTTTGCTGCCAGCTTTATCGCGAATGCGGTCGATCAGGCTCTGCTTTCTCAAAGCAGATACACCTTTCAGGCCCAATGATTTAGCGATCTCTTTCAACTCGTGCATCTTTTTTTGATGCAAATTGTCCATATCGATACGTATATCGTTATCGGTCTGATTCTCCGACATAATGAGGTTTTGTTATTGAGTAATATTCATGCAGGGTAGCGTTCAATCTCTTTGGAGAAGCTCGCCTGAGGGATTTTTTTAACTGTGAAAGTGCGGAAAGAATGTCTATTTCTTGGCGGCCATGGTTCCCATCCAGCGCCTCACCTTTTCATAAAAGTAAAAACTTCCGCTAAAAATTACTAATTCTGATTTGATCCCTTTCAAAAACAGTTTTTGGTCTTCCTGTTCCAAATTCAGCTTTTTTCCAGTCGGGATCAATTCCTTCATCTCTTCAAATTTTGCTGCCCGTTCCCCCTTCATCTCAACAAGAGAGATGTTTGAGAAATCGGACCATAATGCGGCTACTTCTGGTGTCAGTTTATCTCTCATAAAGCTGAGCACAACCGTCCATTGAGCGGGTTTAGATCGCATAAGCAACTCCTCTTTTAGCAGAGCAATCGCTTCAGGGTTGTGCGCACCATCAAAATACCACTCCAGCCCGGGGTGCAGTTTCTCGAAACCTGCAAAGGCCGGGTAAAGTTCGTTTACTTTGGAAAATCCCTTATCAATATCGTCAGCCGAAACCGGAAACCTCTCAGAAATGGTCCGCAGGACTGAACTTGTTGTGGCGACATTGAGAACGTCTACACTCTTTCTTCCCTCTGACGGAAAAGATCTCATCTCTCCCTCCCATTCAAAACGAATCTCATCACCATTCCATTGCGTGTCGTGTTGATCACTCAGAATCAATTCTGAACTTTTTCTGCGCGCGACCTTATCCACAGCACCCATCGCTTCCTTCTTTAAGTGGCCAACCACAACGGGTCTGCCCGGTTTGATTATCCCTGCTTTTTCAGCCGCAATCTCTCCCAACGTTTCTCCCAGAATGTCGGTATGATCGAGCCCGACTGAAGTTATCACGCTACAGATCGGATCGATGATGTTGGTGGCATCCAGGCGTCCGCCCAATCCGGTTTCTATCACAGCTATATCTGCACTCTTTTCACGAAAGTACCAGAAAGCGATCAGCGTGGTGAGTTCAAAAAAAGTGGGATTGTATTGAAAGATCATCTCTCCATGATCGCTGAAAAAGGTGATCATCTCCTCTTCGTTGATCATCTCGGAATCGATCCTGAACCTCTCCCGGATATCGATAAGATGGGGTGATGTGTAGAGTCCTGTTCTGTATCCGGCATTTTGTAAAACAGAAGCGATCATTCGGCAGACCGTCCCCTTACCATTCGTGCCGGCAACGTGGATCATGGGAATCTCACGCCAGGGATCTCCCATAAGCCGGCTCATCTCCTCCATTCGCTTAAGCGAGAAGTTGGCCGCAGAGACGCCGCGATCAGAAAATTTGGGTATTTCCAGCAGCCAGTTTTCAAGATCCCGGTAGTTCTGAAACTGAAGTGATCTCATTTTTTAAACTGCCTCGCTTTGAATTCCTGAAACGTGTCGATGAGGCGAGACTCAAATTCGAGGTCACGATTCAGCTCTTTTTCCCCAAGGCTTTCTATTACCTGAATCCCTTTCACGCTATTGGTTATCCATACCAGATCCGCACTTTCCAGATCATTAACCTCATACTCACCTTCTCTCACCGTAATGTCCATCTCCTTGTTGAGACAATCGATCAGGGCATTTCTGGTAATTCCGGGCAGCAGATCACAACTTTTCGCCGGAGTGTGAATTTGATCACCCGTTTTCCAGAAGATGTTGGCAATGGATGTTTCTGCAACCTTACCGCTTGTTGTGAGCATCAGGGCATCATCTGCACCCAGTTGCTGTGCTTCCCGGTAAGCCTGCCGGTAGTGGAGCATATTGCTGAGCTTCAGATGCACGGGACGACACTCTGATGGTATCACCCGTGTGGGCACCAAATCGAGCCGCAAGGGCTTTAAAGTGCCGGAGACAGGGTGAAGTGTAATCAATGTTTTGACGCTGCTTACATCAGGGATTCCGTAACCTCCACTCTCTTCTATAATCACCTGAATTCGGACTCTTACAAGTTTATCAGAGAATTTATTATGGTGAATAAGACGGGTAACCTCATCCTGGAGTCGTTCAGAGTTGCGGGCATGATTGGCTGATCTTGTCAGATATTGAATACCCGCATTGAGGCGTTTCACATGTTCATCAAACCGAAAAAAACGCAGGTTCTCTGCAACCAGTGTCTCGAAACAGCCTGTTCCGTAGTAAATGGAAGATGAAAGCGGAGATATCATCACCTCATCGGACGGAGTGAACTCTCCGTTAAAGCTGACCCACTCTGCGGTACGCTTCACTGCCCCTCCCTGAGAAGTTGCTGCAACTTCTCCCGCAAAGAGTCGATATCCTCACCTACCTGTGTGTCGTGAAGGGTGCCATCACGTTTCACCAGGATCTGTGAAGGCACACCGGGCACCAAAAGCTCCTGAAAAAATGGCGTCCCGTTTACATAGTAAAAGCTGTCTTCTTGTTTATCGATATACTCCTGTAACTGCTCCTCCCCATCTCTGACGGCTGCAGCAATCACCTTCAGCTCGGGATGATCATGATTGAATTCACGCAGAAACGCATTCACACTCATTGATCGTCCGCTCCATGTCGACCAGAACTGAATCAGAACGGGATCGCCATGCAGTTCGCTCATATTAAGGGTATCGGGTAGCGCGATATATCCAAGAGAGAGCGTATCGAGCTGAACTTCAGCAATAGAATCCCTGAACTCATTGGCCTGCTTCTGGGTGTAGTTGATGGTACCATAGATGATGGCAATCAACGTGAGGAGAGCACAGATACCGATAAAGAGGTTGAAATATTTTGGGTCGAGTTTCATGAACAGTTTGAACTGATATACTTCGTACAGCAGACTTAAAGTTACGTAAAAAGCGAGCGTCTTTTAGTAATTACTTGGGTACTCACCCCCGGCCCCTCTCTACTCGCTGCGCTCGCAAAGAGGGGTGACTCCTTGGTGGATTCTTAGTTATTAACAAATCATCGTACCAGCAGAAATATAGTTGCGACGTCCCCCCCTCTATGCAAGGTTGTTCACACGCCGTTGAGGCGTGTAGAACAGCCGCGTAGAGAGGCGGACAGAGCCTGTCCCGAGACCTCGGGAGGGTGAGTAAACGCACTACCCCGGCAGAACACCTTCACTCTTTTCATCCACATCATCAACAAAATACATGGATGCCGCAGCAATCAGCATCGCTACGCCTCCGAGCATCAGGGAGTAGATCGCTTCTCCGTTGAACCAGTTTCTGGTCACAAAGCCAAGCATGCTGGCAGCAATAATCTGCGGAATCACAATGAAGAAGTTGAAGATCCCCATATAGAGACCCATTTTTTTGGCCGGGAGTGATCCTGCAAGAATCGCATACGGCATCGCAAGAATACTTGCCCACGCAAATCCAATTCCAATCATTGAGATAACGAGCATATTTGGAGTACTCATAAAGTAGATGGCGATGTAGCTGAGACCACCACAAATCAGTGCGATTGCATGCACAATTTTCCGGCTGGTGCGTTTGGCCATTGGGGCGAGCGCAAAGGCAATGACCGCAGCAAAACCGTTGTATACCGCAAAGAGAATTCCAACCCAGTCTGCTCCTTCATTGTAGAGAGCGGAAGTGGTATCGCTCGTGCCGTAGATATGAGAGGTTACGGCAGCGGTAGTGTAGATCCAGAGAGAGAAGAGTGCAAACCATGAGAAAAATTGCACAACAGCCAGCTGAATCATCGTTTTTGGCATCGTGAGAAAGTCGTGGGCCACAACCACAAGTCCCTGCTCTGTCTTTCCGCTTCTTTGCAGAATTCCCGCAATCAATGATATCATACCGAGAACCGCAAGACCAACGGTTACGATGTAGAGGTCAAAGTCATAGTTTCCAAAATAGACCAGCGCCGTTAGACCAAGTCCAAGGGCAGTAAACGTATAACCAAAGGTCACTTTTTTCTGCCCCTCTCCCGCTTCGATCGGGATTTCACGCTTCACCTCATCGGCATCGGCGTCCATCTGCTCATTTTCATAAGCTTCGAACGCTTCGAGCTCTTCGGGTTTATATTCACGACTCTTGTAGACCGTCCAGAGTACGGCCAGGAAGAAGACTCCTGCACCCACATAGAACGACCATTTCACGGATGGCGGCACCATGCCTTCAGGGGCTGTGTTTGCAATACCAAACCAGTTGGTCATCATCCATGGCAAGGCTGAAGCAACAACCGCCCCTGTACCAATAAAGAAGCTCTGCATTGCAAAACCCTTTGTACGCTGCTCGGAAGGGAGCATATCCCCCACAAATGCACGGAACGGCTCCATCGAGACGTTGATCGATGCATCCAGTATCCAAAGCATACCGGCAGCCACCCAGAGGACGGGTGAGTTCGGCATGATGATGAGAGCGGCTGAGGCGGCTATGGCCCCGTAGAGAAAATAGGGCCGCCTTCTCCCCAAACGTGTCCAGGTGCGATCACTGAAGTAACCGATGATTGGCTGAACAACGAGTCCGGTTACCGGTGCAGCAATCCATAGAATCGGAATGGCGTCTACACTGGCACCGAGGGTTTCAAATATCCTGCTGACGTTCGCATTTTGAAGTGCAAAACCGAACTGAATTCCGAGAAATCCGAAACTCATGTTCCAGATCTGCCAGAATGAGAGTCTCGGGCGGGGTCGGGGAGTCAGGCTCATAAAATTATTATCCGAAGGTGATTAAAAGCTGTTGGTTAGCTAGTGATTCATATGTACACGCTCGTAGAGCAGATGACTGTTGGCAGGAAGGGTTATCGTTTCCGGAACGTCTTCCACGGCACCATCTTCAAATACATTCTCCCACTCTCCTTGGGCGCCATCCTCAAACGTGAAGGTTCGCTCCTCATCGGCAAAATTGAGAATCACCAAAACCTGCTGATGGTGACCGCTGCGGATGTAGGAGAAGATATCTTCATCCTTGTCGGTAGCCAATTTCCGGTAGTCCCCACCAATCTCTCCATTGTAGAGAGCCTGATTGTCCGTGTTGAGCGTCAGAAGTGTTTTGAAAAACTCTTCATACTTGTAGTCGCCCCACTCAATCTCATCTTTCTCAAAAAATTCGAGCGACTTGTTCAGCCCCGACTCCTGTCCGTTGTAGATCAGCGGCATGCCCCAAACCGTGGCGGCAAAAACTTTCCAGTTTTCAACGTTATTGCCATAAAGGTCGGGATCACTCCCCTGCCATGAATTTTCATCATGGTTGGTAGTAAAGACCATTCTGTAATCACGCTTATGGAACATATCAAAATTACGCTCCAAGGCAGAATCGATATCGGATAGGGTTGCCTCACCGGCACCAAAATCCCTCATTGTCTGCGCCAGATACCAGGTGTAGCTCATATCAAATGCCTGATGAAGCTCCGGTTCTTCCGCTTCCGCCAGCATAAATACCGGTTTGATCTCCTCGAGACGTTCCCGCGCTTCAATCCAGAACTCAGTTGGCAGCAGATAGGCCACATCAGCCCTGAAACCGTCTACATCATACTCTTCCACCCAGTACTCCATCGCACTGATCATGGCATTCCACATGTCCCGATTCTCCACATCAAGCTGAATCACGTCATCCCAATCCTCATTTGGCGGATAGAAATTACCATCTTCGTCTGTAACGTAGAATTCAGGGTTGGTTTCAGTCCATACGGCATCCCAGGCGGTATGATTGGCCACCCAATCCATGATCACTCTCATACCGTGATCGTGGGCCTTATCTACCATCCTCCGAAAGTCATCTTTGTCTCCAAATTCAGGATTGATAGCAGTAAAATCGGTGATGCTATAGTAGCTTCCCAATGTTCCTTTACGGTTCTCCTCTCCAATTGGGTGTACCGGCATAAACCAGAGTATTTTCACTCCCATATCGCTCAATCTCGGTATATGCTCGGAGAACGCTTCGAACGTGCCTTCCGGAGAAAATTGGCGGACGTTTACTTCATAAATGTTCGTATTTACAGCCCATTCAGGGGGCAGAAACTGAGAGGTGTCGTCATGTTCAGCAGTTGTGTGGTGGTGATCGTCACCCCCGCAGGAGATCAGAGTTCCCGATAGAAAAAGAGTCGCTATCATTAGCGACATTAATTTTGTTCGCAGCATATTTTTAAATCTCTTCTAAAATGAATGGTTCACAAAAAAAGCGTTCCATGAAGGTTCGCTTTTTTATGATGTAGATATGAATTATCGGATCATGTTGCCCATGTTCGGCCAACATCCTCAAACGGAATACAGCTTTGATAGACACCTGGTACATCTTCGTACCGAAGAACCTGTGTGGCACCTGGTTCAGACCTGAAGAAGCCAACCATGGTCAGCTCCTTGAATACGAGAAAGAATTGCGGATAATCAACCGCTTCAAATTCGATCGCATCGTTATTTTTAGCGAGCGCAAACTCATAGCGATCCTCCTCATTCAGTTCTGCAAAAGAGCTGCCTGTCTCTTCTCTGCACTCAGCATCAAACTGATCGAGCCCCTCCAGAAACATCTCACGCTGATCCTCTTCGTAGATATCCTGCACCATGCTTTCAATGAAGCCGGGCACACCAACATCGGCAGCTCCCGGTGTGTCATCTGCAGGGATGATGGTTGATGCAAGAGCAATTGTCAGAGCAGCCTGCTCACTGTTGAAGAGCGTTGGTGTCCATTCATCACGAGAGGGACTACAGCCCTTCAGAACTCCAAGCATCGTTGGTGCAAAGACCACGCCGCCCATTAGCATTGCTGTTCGTTTAATCGCTTCTCTTCTGTCGATTTTATCCATAATTCAGCTGTTTATAAATTTCCTTTGTTCATTTCCTCAGCAGCGTAATTGGCTGCACGGGCGGCAAATGCCATGTATGTCAGAGACGGATTCTGGCACGCTGCCGATGTCATGCATGCACCATCGGTTACGAATACATTCTTGCAGGCGTGAACCTGATTCCACTCATTCAGAACGGATGTGCGTGGATCGCGGCCCATTCTGGCTGTACCCATCTCGTGAATTCCCAATCCGGGCCCACCGGGATCATCATACGTCCTGATATTCTTGAATCCGGCCGCTTCCAGCATCTCTGCAGCGTCATTCTTCATATCTTCGCGCATCTTGTACTCATTCTCCTTGAACTCTACATCAAAGACGAGTGTGGGCTGCCCCCACTTATCTTTTTTGTCGTGATCCAGATAGACGCGGTTTGAGTGATCCGGCATCATCTCGCCGAAGGCTGTCATACCCAAAGTCCACTTGCCCGGTGTCTGAACAAACTCTTTCAGAGGCTTACCGATCGCAAGTTCGCGTACGCCACGGTGCCACGCCTCACGGCTGGCAGATCCCTGGTACCCAAACCCACGGAGGTAGTCGCGATCGTTTCCATTCAGGTTTCTGTATCTCGGTATGTAGAAACCTGTTGGACGCCGACCCCAATAGTATTTGTCATCATATCCATCGAGTTCACCATTTGCGCCCACGCGGAAGTGGTGATCCATGATGTTATGACCCAGTTCGCCGGAGTCGTTACCAAGTCCATCCGGAAATCGGTCTGAAGTGGAGTTAAGCATGATCAGCGTTGTGTTCATGCATGAGGCATTCAGAAAGATTACGTTTGCGTAATACTCCTGTGTCTCCAGGGTTTCAGCATCGATTACACGAACACCGGTTGCCTTGCCGAGATCTTCATCATAGATCACGGAGTCTACAATCGAATGTGGGCGGAGCGTCATATTTCCGGTACGCTCAGCAGCCGGCAGTGTTGATGCATTACTGCTGAAGTAGGCACCGTATGGGCATCCCCTGCTGCATAAATTCCGGTTCATGCAACTACCTCGTCCTTCATGAGAACGGGTAAGGTTTGCAGCACGTCCAATAGTGAGAACCCTTCCGAACTGCTCTTCCATCGAATCCCGAAGGTGCTCTTCAACACAGTTGAGGTCCCATGGTGGCAGAAACTCACTATCCGGGAGCTGTGGCAAACCAAGTGCCTGACCACTGATTCCTGCAAACTTCTCTACATGGGAGTACCATGGTTCAATATCTTCATAACGAATGGGCCAGTCTACAGCCACACACTCCTTGGCGTTGGCCTCAAAATCAATCGGGGCCAGGCGGTAGCTCTGTCGTCCCCACATTATGGATCGCCCACCAACATGATACCCTCGAATCCAGTCGAAACGTTTTTTCTCTTCGTATGGCTGATCGGTATCGCGAACCCACCAGTGCTTGGTAGTCTGACGAATGGTGTATCCGGTTCGCATCTGCTTTTGATAGTGCTGCGCCTCTTCCGGTGTCACCTGATCGTTGTATGGAATCTCCCATGGCTGATCGAGCATGGTAGGGTAATCCTCGACATGCTTAACATCGCGGCCTCGTTCCAGAACCAGGGTATTCAGCCCGTTCTCCGTAAGCTCTTTGGCAGCCCAGCCACCACTAATACCGGTTCCCACAACAATAGCGTCGTAGGTATTATTCTTTTTCGCCTTTAAATTCAGGTTCATACGTTTCTAACTAATTGTTATCGATTGCAAAAATTATGGTTCGCCAGCCGCCAGGCGATCTGTCTATTATAACTCTTTTATTTTGATATTTCGGAACCGGACCACATCACCGTGATCCTGAAGGCCGATATGGCCTTCACGCATAGCTCCAAACTCTGGATGGGCAACAAATTTACTATTTCGGAGCATTTCGAACCACTCTACGGTCCATCGTTCATACTCCAGTACTTTTTCACCGTTTTGCCAGTGCTCAACCCGTGGCCCGTTGGATACAATTTTGACAGAATTCCACTCATCGTATGGTTTCGTGTTCTGTGGATCAGCAGGAATCAGATCATAAAGGGACCCGGCTTTGCGGTTACCATCCACTCCCTGATCGGCATCCGGGTGATTTTCGTTATCGAGAACCTGCATTTCGAGTCCCGACCAGTAGATCGCCTCGGTTGGCTGTTCAAGAACGTGGTAAAAGATACCGCTGTTGCCCGCTCTTTCAACACTCCACTCCAGTTTCAGAATAAAATCACTATAGGTCTCCCGTGTGATGATGTCCAGACCGGAGCTCCACTCTTCTGCTTGTGGCGGATAGAAGATCATCTCACCATTCTCTGCAACCCACCCTTCATCGGCCATCTCATCGGAGTTGTAGACCCTCCAGTGCTCCAGGGATTGACCATCAAAAAGGAGTTTCCACCCCTCTTCAATTTCATCATCGGTTAAGGTGTTGTGCTGAGCATTTGCCATCTGAATCAAAAAGAGTGATAAGAGCAGTGATAGGAACAGGGAGAAAATTTTCATGGAGTACATTGTGGTTAGATACTATATCTGACTGCCATTTACCCAAATCTGTTAATCCAGGTTTCCGGATTGCTATACTCGGGATGGCCTTCATTGCCATGTTTGAGAATCTCATCAACACCCAAACAGGCCTAAAGCGCACAACAGCACATGTAAGCGTTACCATTAATGTAGAAAAAAGCGACTTTTTTTATAAATGTGAAAATGATTTTTGGCATTATTGATCAATTATATTGCTCTTCGCAAAGATTTACAAGGGGTAAGAATCTGATATTCATTACTTTACAACAATAAGAAGAAACTTTATCTGATGATCTTTTTTTTATCTGTTTGGTTTTATTATCCCCCTTTGAGCATGTTTTAGCCTGCTCTTTCTCCTTCAGGTTTCCCTATACATTGTGTAACTTTAGAGGCTTATAGAAAATGAAAAAATAACGATCATCATTGAGCCGATCATCCAATACATTTGACGCGATTGTTGTGGGTACGGGCCCTAACGGCCTGGCCGCTGCCATTCGACTTGCGCAGGAAGGGCTCTCTGTGATGGTTTATGAAGCTGCATCAACACCCGGTGGCGGAATGCGCACCAAGGAGTTGATGCAAAGCGGTGTTCGTCACGACATCTGTTCCGCCATTCATCCGATGGGGGCTTCATCCCCATACATGAAAAAGCTTCCACTTGACCAGTTCGGCCTTGAGTGGATCCACCCTCCTGTTGCGGCAGCACACCCTTTTGATGATGAATCCGCCGCCCTGCTCACGCCCGATCTTTTCGAAACGGCGTTCCAGCTTGGTGAGGATGAAAAAATCTATCGTGACATCGTTAGCCCGATTGTTCAGAACTGGGATCATCTGACGCGGGATTTTCTTGGGCCGCTATCGATCCCAAGGCATCCGTTGAAGCTGGCATCTTTTGGATTGAAGGGACTTCAGCCATCAACACTCTTCAAACGTCACTTTAAAACAGAGCGCGCCAAAGGGCTCCTTGCCGGAATGGCAGCACACGCCATACTGCCCCTCAGCTCGATTGCCACCACCGCTATAGGGTTGGTTTTTTTCGGGGCGGCTCACACCAACGGCTGGCCAATTGCCAAAGGGGGATCACAATCGATTGCCGATGCAATGGTTGCTTATGCTGAGAGCCTTGGTGTACGGTTTGAATACTCAAGACCCGTGCGCGATATAAATCAGCTCCCTCCATCTACCGCTGTCCTTTTTGACCTCACACCAATTCAGGTAGCCAATATTGCCGGATCACGTCTGCCGGGAGCCTATCTAAACCGCCTAAAGCGCTTCAGATATGGCCAGGGTGTTTTCAAGATTGATTACGTATTGAAAGAGCCGGTGCCATGGCTCGACAAGAACTGTCTGAAATCGGGCACGGTACATTTAGGCGGAACTTTTTCAGAAATTGCAGAGTCCGAGAAATCGATGGATTCCGGAACTCATCCGGAAAAACCATTTGTGCTGGTTGCTCAGCAGAGCCTCTTCGATGAGAGCCGGACACCGGACGACCGGCACACCCTTTGGGCTTACTGCCACGTACCATCATCATCCGAAAGAGATATGACCGGTGCTATTGAAGACCAGATTGAGCGATTTGCTCCCGGCTTCAGGGATGTGATTGAAGAGAAACATACCATGAACTGTTTCGACTTCCAGAAGTACAACATGAACTACATTGGCGGGGATATAAACGGCGGCAGGCAGGACATCACCCAACTCTTTTCAAGACCTGTAAGCCTTTTCAACCCCTATGATATGCCAGCCGACGGCCTCTATTTCTGCTCCTCCTCCACTCCTCCCGGTGGTGGCGTTCACGGTATGTGCGGTTATCATGCCGCAACCAGGGCGCTTAAAAAAGAGTTCGGCCTCCGAAGCAGCGATTTTTCATTCAGGCTATGATTCGAAATCTTCTTGAACTTACAAGAGACCGCGTAATCGGCAGAAACACTGCATCCAAAACTGGATCCGGGTGGTGGAATTTTATTACACTTGCAATTGCGTTGCTTGTATCGATCCCGATCCTCACCGTTGCCGCCAATATCTTTATCCCAAGCGGTGATGTATGGAGCCATCTTGCCTCCACAGTTTTACCCGACTACCTGATCAATTCCTTATGGTTGATGATTGGAGTTGGAACCGGTGTCTTCATTCTTGGTGTTGGTACCGCCTGGCTTGTTACGATGTGTCGTTTTCCCGGAAGCCGGTGGTTCAATTGGCTGCTGATTCTCCCTATGGCGGTTCCGGCCTACTTGATGGCCTATACCTATACCGATTTTCTTGCCTATACCGGGCCACTTCAAAGCCTCATCCGGGATCTAACAGGTTGGGGACTCGGCGATTACTGGTTCCCCGACGTTAGGTCACTTGAGGGAGCTATCGTAATGATGTCATTCGTCTTCTTCCCCTATGTCTATCTGCTCACCAGGGCGGCGTTTCTGGAACAATCCTCTTCCCTTCTGGAGGCTAGCCGAAGCCTTGGTGCAACTCCTATACAGAGCTTCTACAAGATTGCGCTACCACTTGCCAGGCCATCCATTGCGGCCGGTATGGCACTCGCTTTGATGGAAACCCTGAATGATTTTGGTACGGTCGACTATTTTGGAGTCCAGACTTTTACCACCGGTATCTACAGAACATGGTTTGGACTGGGTGAACGAGCAGCAGCGGCCCAGCTCTCCGCCTTCCTTCTCCTCTTTATTTTGGTACTCATTCTGATGGAGAGATGGAGCCGAAGCCGGATGAATGTGACCCAGAGTGGTACCGGCCGCTATAAAAATCTTTACGTTTTTGACCTGTCCGGATGGAAAGCGTGGTTCTCCACCATCTTTTGTGCAATTCCGGTTGTGATCGGGTTTCTGATTCCGGTTGCCATCCTCACCGATATGATGATCGCCAACTTTGATAAGGCTGTGGATGCGCGATTTGTTCAGTTCAGCATCAATACGATTCTTGTTGCCGGGCTGGCCGGTATCTTTGCCCTGATCGTTGCGCTGATCATGGCCTATGGCGTAAGACTCAATCCCAACTTCTTTACCAAAACCTCGACGCGGATCGGCTCAATGGGATACGCCATTCCCGGCTCCGTCATTGCCGTTGGTATTCTGATACCATTTGGCTGGATCGACAACTCGATCGATGGATGGCTTCGAAGTACGTTTGGGATCTCCTCCGGGCTGATTCTGAGCGGAACCATTTTCGCCCTCATCTTTGCATACGTTGTTCGGTTCCTTGCTGTAGCATTCAATACGGTGGAGGCCAGCCTTGGAAAGATCACTCCAAACATGGATGAGGCAGCTGAAGGAATGGGTTACGGTTTCGGAAAGATTCTTCGAAAAGTACATATCCCGATGATGTCGGGCAGCCTATTTGCGGCGATCATGCTTGTGATCGTTGATGTAATCAAGGAGCTGCCGGCCACACTGATTGTACGACCATTCAACTTTGATACACTGGCCGTTCAGGTCTACCGCCTTGCATCAGACGAGCGTCTGGCGGAGTCTTCGGGTGCGGCACTTGCCATTATTCTCGTTGGTTTAATACCGGTCATCATTCTAAGCCGTTCGATTGCCAAAACCCGTAAAATGAGCAGTGAGAAATAGTATTTAAGGTTGCTCACCATATATTTAGGCCGATCCTCTTTTGTCCAATGCAGTGAAACTTTGC
The DNA here is from genome assembly GCA_020832225.1 of Balneolaceae bacterium. Lineage (GTDB taxonomy): Bacteria > Bacteroidota > Rhodothermia > Balneolales > Balneolaceae > Rhodohalobacter. The sequence continues at coordinate 16,363 of JAFIFA010000159.1, forward strand.
TATCTCAGGTTTCGTAAAGTTACATATGCACTGCATCCACAATCTCAACGGTCAAAAGACTCAAAATGGGGCGAATCTACAACGAAGATGAAATTGCAAAGCTGCTGAAACGGGCGGCTGAGCTGGAAGCCGAGCGCTCTGTGAAAGGCGGATCCACTCTGAAGCAGGGACTCTCCCTCGAAGAACTGGCCACCATAGCAGCCGACTCAGGAATTGACCCCGAACTGGTAGCACGCGCAGCAAAAGAGCATGAATCGGGTAGTATTGATACTCCGTCGGATCCAATAATGGAGATTAATTCAGATGAGATCAGCTGTGAGCGATGGATTGAGGCCTCACCGGGTAAGCGCGTTTTGGATGATCTGATTCTCGAGCTAAATCATAAATTCAACACATCTGATGAAGATGTAACGTGGTGGGATAAGCTTTGGGACGACTACTCAGGCAAGGCAAAGGTTCGGAAGACCAGTTCCAGCGTAGAGTGGGTTCATTCAGACGAACATGGTAGCTTTACCCACCGGGTTCTGTTTCAAAAAAGGGGCGTTCGTTTCCGTATACGTGTGAGTAAGACCGTTCTCTGGGGTTTTAAGTGGTACGGCAAGAGTGAAATCAACCTCTTTGCACTCCCGGCACTTCTGATCTTGACCATTGGCGGAGCATTTGCAGTAAATTTTACAATCTTTTCCTCTTTTTTTGGCGCCCTCGCCGGAATTACTGCTTTTGCCATCCTCTACCCTTCTGCCATAAAAATCAGCAGGTGGTACCTGAACAAGCATCAGAAGATGGTGGTCGATCTCACGGAAAAACTGACTGAACAAACTCTTCAGCTAATTCACGACTCCAAGCGAAATGAACAGAAAGATGAGGGCACCAAAGAGATACCAATCGATATCATAGAGATCTCTTCCGATTCTGAAGATAAGGATAGAGAAAATCGTACAATCAAAAACAACCTTCGAGAGAGGTCACGCTAAGACAAACTACTTCTTGCCCGCTTTCTGTCTGTAGACCGGTACATTCGAACAAGCCTCACCATACATCAGCTTTTTAACTACAGGAAGCAGCTTTTTTGTTGCGTACATGTAGACGTCGGCAGGAACATCCATCTTGCTGCACCCTTTCAACAGTACAAACCGATCGTTATAGTAGTCCCAGTTTACTCCGTCCAGTTTTTGACGAAAAATCTCTGCCCAAGCCTGTTCTTTTCTCCCTGATAGTACATCTATTGCATGTGGAGCCGCATACTGAACGATGAGCATATATGCCCACTTTGGGATTATGGCATCCGTAGAACTATATATGGTAAGATATCCCCCCTCAAACCGGCTCCAGTCGAACTCCTCGGTTTTTTCACGAAACTCCTTCTCTTTCAGAATCATGCCGTGAAAGAGAAACTCCTTCAGGTCCAGTTCGTGAAGCGTCACTCCATCGGCAAATTTTTCGAGGTCAACAGTCTCAAGTTTGGACTGTTTGACTTTGTTTACGATTTCAGACATGTGTGTAGGTATAGTCTTTAAAAACAGTTAACTCTGAAGTGAGAACAGAAATTGGCAAATCCGGCACAACTCTACATTCTCTGTTGATATGGCTACAGAGCCTTGGTGTAAGTTGACGGGAATTACAGAGAGAATGACTCCCCACAGGAGCAGCTTCTGACGGCATTCGGATTGTGAAAATGGAATCCCTGACCTGTCAGGCCATCGGAGTAGTCCAAATTGGTACCGGCCAAATAGAGAAAACTTCTCATATCCACCACTACCTTAACCCCGTGCTCCTCGAACTGCTTATCCTGATCGGTAATAGCTTTGTCGGAATCAAAATCCAGATCGTAGGTTAGCCCCGAGCAACCGCCGCTTACAACCGACACACGCAGTGGTGTATCGGAGCCGACATTCTGCTCTTCCCGGATTTCATGAATCCGTTTGGCTGCACGTTCACTGATTGAAATGGACATAGTTATTATTCTGGTAGATTCAGGCCAAAAACTGGCCATAAATGGTTAAACCGATATTACCTGAAGCTCGGGATCAATTCGCTTCACCATGCTTTCAATGGCGTAGAGTGTACCGGTACTCGCTGTTGGACAGGTACCGCATGCACCCTGATAGTGTACTTTGAGGCGATTTCCGTCAAGACCGATGATTTTCAATCCACCACCATCAGCAAGGAGATAGGGACGTACCTGTTCGTCCAACATCTGATTGATCTGCTGCAGACGTGGATCGTCGGTCTCCTGAACTTCTTTAGTGGCGTGCACTTCTTCATCTTCGGCAAGATCCAGCTGAGGCTTAGCTTCACGGATTGGAGGAGCCAGTTTTCTGAGAAGCTCAGACCAAACCGCTTTACCGTCTTGTGTAACGGTGATATATTTGTCAACGTAGTAGACGTTAATTACATGATCGATGCTGAAGAGTGCTGTTGCCAGTTCATCGCCCTCCGCTTCACCGCTATTCTCAAACGAGCGTGTTACACCGTTTGTGAGTGGCTCAGCGAGTACAAATCGCATAGCATCGGGATTTGGCGTGCGTTCTATCTCTTTAATCTTTGGCATGGTTGCTCACCTTTGGTGATGTTGATTATCTAATCTGAAATTCTGCTTTAATAACGTTCTATTCGAAAAATGATTTCACGTAGTGGATTCCGTCCACAAGTCGATCAATATCTTCGGTGTTGTTGTAGAATGCGATCGATGCGCGTGCTGTACCAGGTATTCCATAGCGTTGCATTATAGGCTGCGCGCAGTGGTGACCGGTTCTTACCGCTATCCCCCGCTTATCCAGGATGGTTCCTGCGTCTGTAGCGTGAATTCCATCAAGCAAGAAGGAGCATACAGATGCTCGGTCGGCTGAATCGCCCACCATTTTGAGTCCGTCAATGTCCTTCAGTCGCTTCACAGCGTAATTTACCAGTTCCGCTTCACGCTGAGCTATCTGCTTCATACCGATCTCATTCAGATAGTCTATCGCACTTCCCAGCCCGATTCCGGCAGCAATCGGAGGTGTACCGGCTTCAAAACGAAACGGTGGCACATTGTAGGTGGTTTCCTCAAAACTGACTTTATCAATCATATCGCCACCACCTCTGTATGGCGGCATCTCTTCCAAAAGCGATGCTTTACCGTAGAGAATACCAAAACCTGTGGGGCCGCACATCTTATGGGCCGAGAACGTGAAGAAATCGCAACCGATCTTTTGCACATCAACCACTTGATGAGGAACAGATTGTGCCCCATCGATCAGGACTTTTGCACCGTGTTCGTGAGCCAGATCCGTAATCTCTTTCACCGGATTGATTGTACCAAGTGCGTTGGAGATATGTACAATCGCTACCATTTTGGTTTTCGGACCAAGCAGCGATTTATAAGCCTCCATATCGAGATCACCGGCATCAGTAATCGGTATAACCCGAATCACCGCACCGGTTCGCTTCGCTATCATCTGCCAAGGCACAATATTGGCATGATGCTCCATCTCTGAGAGGATGATCTCATCACCCTTCTTAAAGTTGGTCAACCCATAACTGTTGGCAACCAAATTGATAGAGTCGGTGGTACCCGTTGTATAGACGATTTCATTCTCAGACTCGGCATTAATGAAATCACGAACCTTACGGCGCGTAGCCTCAAACTCATCCGTTGCCTTTTGGCTGAGAGTATGAATTCCACGATGAACATTGGCGTGTTCGTGACGATGGTACCGGTCGATTCGGTCGGCAACCTGCGCCGGCATCTGACTGGATGCGGCGTTGTCCAGATATACGAGTGGCTCACCGTTCACTTTCTGATTGAGAACGGGAAAGTCGGCTCTGATTTTGCCGAAGTCGACGGTCGGTATGTCACGAACAAGCTGATTCATCAATGTAACCTATGCGGTAACTTTTGTTACGTTATTTGCTTTAGTGTATCGGTATACTTCATCAATGAGAAGTTTATGTACCGATTCCACCTTCATATTCTCAATTGTCTCCAGTGCAAAAGCGTATGTAAGCACCTCTTTCGCTTTTTGCTCGGTCATACCGCGACTCTGCAGGTAGAAAACCTCTTCAGGGTCGAGCTGACCAATCGTTGCTCCGTGAGAGCAGAGAACATCATCTGCAAAAATCTCAAGCTGCGGCTTGGTATTAACCTTACCATCCAGAGATAGAAGCAGATTACGGTTCTCCTGGAAGGAGTCGATCTTCTGGGCGTCTCTACGGACAAAAATCTTTCCGTTAAAGATGCTGTGCGCTTTTCCATTCACTACAACCTTATGGAGCTGGTGGCTCTCTGCATGTGAAAAACGGTGGTCCATAGTGGAGTGCGTATCAGCAATCTGCTCACCATCGATCAGAACAAGTCCGTCGAGAGTGAAATCTACTTCCTCGTCTTCCTGAATCACCTTGGGTTCGTTTCGTGCAAGCTTTGCACCCAAGTTGATTGTGTAAGAGTGATACTCAGAGTTTTTCTCCACGTAAGCTATTGGCCGAGACACATGAAGTGCATTGATGCTGTCTCGCTGAATACGAACATGGTGAATATGTGCTTTCTGCTTTGCCTTCACTTCGCAAACCGGAATGGTCATGTACTCATTATCAGTCAGACCGATGTGATCTTCGATGATCGTTACATCAGACTCCTCTTCAGAAACAACCAGCATTCGCGGTGTGGCTATATAGGCCTGCTTGGAGTCGGTGTAGAGATTCAGTACCTGGATGGGTGCTTCAGCTTTCGCTCCTTTCTCAAGGTGGATGAAGGCGCCATCTTCGAACATCAGCCCATTATAAGGCACAAATACGTCCTTATCGTAATCAACCAGTTTATTGAGGTACTCCTCAACAGCACTGTGGTTCTCATAATCGGGCAGATTACCGAATGTAACTCCTTTTCCAAGGCCTCCAATTGAAGAGTATTTCTCTTCAAACTTTCCATTGATGAATACCAGCCTGCTTCGGTCCGATTCCGGAATAAAGTACTGTTCGATATCCGTAGCGGGAAGCAGTGAAGCTTCACTCATCGGAACGAAGTCCATTTTTCTGAATGGTTTCAGGTCTGTAAACCTCCACTCCTCAATTTTTGAATGAGGAAATGGTGAAGCATTCAGATCTTTGAGACTGCTCTCCCGGATGGAAGACCACTTGCCCTCCTTGGGAGAATGCTTTGCAAGCTTGTGCAGGAATGACGGTTCTACTTGTGTTGGTTTTGACATTGTTTACGCCTCGCCATTTACATTCGCGTGAGTTTCCAACCAGTCGTAACCTTGATCTTCGAGCTTCAGTGCAAGGCTCTTATCGCCGCTCTTAACAATCCGGCCTCCGATCATCACGTGTACAAAATCAGGCTCGATGTAGTTAAGGAGACGCTGATAGTGAGTAATCAGAACAACCGCATCATCTTCACCATGAAGTGAATTGATCCCTTTAGAGACAACTTTCAGGGCATCAATGTCGAGACCGGAGTCTGTTTCGTCAAGGAGTGAGAGCTTTGGTTCAAGAACTGCCATCTGGAAGATCTCGTTTCTCTTCTTCTCTCCACCGGAAAAGCCTGCGTTTACGCTTCTCTCAAGAAAATCACGATTCATCTCAACCAGTTCAAGCTTATCCTTGATATAGTCATCAAACTCCAGAGGGTCGAGCTCTTCACGTCCCCGGGAAGCAGCAATCGTGTTATAAGATTCGCGCAGGAGCGTTGTGTTGGTCACACCCGGAACTTCTACCGGGTACTGGAATGCGAGGAAAATACCTTTGTGGGCACGCTCATCAGGGTCCAATTCGAGGATGCTCTCACCTTCATAAAGGATGTCACCACTTGTAACCTCATATTCCGGGTGACCTGCAACTATTTTGGAAAGGGTACTTTTACCGCTTCCGTTTGGCCCCATGATTGCATGAATTTCGCCTTTATTTACTTTGAGGTTCACTCCCTTAAGGATTTCAATCCCCTCGCCCTCAACTTCTACATGTAAGTCTTTAAGTTCTAACACGGTCTGTTCTGTTTGTTTTGTTTGATATTTAATTTCATCCCTCCTTTCAGAGAGTATTTGCGACGATAACCCGACGCAGAATTGGGTGTGTTGGGTAGATATCTTTTTCAGACACACCCGTGGCCGATCTCTAAAATCCTCACCGGCCTTTTCCCATCAACAGGGCGGTAGTGTTAACCAACGCTGCCTTCCAGCTTGATACCCAGCAGCTTATTGGCTTCAACGGCAAATTCCATCGGTAGCTCTTTGAGCACCTCTTTGCAGAATCCGTTTACAATAAGCGAGATGGCATCATCCTCACTCAGGCCTCGCTGCTGCAGGTAGAAGATCTGATCTTCACCAACACGTGAGGTAGTTGCCTCATGCTCGATCTTACCGGTTGGGTTTGCTGATTCAATGTATGGGAAGGTATGTGCGCCACAGGTTTGACCAATCAGCATAGAGTCGCACTGCGAGTAATTTCTGGCGTTATCCGCTTTCTTGCTGATCTTCACCTGTCCGCGGTAGCTGTTGTCCGATTTACCTGCAGAGATACCTTTTGAGATAATCGTACTCTTCGTGTTTTTGCCAAGGTGAATCATCTTGGTGCCGGTGTCGGCTTGCTGCCGCTTATTTGTAACTGCTACAGAGAAGAACTCGCCAACAGAGTTATCGCCCTGCAGAATCACGCTTGGATACTTCAGCGTAACGGCGGATCCGGTTTCAAGCTGAGTCCAGGAGATCTTGGAGTTGTCGCCCTTGCAGATACCACGCTTTGTAACAAAGTTATAGATACCGCCTTTTCCATCTTCATCACCGGAATACCAGTTCTGAATGGTGGAGTATTTGATCTCTGCATCTTCAAGCGCAACAAGTTCAACTACAGCCGCATGGAGCTGATTTTCATCATACATCGGAGCCGTA
>JAFIFA010000167.1 GCA_020832225.1 Balneolaceae bacterium
CATTTGCGTAGTCCAGACCAATCGGGGTCAACTTTCTTGAAATGGGCTAAATAAGAACGACAGGATGGACATCGGCACAGGAAAACCCGCAACTCGAAACCACGCAACCCGTAACCCTCAAATTTTCTCATAAACCACAACCTGCCATAAAATCGTGGTGTGATATGAAACCTGTTTAAACCCATTCTCTCTGACCAGGGAGTCCACCTGTTCCGGAGGGTGTAGATACGTGCGGAATTGACTTCCCCTCAGTTTGAACCAGAGGTTAACCAGTCCGAAACCAATTTTGGTGAAAAAATTGACCTTGGGGTAGACCAGTCCATAGATTTTCCTGCAGCGGGAGAGTGATTTTGTGAGTAGCTTTATCATATCGGGATAGCAGCAGATCACCTTATCGAGAGTCACGATATCGGCAGGCCCCAGCTCTTCGGCCATCTCCGTAAAATCGCCAAAATGGTACTCGGTCTTAGAGCTGAATCCGCGAAGATCTGCTTCCGCTTTGGAAACAGCCTGATACGAACTGGAGGCGTCAACGTTGACAGAGCTACCCAGTCCACTCTCAAAAAGTTCAAGCTGAATTATCCCAATACCTCCTCCTACATCAAGAAGAGTATCGCCCTCAACCATCGATTTTCTGACTGCGTCAATCAGTAGCCGTGTCGATTTCTCGGGGCCCCAGCGGCGATATTTCTTGAGATCGCGACGGGCGGTTTTCTCATCAAAAAAGTCTTCGGAATCCCGGCAGTGGCTGCAGCAGGTCATGGTTTGTATTGTTGAATGGTGAATGTGAATAGAGCTGTAGTTTATTTGGAACGGCTCAGGAAATCAAAATTTCAGGAAAAAATTCAGGTAGGTATGGACTGAAACCTCTTGGTTGCACATTCGTACTAGCATGAAAACAGGGCGCTACTCTTCAATCGCTGTACAATTGCAGATGATTTGTGTATATAATATGATGGGAAGAATCGCAATGCCACAATACAGATCACAATCAAACTAATCAGGCAGATAATCTAATGAAATACTCAACTTCGGAAAAGTACAATACAGTAATTATTACGTTTAAGGGGAACATGATGGGCGGACCGGCTGCTACCGAATTTCACAATATGATTAAGGAGCTGGTAGAAAAGGGGAAAACCAGCGTAGTGGGCGACCTCAGTAAGGTGAAGTTTATGAACTCATCCGGTCTCGGAATCTTGATTGCAGCACTAACAACCCTTCGAAATGGCGGCGGAGATCTGAAAATCTGTGGAGCATCAGACCGGATCGAAAGCCTGCTGATAGTGACGAAACTGATTACGGTCTTCAACCACTATAAATCGCTCGACGAAGCTGTTGAAGCGTACAATGATTGATTTGAGAAAATTTTGAAACAGATGAATTAGCCGGCTCTTTGAAAAAAGAGGCCGGCTTTTTTCATGCATTGTACTTCTGACCTCCAGGTCCGATATGCGTTCATTTTCAGGTTATGGAGTGAACCGTTCACTCTTTTCATTTGTTATCTGACTAACTAAAATCCAATCAATCAAAAGAGATGTCAGAAAAGAAAGCAGATCACCAAAAAATAGCTGTAATTACGGGAGCCAATTCAGGTATCGGTAAAGTGACGGCCAGGGAGCTCGCCAAGAAAGGGTATCGAATCATTATGATCTGCCGAAACCAGGAGAAAGCTGAACGGGCCAAGCAGGAGATTATTTTCGCATCGGAAAACAGGGACGTGGACTATCTTCTATGCAATCTCGATCGGATGGATGAGATACGGGAGACGGCAGGCAAAATCAGTGAGATGCTGCCCACACTGGATCTGCTTGTAAATAACGCGGGTATTGTGGCAGACAGTAAGCGGGAAACAACCGAAGATGGGTTTGAAGTGACGTTTGCCGTGAACCATCTCGCCTATTTTCTTCTGACGAAAGAGCTTCTTCCACTGCTTCACAAGGCAGAAAGCGTCAGGGTGGTGAATGTGGCATCGGAAGCTCACCGGGCGGGCAAATTTGATCCGGATAACCTGCAGCTCAGCAAGGGTTACGGCACCGTGAAGGCGTATGGCAACTCGAAACTCTTCAACATCATGTTTACCAGAGAGCTGGCCAAGCGACTTGAGGGATCAGGAGTTACCACCTACAGCCTCCATCCGGGAGCAGTGAGTACCAATCTTGCCTCAGATAGCAGTTCACTATTTGGCTGGCTCTTCAATATGGGCAAAATGTTTATGCTTTCTCCCGATAAAGGAGCCAAAACCACAATATGGCTAAGCGTTGCAGAGGGTATTGAAGGAAAAAGCGGGGGGTACTTCAAAAACTCTAAAGAGGTGAAGCCGTCCCGGATTGCACAGGATGACCAGGCATGCCGACAGCTTTGGACGATGACGGAAGAGCTTTTGGGTGAATTTGTGGAGGTCAAATCATCACCTTTTGTCGGGGACAAATAGAACAGATTTTATAGTTTTACCCAGACTTTTATCAATTATTCCAATCCGAACGAGAAAATCCCACTGTTTGTAGCAAAATAGAGCACCTCTTCGCCATCCTGCACAACAGAAGCCAGATCGTTTATATATAGTTCTGCCGGACCTTCACCATAATCCTGCTCTGTCCATGTATCACCAAAATCGTTACTGGTCAGGAAAAAAAGTGTGCCGGACGAGTTTTGTCCGCTTGCGAATATCACATCAGGATTTCGTTGACTTTTCTGCAGGGTGGTGGCGTTGATACCGGTGTAAACCGTTTGCCAATCGGTTCCCATGTTGGTTGATTTCAGGATTCCTCCTGATATCCCGGCCAGCAGATGGCTGGAGTGGCCATGGCGGATAGTCATGTTGTAAATGGTGCTTGAGCTCTCACTGAAGCTTTCCACGAACTCCCAGTCATCACCACCGTTTGTTGACTTAATCATGTACGAATTAAATTGAGAACCGGAACCTCCTGCCCAAATGTTTTCACTATTGTTACGGTCAATTTTAATAAACCGACTTGCACCCACGCCCGGATTGCTCCAGTCTCCCTGCACATTTTCCCAGCTTGCGCCCCCATCAGTACTTCTGGCAACAAACAATGCAGGTAGAGTTCTCGCAAAAATGACAGGCTGTTCACTGTCCGTATGATAATCCATCGTATTCGGAGTTAATGGATCACGTTCCCATCCTTCTGCATAGCCGTTTGAAAAATCTCTCCATGTTTCTCCCTGATCCTCACTTTTTAAGATTGCATTATCTTGTGTACCGCCAAGGTAAGCCGTGCTGATCAGCCAAAAATCATCTTCAATAATCAGGAATGTTCGTACCCGGCTTTCCGGTTTGTGATGTCCGGTTTGTACTCCATTTTCCAGGTCAAAAACCATGAAACCATCGCTGGTTCCGGCAAACAGGGTGTTATCCTTCACCTCAACCTTATAAACCTCCTGTTCTGTGAATTCAAGGTTAAGAAACTCTCCACTAGCAAAGAGTGACGGAGAATCCCCCGAATCGGTGGAGCATCCGGCTATGATAAAAGCCAGTAAAAAAATCAGAAAAGAGAACTGAAATTCAGGAATACGGGCTCTGTCTGGGTGAACTGAATCAAACAACACCATTCAAAAATTTGATTTTATTACAATTTATTGAAATTCATCTCTTTATATCTACACATGTGGAGTCTTTAGCACCTATTTCTTTTTCACATTAACCAATTATGAATTGTCATTTAGACCTTTTCTAAGTCATAGCGTTTAATACGCTCATACTTTTTTCTGTCTATGAGGATTGAAAAAACCACTGATGCAGGAGCACCAGTGGTTTGAGTTGAATTTCAATTTACATGAAGGTGAGTTTATCTGCCAATTCTGTACTCTGTTGGCGGCTCGGCGCCCATCAGGTGGCGCACGAAGAAGTCCCAGGTTTTGCGCAGGTGATACGGCTCGTTGGCGTATCCGTGTCCGCGGTTGGGCATCACTACCAGCTCGAAATCCTTGTTGTGGCGGATCAGCTCATCCACAACCAGCAGGGTCATTGCCGGGTGGACGTTGGTGTCCATCGTGCCGTAGGAGATAAGTAGATGTCCTTCCAGGTTTTCAGCCTGCAGGTGGTTGGCTTGGTTGGTGTAGGTATCACCCTCCTCGGTATCCTCAAGCAACCCCTGGAACTTTTCACCCCAGTAGTAGGTGTATCCGCGATTGTCGTGATTACCGGCGCTGGAGACTCCCACCTTGAAAAATTCAGGATACTGGAACATCGCAGACGCGGTTGCAAATCCGCCACCGGAGTGGCCAAACATTCCCGCCCGATCGATGTCGATAAAGTCATACTCTTCAGCCAGTTGCTCCATCGCCGCGATATTATCGGGCAGACCGTTATCACTCATATCTCCGTAGTAATACGTATGAAAATCGCGTGAGCGCATCGGAGTACCAAATCCGTCTATCTGAACCACGATAAAACCAAGCTCGGCGAGCGCCTGGGCTTGTCCGCGACGGCTGTGCGAAAAGCTTCGCGCGCCCACGCTGCCTACCTGCGGACCCGGATAGATGTTGTTGATGATCGGATAGCTTTGGTTCTGATCAAAATTGGATGGGAGCAGCATCACGCCGTAAATATCGGTCTCGCCATCGCGCGCCTTGGCCGAAAATGGAACCGGCTTCTGCCATCCGGTTTCGAGTAGTGCGGAGATATCTGCCTCCTCAAGCTCCATCAAAATCTCTCCCGAGGCATCACGCAGAACCGATTTTTGCGGTGTCACAAAGTCGGAGTGGGTGCTCACAATGAAAGAGGCGTCAGGACTCAGATGAACATCATGGTTGAGGGGTTCCGGGGTGAGTTTGGTCAGATTATTGCCATCAAAATCGACGGTGTAGAGAAACTCATAGTAGGGATCGATGCCATCCTCTTTGCCCACACCTGTAAACCAGATTTTGCGGTTCTCCTGATCGACTCTGAGAATATCCACCACGTTCCAGTCGCCGGAGGTGATACGGTTTTTCTCCTCACCTGTCTCCAGATCGTGGAGGTAGAGGTGACCCCAGTTATCTTTGCGTGTGAACCAGATAAATTCATTGCTGTCTTCAAGTACTCGCCAGTTCGGTACTCCGCGGGAGGTTAGATTCGACTCAAAAAAGATCTCATCACGTTCGTGGTACACTTCGCGAACCTCGCCTGATTCCGGATCGGCAACATAGAGGGTTACCTCTTTATAGTCGCGGGAGGTGCTGACAAAAGCGAGTCGGGATGAATCTTCGCTCCACTCGTTGTCTGCCCAATCCTGTCCGCGGGTGAGGCCGCAGCAGTTGGATGTTCGCTGATGTGCGGGCTCAATATCGAGCCAGGTTTTGGTCTTCTCTTCCACATCGATCACAACGCGCTCCAGCATCGGCACCACCTCATCACCGGGGAGGGCATATGGCCAGATGTCGGCTTCAGGACGCCCTTCAACCGTTCTCCAGAGGGTCATCATCTCCACTCCTCGTTCATCGAGGCGAAAGGTGGAGATCTTTTTTGAATCAGGCGACCACTTTACAATCGGGGTGTCTGACCGGTTCCAGCCCTGGTTATTGATGGCAAAGCCGTAGTGCTCCTCACCCTCGGTGGTCAACTGCGTCTCCTCGGCAGTTTCAAGATCTTTTACCCAGAGGTTATAGTCGCGAATAAAAACGGCCAGTTTTCCATCAGGTGAGGTGACCGAGTTTGCCAGGGTGTAGGGGGCGGCACCACTCTCTTCACAGGTATAGGTTTCAACTGAACACTCAACCAGACTGCCACGACTTGTAAAGGTGATGGTGTTCAGATCATCAGAAAAGCTGAAATTCTGAAGCGGAAGCCCCCAGGGGTCCTGATCGTTTCCGTTCATTTCAGAGAGGGTGGCTGCCAGACGTTCATGATCAAAAGCGTGATCGTGCTCACGGGCTTCAGCGTTTACAAGCATGTATTCGTTACCACGCTCCGTTGAGACGCGGTACCAAAAAGTGTGTTCGTTAATCCATTGTGGTGATACCTGATTGCGGGTCACTTTGTCTGAGAGGTTCCAGCTAAGCATGCGTTCTGCACGTTCGTAATCCTCTGCTGTGAGAGCGAGACGTTCACTTTCATTCAGGTTTTGCTGATGATTTTGTGAACTGTCGGTGGTGGCGCAGCTGCTCAATATCAGCGATGTGATCAGAAATAGAAAAGGTAGACACTTTTTCATGTTAGGAGGGTCGTTTGGAATTTAGATTATTGGCGGAATTTGGGAATGTTGAAGGTATTGAGCAAGATTTAATTTTGGAAGATTTTGATTTGGGGGAGCGCAAGGCGCCAGGCGCTGAGCGCATAGCGTACTAACCCTCCCCTCCCTCCCTCCCTCCCTCGCCCTGGAGGGACTCGGCCTGGTGGGTGGCTTCGTAAAGGGATTTCATGATCTGGACAAATAATGGGTAAATGTTCTGATTGATGGACAGGATTAAAAATCCCTCCTTTTTAAGAGCCTGCCCCGAACCGTCGGGGAGGGGACAAAGGCGGAGCATAGCGACGTCCCGACCTACTCGGGAGGTGGTTGGGATAAGTCCATATTCCATTTTAAAATCACTTTTAAGAACACATCCAGAATAGTAGCATAGATTGGTTTGAGGGTTGATAATCCCTTCTCACCTGTCCTGAACCCTCGGGAAGAGTGGACCGAGAAAGAGTGCGTAGCGCGACTTTCGAATTACAGGGGTGAGTTTGTGGGGGGCAGAAATTTCGCTTTCACTCGAATACTCCCCTCACCGATTCCCTTCCCACTGCGCCTCGGTTCTCTCCGTTCCTTTTCAAAAACCGTTCCTCGGCGTGGGATTAGGGGCTGCAATTTACCCGGAGCTTTGCTCCGGGTTGGGTTGGAGCGCCCTTTCAGGGCTTGATTTTGGGCAAGATTTGAGATATTTCTCTCTGCGTTAACCGAGTCTCCTCCGTCCCGGCCCACTCGGGTGGTGTGTTTGTGGGGGCGGGGAAAATGGTTTTCACCCGAATCGCCCCTTTCAAAACCCCTTCTCCTGCGCCTCGATGAATCCTGTTCTCTTATTCAGATCTCTCCTCGGCGCGGGAATACGGGCTCCATTTCACCCGGAGCGTTGCTCCGATTCAGGGGCTCTGCCCCTGTCTGAGTTGGGGACGCCCTTTCAGGGCTGGATTTGGTCATCTACTAGAATGTGTTGTAAACACCTGACTTCTGGCTCCAAGGTCCTCAACAATTCAACGATTCTACGTTTCAACAGTTCAACCAAACCGACCTCTCAGCCCTCAGCTCTCCGCGCCATGCGCTCATCACATACAAAAAAAGCCCCCTGCGTTTAAACAAGGAGCCTTTAGTAAGTTCGCAGTAAGAGCAATCAATTAATCAGGCAGATTGTAATCAACCCCTTCGGCTCTGTAGTTGAGGAGGTGATCTGCAAAGTAGTCCCAGAGCAGCCTTTCGAAGTAGGCGTTGTAGCGCCCAAAACCGTGACGCATTTCGGGGAAGATCATCATGTCGAAACGCTTGCCGGCGCGGATGAGCGCATCGGCCACGCGGTAAGTGTGTGCCGGGTGCACATTGTTATCCATCTCGCCGTGGACCAATAGAAGGCGCCCCTGGAGGTTGTCTGCAAGTTCGGCGTTGCCGGGGATGCTGGAGCTAAAGGTTGTACGCTCCTCTTTTACCTCTTCACCATCTTCGGTCTCTACGGTAACGGAGTCGGTTTGTGCCTCAACGCCATGGTGAAATTCGCTCCACCAGATATTGTAGATATCATTTTCATGATTACCGGCCGATGAGACCGCAACCTTATAGAAGTCGGGGTGCGACAGCAGGGCTGCCGTACTCATGAAGCCTCCACCGGAGTGTCCGTAGATCCCAACACGATCGATGTCGATGTAATCCCTGGTAGCTGCCAGCTGCTCAATGCCGTAACGGTTGTCGGCCACTGCATAGTCGCGCAGATTGCCATAACCGTAGTTATGGTACCACTTTTCGCGAAGCGGACTACCACCTCTGTTTCCAAGTGCCACTACCACAAACCCAACCTGCGAGAGGGAGTGTGCGCGGGCCGCTGTACCGCCAACGGAGAAGCCTCTCGGGTAGGGTTCAACCTGCGGGCCTGGATAGACATAAGAGATGATCGGGTATGTTTTGTCCGGGTCGAAGTCGGCCGGTTTCCACATCACTCCGTAGATATCGGTATAACCATCGGCAGCCTTTACGGTAATCTCTTCAGGTAGATTGTAACCAGCCTCCTTCATCTTGGTAAGGTCTACCTCCTCAAGGGCAAAAATCTCCCGTCCACGGTTGTCGCGCAGAACAGAGCGGGTTGGCTGATCGGGGCGTGAGAAGTTGTGGACAAAATAGTTACGGGTGTCGCTCATGCTGAAGCTGTGATTTCCATTTTCAGGTGTAACAAGCTCCTGGCCCGAGCCATCAAACTCAACCTTGTAGTAGTGAGAATGAAATGGATTACGGTCCTCCTCATTTCCAAACCCTTCAAAGTAGATTGTCTGTGCGGTGGTGTCGATTGCAGCAACGCTGCCAACCATGAAGTGGCCTTCGGTAATTCGGTTCACCAGTTCGCCTTCACTGCTGTAGCGGTAGAGCTGTCCCCAGCCGGTGCGTTCGCTCCACCAGATATACTCCTCTCCACCGTTGATGACGCCCAGATAGGAGTTCATCACGTTGAAGTATGGCTTGCTCTCCTCACTCCAGAGAACCTCGGTTTCGCCGGTTGTAGTGTTGGCTTTCACCACATCAACCTTGTCCCAGGTTCGGTTTCGGCGCAAAATCCACATGTAGTCGGAGGTGTCGTCGCTAAGATAGATACCGCCGCCGCTGAAGTAGACCCCGCCAAGAGACTGATCGGGCCATTTGTCGGTATCGAGGCGCACGTGGTCTTTGGTCTCCATATCGAAAACCAGAATCTCATCCTGATAGTGGTTATCGTCGCCGGGGATGTTGTATTTGTAGGTCTCCAGTTCGGGCCGTTCTGCCACGTTGTTGATCACCCAAAGCTCGTCCACATCACGCCAGTCCTGTCGTTTTACATAGAGCTTGCTGGAATCTTCAAACCAGGTTGCCCGTGATCGCAGCTTTTCGGTTGTAGTGGTGTCTCCGTGATCGGACTGAAAACTGTACCAGCGCTCTCCATCGTCTGTCAGTCGAATTTCGGTGCTGTCCGGATCATCGGTTCGCATAACGTAGAGATCATGCTCCCGGGCAAAGGCGATGTAGCTGCTATCCGGAGAGTAGGTGGCCCATGGTTCGCGCTCTTCATATTTGAGAGAGTCGCCCTTTACCAGCTCATCACGGTCGATATGAAATTTAAACTCGATGCTGTCTACATGAAAAGTGAAGAAGCCCCTGTCTGTATCCCAATCAAAATCCTTCAGGTCAAGGTTTTTGGCGTCGAATCCGCGACTGAACTCCTCGGATAGCTGTGCGGCCATCTCATCGCGGTCGAAAAGCGGACGGATACGCTGGCTGGCAGCGTCCACGTAGATCCAGCGCTTTCCATCATTATCTTCCCACTGGTACCAGAAGCGGTCTTCATCTTCAATCCAGCGAGCGTTCAGAAAGGTGCTGCCGGTCATCTTTTGCATGTTGTTTGCCGTGAAGCGTTCGGCGAGTTCGAAATTGGCTGTTTGTGCCTCAGCTTCAGAAAAGGGGTTAAAAGCCATTGCCGCTGTGATGAGCACAACGAGGATGTATCGGTAGTTCATAAGTTCAGTTTTGGTTAACAGGTTGCTCACGGCTGAATTTTCCCGGAATTACAGGTACACAGCCCCGTTTATAATGCCGCAGATTTCGCAATTCTGCGGAGACCTATAAGCGCACAATATCAGAAACCAAAGCAAGGAATGCACATCGGCTTTACAATCTTTATCCAATTCCGTCATGTTGCATAGAGCTCTGTTTTCCTTCCGGAATTCAAAACCGTATATTTAGTGTTGATATAATGAATCTTAATGAAGAAAAAACAGACTGATGAAATTAGTTGACCCCTCAGGGAAAGAAGTGACCAGCAAAGAGAATAAGAATGCCAAGGAACTGGAGAAGCAGCTCAGCAAGCATATTGAAAAAATGCTGGAGCCTGTCTTTAATAAAATTAAGCTGAGTGGTGCACAGGTACCGCAGGAACAGTTGATGCAGCTCTCATCAGCAGCACACCAGATGCTCTTTAACCGAATGATCTACAACCTGCTTCTGAAAGTAGGAGTGAAGGATCTTGGTGAAGTACTGAGTGAAGATGATGTGGAAGAGCTGCAGACCTCGCTGAGCAATCAGCTGCAGTTTGTGGATCCATCCAAGATGCAGGAGATGCAAAATCAGCAGAATCCGAAGCCTGACGGAAAAGGTTAATTTTTTCAATCTATAATATTGATGTTCAGTGAAAAGCCCTGCCAAAACAGGGCTTTTCTGTTTGCGGCGGTATTAGGACTGGTTTGATCTCATGTTATCAATCTGACATCTCTATCTGGTATAAATAATGCACTAGCGCAACGATTTAAAGCGTCTGCTAAGATCCTTGTTCATCCCGACGCCTCGGGACGAACCAAAAGATCAAGGCGGTCCCCGAGTGATCGGGGTTGGCGGCGGGGGCTTTTGGTTGACGGAAAAATTTCAAGGCCGAATAGGTTTAAATTCCTTTATAGAAGTAATGCACGGCTGATGAAATTTTTCTATCCGTCACCCGCCAGCCACCCTATTCCCGCCAATTGATTCAAGGCCGGGTTAAGCTCAAAAAGTAAACTTTAAGAGGGCTTTGAACTACCCTGGGTTATTTAAAAATTTGGCCGAATAAGCCATAGTTCTTTCACGTATTGTAGATTTTAAGGGCATTTAACCCTCTCAGGAGCCGCATTTTGACCGATTTACGGCCAAAATCGCCGCTCCCG